>JBLIMK010000092.1:0-15633 GCA_047638715.1 Verrucomicrobiales bacterium
GCACCCGCTCCGGCGAAGCCCGACGCGACGAACCCGAGAACGATCAAGACGATGACCATCGCGAACGCGACCGCGCTGGGCCTCCAGTGGAGGGAAACTCCGATTCGTTTGAGCCGAACGTCGATCGCTGCATCGAGCGACAACTGGAGTGGAGACCGGTGCCCGACGTCATTCGAGATCGGCACAACTCGTCGCGTCGCCTTCACGCTGATCCCTCCGACGAGAAGAGTTGTTCGACGTCCCAGCCCTCGGTGGGCCGGTCGGGAACGCGCGAGATCGATCGCACCCGGCGCGATCCGCCCGGCGCCCTGTCGACCATCACCAGCAGATCGATACACGCAGCGATCTGTTCGCGAATCGCAGCCAGCGGGAGATCGGCGTCGCCGAGCAACATCATTGTCTCGATCCGGCGGAGCGCCCCGGATGCGTCGTTCGCATGGACGGTGGTCATCGATCCTCGGTGTCCCGTGTTCATCGCTTGAATGAGATCGAGTGCCTCGGCCCCCCGCATCTCGCCACAAATGATGCGATCAGGACGCATGCGCAGCGCGTGGCGCACCAGTTCGCGAAGCCCCACCGCTTCGACACCCTCGGCTCCGATTCGTGTTTCGAGTCTGACCACATGACGGCCAGGAAGCCGCAGCTCCGCAGCATCCTCGATTGTCACGATCCGAGATGCGTCGTCGATCGTCGCCGCGAGCGCGTTCAGCATCGTCGTCTTCCCCGACGACGTACCCCCTGCGATCACAATCGATCGACCCTCGCCCACCGCGTCTCGCAGCAATGCACAAGCGGACGGCGCCGCCAGTTCATGGAGCGCGATTGCGCGGGTAGCGAAGCGTCGGATCGTGACACACGGACCATCGACCGCAAGCGGTGGAATGATCGCATGCAGCCTCGACCCGTCGGCGAGACGTACATCGACGCTTGGGTTGGTGAGGTCGATGCGTCGGCCCGCTGTCGAGGCAAGCCGGCGGATGAGATGTTTGGTCGTCTCAAAGGAGAGTCGCTGGTCGGTTTCTTCAAGCGCCCCAGCGCGCTCCACCCACACTCGGCCATCGCCGTTGATCATGATCTCCGAGACCGCTGGATCGACCGCGAGCTCGTGCAACGGTCCGAGTCCGTCAATTCTCGCGGTCACCGCCGTGACCGTCGTCGCGATCGTCTTCGGCGTCGCCAGCGGTCGAATCTGGGCGATCAGACGTCGAATCTGCGCGTCGAGGTCGGGCACCAGGTCGGCGTCGCTGAAATCCGAGAGCTCAACTTCGCGCCAGAGCGCGCCGTGGACCTCACCGACGAGCAACTCGTCAGGACTCACCGAAGTCACCATGTCGTGACCGCTGGATCGGCGGGTGCGAGCTTGATGAGATCGTCGGCCGCCCGCCGAAGAGAACGGGGCAAACGGGTCGTGAGCGTTCCGATATCGACGGCGCGCCCAACGCGAGGGTCGCGGGTGATCCTCGCCGAGACGGGACGGCCCATGACGAGCTCCACATCGAGCGTTGACATCGAGCGGCCGCCCTCCACGACCTCCACAACATCATCGACAAGTACGGGGAGTCGACCGGCTCGACGGAGCGATAGGTAACAAGCCTGCAAGACCGCTGTGATGCGATCACCAGCGGCGGCGATGAGTGCTCCCGGCGAGCTGATGCCGTCAGCGAGGACTCCGATGTCGGCCACAACGAGATACCTGCTCCCAAGACCGCTGACCAGTTCGCCACATCGCTTCGGTTCGATCGGGCCGGCAGCGATGAGCGATCGGCGGCCCATTGGGAGCACTCGGATCTGGGGGCCCACCTCGATGAGCAGATTGTCGATGGCGTCGATGCCGACGTCGTCGTTCGACGTCAGCCAATCGACAACACCGACAGGGTCGCCCGGTATGTCCTCTTGGGCAACGCCCAGGATGTCGGGTTGATCGCCTCCGAAATCGACGAGGACGACCTCTCTGTCGAGCGATGATTTCGCGAGTTCGATCGCAACGGCTGCGGCAACGACGGACGTCCCCACACCTCCCTTTGACGAACAGAGCGACCAGAACATGACGAACCCCTCAAGTACGCGACACGCAGGTCGCAGAATCAACGGGGGAAGTTGAGGGCTCGTGTGAGCGAGAACGTTGCATCGCCACGGCAAGCAACGTGAACAACGTTCGCGCGCACTGCCCCCGAACTGCAAGCCGGGACTAATAGTGTGGGGTAGATGGGCGAAACCAGTGTTATTCCCGCCCGCGGCGCGGCAGCCTTCTTCGATCTCGACAAGACGACCATCGCGAACGCGGCCATGTTTGCGTTCAGCTCAACCCTTCGCGACGCCGGCTATTTGAACTCGCGTCTCATCCTCAAGGCCATCTGGGGCCGGCTGGTCTTCAAGTACCTGGGCGCCGACCACGACCGCATGGAAGACATGCGAAACAACGCTCTCCGGCTCTGCAAAGGCTGGGACAAGCGTCAGATGAGCCAGCTCGTAACCGACGCGCTCGAAGAGGTGATCGAACCCATCGTGTTTCGTGAAGCCATCGACGAGATCGCTGCACATCACGCCGCTGGACACAAGGTGTTTATGGTGTCAGCTTCTCCCGAGGAGATCGTCGTGCCTCTTTCGAAGTACCTCGGTGCCGACGGGGCCGTCGCCACGATCGCCGAGACGGACCGGGAAGGCAAGTACACCGGCGAGGTCGAGTTCTATTCGTACGGCCCGTTCAAGGTCGATGCCATGGAAGTGTTGGCGCTTGAACACGACCTAGATCTCGACGAGTCGTACGCGTACACCGACTCGATCACCGACCTCCCGATGCTCGAGGCGGTTGGGCATCCAATCGTCATCAACCCCGATCGTGCATTGGCCAAGATCGCGAGCGATCGAGGATGGGAAGTCCGAACGTTCTCCAATGCAGTGCCGCTGCGCCAGCGAGTTGGTGATCATGCCAGGACTGGAGCCCTCGTAGCTGGAGCTGGGGCTCTCGCTGGTGGTGCGGGCTGGTACCTGCGGACAAAACGGCGGACAGCGTAACCTTCAACCGCTGACGATCCGAAAGACCCCACCGCTGCCGGACAGGGCATAGATCTCGCCCGCTGCGTCGAGTCCAAAGCTGCTCAGCAGGGAGACCGCCCGAAGGTCCAACCGTGCGGGTTCGGTGCTTTCGTCGACCCGAAAACCGAATACCTCACCGGTACAAAAATCGCCGTAGATATAGGTGCCCTTGAGCTCCGCTATGTCGTCTCCGCGGTAGACCTCGCCGCCCGTGATCGAACACCGGTCGCTGGCGTGTCCGTAGGCGATGACCGGCCCGACGTGGTCATCTGGAATCGTCCCTCCTCGGTACGGCTCCGCCCCCTCCGCCTCGTTCCAGCCGAGATTCGCGCCGTTCCCGCTACCCTCGGCCGCTCGCAAAACAGTCACCTCCTCGAACCGGTCCTGTCCCACATCGCCGATCCACAGATCCCCGGTTACAGAGTCAAAACCGAAGCGCCATGCGTTGCGGATCCCCCAGACGAATACCTCGGGTGCCTCACCATCAGAAAATGGATTGTCCGGAGGGATGATGTACCCCTCGGCCGTGTCGACATCGATGCGAAGAATCGATCCGAGCAGCGTCTTCGGGTTTTGTCCATGATCTCCAGGATCACCACCTCCACCGCCATCACCCATCCCGATATAGAGATAGCCGTCAGGCCCGAACGCGAGCTGGCCACCGTTGTGATTGGCGCGGGGCTGCGGGATCGTGAGGAGGACCTCTTCGCTCTCCACGTCGGCCACGCTGTCGACCATGGCGAAGCGCGAGATCACCGTGTCTCCCCCTCGGTCGGTCACGTTTATGAACAACATCGACCCATCGGGCGAAAAGGCCAGGCCGAGCAGACCTTGTTCGTTCCCATTGCTCAGCTGACCTCGAATGTCGAGCGTCGTGTCGGCTCCCTCGCAACCGTCACCACCTCTAGGGGTCTGGCCCCTAATCCCATTTAGGGGCCTGGCCCCTAAGTGGGATTAGGTGCCACGGTACAAATAGGAGGAAATGTATGGCCTACGCCTGTCGCCAGGGGGTCGCATTCGCGACGGCGAGCGCACGGAGCTCAGCAAACTGCTCCGAGACCAGGCCGCTGATCGCATCGTTGCGCAACTCCGGACTCACGTCCGTCGCCGGTCGCCAAATCGCGCGGCCACCCGTGAAGCCCGAGCAGCCATGTGCGAATGCCACTTCCAGCTGCGCTCGGTACGCCGCGAACGTCACGCCCGATGAGAGCAGCACCCAGGGTTGCTCGCACGCGTCATTGACGGCAGCGCAGGCATCGTCCCAGCCGTGCGGGTTCGTGGGATCCCCCGGGAACTCGATCTTCAACACATCGATCGGCAGCGGCGAAAGCTGGCGTACCGTATCGAGAACCGTTGCGGCTCGATCATTATCCTTCATACCGAACGCCACCGGCTCAACGAGGAACGCCATGTCGAGGTCGGCGCAAATTGCTGCGGTCTCGGTGACCACTCGGCGTTGTTGCGCTGCATGATCGAGTCGTTCCGGCGCGTACGGAAGCAACAACTTGGCTGCGTTCGCACCCATCTTCTTGGCGTCGAGCGCCGTCCAACCGGGCATCATTTGTGTTGGGCCCGCCCACGGATCCTGCATGTATCCCTGTGCTTCGAGCGCAGCCATGAACCCGCTGCTTCCTGAAATAGCTCCCGATTCGAGGACGTGAGGCAGGCTGTACTCGGGCTCGAGCATGACGCCGCTCGCTTGTGGGCCAACGCCACGGATCAGCGCTTCCTTGAAGTCGACGATCTCGGCTTCGGTGACGTCTCCTGGGAGGACTGCTCGCAACGAGTCACGATGATCGATGGCCAAGACGGCGAACACGCCTTCGTTCGTCGTCAGACAGTCGATTCCCCTCGTCTTGCCTGGGGTTGGTGTGGGCATTGTCAGTCTCCGATATCGGCGGGCATCCCGCCAGGGTTGTTGAGATTTGGTGAATCGATGACGGGTTGGGTCCAGGCGCCGAGGTCGCCGTTCTCCCAGTCATCGTGGATCCACGTGTAGGACTCGTGAAAACATGGCGGCGTCGATCGCTCCTTGTCGACGAGCTCGCCAGCCAAGTAGTTGAGAAAGAACATGTTGGACCCCGGGCACGCAACGCTCGAATGAAACCCTTTGGGAACGAGGGCCACATCGCCATCGTGCAGGACCACGGTCTCGTCGAACCCGTCCTCGGGCGCCCAGTTCCGATGCATTGCGAAGCCGTCGCCTGGATCGAGCCGGAAGAGGTACGTCTCCTCCAGATACGGCGCACCATCCACCCCGTCGTGGCGATGTGGAGCCCAGCCGCTCCAGCTTCCGCGAGGAACGTAGACCTCATAGAGGATCAACCGCTCGGCATCGACCGGGGGTGCCAGCACATGGTTGACCTGACGGTGTGACGCCCCGCCTCCGCGTACCTCGCTCTTCATCTGACCGGGCTTGATAAGCCGAGTCGAGTACATGCCCTCGGCTGGAGCGGAGCCGATCGCGAACTCGAACCCGTGGTCGGAAGCCACGACCGTCATCTCGTCACCGGGCGTCACGTACACGATCTCGGGCATCTGGGTGAAGACGCTCTCCCGGCCAATCGAGAACGACTGCTCGCCAGCGGTGATCACACCGTTCCCAGAGAGTGGCACGATCGCCGTCTCCTGATCCGGGCGAAGATCGCTGTATGAGTCGCCAGCGTCCAGGGCGACAACCGAGAAGCTCAGGTATCGCCAACCAGCGGACTCCGGCGTGACGACCAAGCCTCCGTCGTTGCGGATAAGGCTCGAACTTTCGTTGCTCACGATTCTTCCCAATCGAAGTGTTCGGGCACGGGTTGAGCTCGTGGAAGGTCGCCCACGCCTGGCATCGTCTGATCGAAGTCCATGCTGATGCCGGTCATCATCCCCGACTCCGCCGACGCCAAGAAGCAGATTCCACGGGCGATCTCTTGCGGCTTCAGGATCCGCCCCGTTGGCTGGGACGCCTCGGCGGCCACGAGCCAGTCCTCGGGCGCATCGTGGAACGTCATCTGCACCACATGCTCAGCCGGTGTATCCATCCAGCCCGGGTTGAGCATGTTGACACGGATGCCCTCCGTCATCAGCGAGAAGGCAGCGTTCTTGACCAACGTCTCCAACGCGTGTTTCGACGTCGAGTACGGCCACAAGACTTCGTTGCCGCCATGGTGCGCAACGCTCCCGATGAGCACCATCGTGCCCGGTACTTGTTCGCGTTTCATGATCTTCGCCATTCCGGTCACGAGCAGCGCGGGCGTCTTCACATTTAGGGCGAGCATGTCGTCCCACATCGCCGCCGTCGTGTTCCAGACGGTGCCTCGCCATGTGGCGGCAGCGCAGCTCACGAGGCTGTGCACCACACCAAACTCACTGTCCGCCCGATCGATAACCGATTGCACGCCAACCTCGTCTCGCAGATCTGCGGAGTGGAAGACTGCGCGGCATTCGTCGCTGTCGAGCGACGCCGCGGCGGCTTCTCCTTTGTCGACATCACGACCGACGATTAACAATCCAGCAGCGCCACGGGCTTTCATGAGCTGAGCGGTCGCGAAACCGAGGCCTTGAGTCCCCCCGGTAATGACCGCGACCTTGCCATCGAAGTTCCCGTGCTCAAACGGCTTGGCCGTATTCAGTGATTGGTCCATGGTCAGCCGATCTCGGAGATCTTGACCGGACGGTTTTCTTTCACCGACAACGCTGCAGCCATTCCGATTGCGAGCGGCGCGCGACCGTCGATGCCGGTTACCGGCATCGTGCCGCTGACCAGACCATCGAGGAAACCCGACCATTCGGCCAGATAACTCGGGATGTAACGCTCGAGAAAGAAGTACGGGATGGTCGTCAGCGTCGTGCCATCAGCGCCGTGCACCTCCGTCGTGTGCGAGCGCGGGTTCTCCGAGACCGCCATTCCTGCGGAGCCGAACACTTCGACGCGTTGGTCATAGCCATAGACGGCCTGGCGACTGTTGTCGATCATGGTGATCGCTTCGTTCTCATGGGTGAGCACGACGACCGCGGTGTCGACATCGCCCGCTTCCCCGATCGCTGGGTCGACGCGCACCGCAGCGGTTGCGTACACCTCGATCACCTCGCTGCCGGTGACGAATCGAGCCATGTCGAAGTCGTGGATCGTCATGTCGTTGAAGATCCCGCCCGAGACCTTGATGTACTCGATCGGTGGCGGCGCAGGATCCCGGCTGGTGATCTTCACCATGTGCACGTCGCCGACCGACCCGTTGGCAACGGCCTGTTGCACCGCAGCATGTGCCGCATCGAAGCGACGGTTGAAGCCGATCTGGAGAGGAACGCCAGCGGCCTCGACCGCCGCGAGGGCACGATCGACCTCTTGGAGGTTCAGTGAAACCGGTTTCTCCAAGAAGATCGCTTTCCCGGCTGCGGCTGCCGCAACCACCAGGTCGACGTGCGTATCGGTGCTGGTACAAATCGCTACGGCATCGACATCGCTGGCGAATATCTCTTCTGCGCTGCCCGCGACATCACATCCGAGGTCCGCCGCAACAGCGTTCGCAGAATCGGCGAAGACATCGAACACAGAATGTAGGTCGAGACCCGGCACCTGCCGGTCGATGAGCTCGGCGTGCATCTTGCCGATGCGTCCGGTCCCGAGAACGGCGATGGTTGGATTGCTCATGGGGTTCCTTCTATCTGTGCTCGAAATCGTTCGAGCAACGTGCGTACTGGCGTTGCGGTGCGAGCCAGAATGCGGTCGGTTCGAGGCGTTGTGAGGGAAGTGTCGTACGGCACCGGGGCCGCCAGCATCGAGGCTGGGTCTGGTGTGCCGTACCGAAGTAGAGAGCTGTCGAGTCCGAAAACGTCGCACGTGACCTCGGCGAGTTCGCGTCGGGTAACAGCGTCAGCCCCACAGCAATGGAAGACCCCGGTTGATCGGCTCTCGCCGATCGCGAGCATGATCTCGCCACATTCGAGCGCAAGAGACGGCGTTGCCACCATGTTGATGTCGTCGGATTCCCACACGGTGAACGTCTGCCCATCGGACAGCGCGTCGACGATGCTGGCCACGAAATACCCATACCCGCGATCTTGAGACCTCGGCGCTTTCGGGCGAGCTAAGTGCATGCCATTCACGCCGCTCACCCGAGCGATCGCTCCCCCAGCCTCGAGCGCCACCATCTCCGACGCGAGTTTGAGGGAGCCATACAGGTTGATGGGGTTCGGCGGGGTCGACTCATCGGCGCCGGCTTGGGTGCCGTCGAAAACCCAGTCGGTCGATACGAGCACGAAGGCGGCGCCGATGTCGTTCGAGGCATACGCGGTCGCTCGTGTCGCACCAACGTAGGCATCCCACGAGGCCTCCCGATCGGCATACATGCGCTGCCAATCGTTCATGATCGCGCAGTGAATAACCGTGTCGGCACCGAAGTCACCAATGCTCGTGGCGACGGCGGCCTTGTCGGTCATGTCGACCGCTTCGACGACGTAGGGCGCATCGACTGGCGGAACAAAGGTTTGGGTGGTCGTGAGCACTTGGTGACCTGCGTCGACGGCGGCACGCACGATATTCGACCCGACGAAGCCGCCTCCGCCGCTGATCCAGACCCGCACTACGAACCCGCACTCTCAGTGCCAGCGCTTTCGACGCGGCCAGCGCTGACGCGAATTTCGTAGGTCCCCAGCGCCGTCTGAATTGGACGGCGCGTACCGAGACCGGTACGCAGGTCGAAACGGCCATTGTGCTTTGGACATTCGATCTCGCAACCAAGGATCGCGCCCGTAGAAAGATCGGCTTCGCCATGGGTGCAGGTCCGGTCGACGAGCGCGAGGTCACCCTCTTCTGTGCACGCGAGAAGCCGTTGCGATCCATCGATCTCGACGGCCCGCATCTCGCCCGGCGACAGGTCGGCGGGCCCGATATCGACCCACCCATCGCTCGCTTCTTCGCCAACCCATTCAAAACCTTGAACGATTGAGCCCCGACGACCTGGGACGTCGGGAATCTGACGCGGGATCTCCCACGTTGGGTCCTTGGACTGCTGTGAGAACGCATGAATGATCTCGCGATAGGTGGCGATCATGTTGGGCATCGGCGTCGGCAACTGATCACGAACCTCGTCGTGCAGCTTCGGCAGGTTGTAGTACGGCACCGCCGGGTACATGTGGTGCTCGATGTGGTAATTCATGTTCAGATAGAGGAAGCCGAAGATCGGGTTGACCAACACTGTTCGGGTGGAGCGACGATGGTCAAGTTCGTCTTCTTTTAGACCTCCGTGTTGCGTCACACCGAAGAACAGGACCAGCCACGCCCCATAAATCGTTGGGCCACCGATCAGCAAGAGCGGATAGAAGGAACGGGTTGTAACGGCCCACACGATCGTTGCGAACCAGATCACGACGTAGAGCCGTGCCTCCCAATACACCCGACTCCGCTCGGGCTCGGGAACCAAGACATCGATGTTGACGTCCGGTCGACCGAGCGCGTGTCTCAACGTCGTCAGCATCATCGAGGAGCCGCCCTGAATATGGGCAAATGCCCAGGCCAAGCCGCGAATCGACGGTGGTCGCGGAAAGACGATCTCGGCGTCTCGACCGACGATGATCGTGTCGGTGTGATGGCGGAAATGCGACCATCGCCAGTAGGTCGCTTCGCGGGCCAACATAAAACTTGCCGGGTAATACACGACGTCGTTCAACCACTGGCTACGAAACGCTGTGCCGTGGCCGCACTCGTGCCAACGAGCGTCTGAGGAGCCGCCGACCAAGCTGCCATAAACGAAGAACGCGGGCACGGCCCACCAACTGCCACGCTGGCTCCATGCGAGCGCGCCAAATCCGACTATCAGTGCCACCCAGATCGCGAGGTCGATCGCAGGCCGCATGTTTTGACGTGCGGTGAGTTCGCGGAGTTTTCCAGGATCGATCTCAGCTTGGAACCACTTCGCGTCCGCCAACCCTCGCTCGACAGCGCGCGCCGATTCCGTGCCGGTGAGGCTGTAGTCGCGGCGAGCGAAGGCTGTCACGGTCGGTACAGCTCCGGGACTTCGAATGGCGCGACCTCGACCGTGCGGCTCTCGGCGATCGACACGAGCGCCGCTTCCGCGACGAGTTGTGCCGCGAGGCCATCGGCGGCCGACGGGCCAATCGCTGAAGGTCCCGACAGCGATTCGACCCACTGCCGATCTTGAATGCGGTAAGCCTCGGCAAACCACCCGAACCAATCGAGATCTCCCGCTTCGCTCCCGACAGTCGCAGATTCGCTTCGCTCGGTCTGCTCTGCGGCTGCGCCAGAGGCGGTCTCGGTCGCTCGTCCCTCTCTTCTCGGGCGAGGTTCCATTGTTCCGCCTGACGAGACGACCCCGTCTGGTGTTGTTGCTTCCACTTGCACGCTGTATGCGGGCCCGTCGTCGCTGAACTCGACCGTTGCGGTCGCACCGGTAGCGAGTCGAAGCACGAGGAGCACGTGGAGCAGACCTCCGGGGCGGGGAATCGCTCGAGCGTCCACGTCGACGATCTCGCCGCCGAGCCAGCGAACCGTGTGAATGTCATGGATCAGTGACTGCACGAGGACCATCGCTGGAGGGCGAGCTTCAGTGTTGGTGTTGCGGTGCGTGCACCGCAGATACTGCAGGTCGCCAAGATGGGCCAACTGTTCGGCAAGCGCGGCGTGAGCAGGGTCGACCTCGCGCATGAATCCGACCTGAACTCGTCGCTCTCCGATCGCGACTTCCGAGTCGATCACCGCTCGGGCGCCGGCGAGATCGTGGGACAACGGCTTCTCGCAAAGCACGCGGCTTCCGGCATCGAGCGCCAACAATGTCAGGGCCGAGTGCGTGTTGTCAGGCGACGCGATTACGACGCCATCCCATCCCTCAGCAGCGCATGCGTCGACATCGGTGCTGACCGGGACGTCGAACCGATCAAGATCGGGGTGTGGGTACGGATCGGCGATCGCGGCCAACTCGACGCCGGGCAGGGCCAGCAGCGTTTCCGCGTGAAAACGGCCCATGCCTCCAGCGCCAATGACGGCCAAGCGCCTCATTAGATTCGCTGGCCTTTCTTGCCTTCGACCATGTCGGCCTTGGCTTCGAGGACCGAGTCGAGTTCGCTCACCTCGGGCACACCGACCTCCCAAAACGAACCGCCTTCGGTCCAGCTATAGGCGTCGGTGGCCATAGCGATCACGTAGGTACGATCCGCTGCCTTTGCCCGGCGGAAGGCGTCTTCGAGATCGTCGATGCTCGTGATGGTTTCGCTCATTGCGCCCATTGCCTCGGCGTGTTTGGCAAAGTCGACCCGCACTGGATTGACCACTGTTGGGTTGTCTTTGATCAGGTTGTTGTAGGGGTTGCCGCCCATGTTGGTTTGGAGCCGGTTGATCACGGCGAAGCCGCCGTTGTCGCACACGATCACGATCATCTTGTGGCCGTGGATAACCGAGCTGTAGATGTCGCTGTTGAGCATCATCCACGAGCCATCTCCGGTAAACACGACAACGTCCTTGTCGGGCATGGCCATCGCCGCACCCCATCCGCCGCTGGTCTCATAGCCCATGCAGCTGAAACCGTATTCGCAGTCGAAACTGTTGAGCTCCTTCGCACGCCACCCGTTGTTGACTTCACCCGGGAATCCGCCTGCGGCCGCGAGCGCAAACGTCTTGTCATCGGCCAGCCGATCGACGGCGCCCACGACCTGCGCGTAGGTCGGCAGCCCGCTGTCGGATGTCGATTCTTTGGCGGCGATCTTGTCGATGTACGCGTTGTGCTGGGCTACTTCGTTCGCCATGGTGGTCGACCAGTCGTCGCCAGCGCGATAGTCGCCCAGGCCCTGACCCAACTCGACCAGCGTCTCCTTTGCATCGCCCACCAACGGTGCGATGTGGCGCTTGGTGGCGTCGAAACGAGCTGCGTTGAGCCCGATGATCTTAACGTTCTCGTTCTTGAAGACGGTCCACGAACCGGTCGTGAAGTCGAGCAATCGTGTGCCGACCGCCAAGACGACGTCAGCTTCTCCGGCGAGAGCGTTGGCCGACGTACCGCCCGTGACCCCGATCGGGCCCCCGTACATTGGGTGGTTCCATTCGAGGCATGCCTTGCCCGCAACGGTCTCGACGACAGGGATGTTGTGTGCTGTGGCAAATGCTGCGAGCTCGGCTTCGGCCAGTGAGTAGTGCAAGCCTCCACCGGCGACGATCAGCGGCTTCTTCGCGGAACGAAGTGCGGCCACCGCGGCATCGAGCTGGCGACGATCGGCGCGCGGACGCGCAATGTCGTGCACGCGTTCCTCAAACATCACCACCGGAAAGTCCCAGGCTTCGGCGCCAACATCTTGGGGCAGACCGAGGAACGCCGGGCCGCAGTCGGCTGGGTCGAGCATGGTCTGAATCGCATGTGGCAGCGAAGACGTCAGCTGCTCGGGCCGGGTGATCCGATCCCAATATCGGGTGACCGCTCGAAAGCTGTCGTTTACGGTCTGAGTCGGATCGCCGAAGTGTTCGACCTGTTGCAGCACGGGGTCGGGGAGTCGACTCGTGAACGTGTCGCCCGCGATCAGCAGGATCGGCAGCCGGTTGCTGTGGGCCACACCCGCGGCCGTCACCATGTTGGTCGCTCCTGGCCCCACCGAGCTCGTCGCCACCATGATCTGGCGTCGCCGGGTCGCTTTGGCATAAGCGACGCCAGCGAGCGCCATGCCCTCTTCGCTCTGACCCCGATATGTCGGCAACTCGTGCTTGGCTCGCTCGAGCGCATGCCCAAGAGAGGTCACGTTGCCGTGCCCAAAGATGCCATAGACCCCACCGAACAGTGGAGCCACGGACCCATCACGCTGAACAGACTTCTGCGCGATCAGATACTTAACGATCGCCTGCGAAGTAGTAAGTCGAATCGTGCTACCCATCTTGTTTAGTCCTCCGCCAGGTTGACGACGTCTTGCCACGTTCCGGTCTCGGTCGACGTGATGAGCGCGGCCTGCACGCTCACGTAGTCGACGGCCTCTTTGAAGCTCGCCGAGTGTTTGGTGCCAGCGGCGACGGCCTTCAAGAACTCGTAGTCCTCGATCGTGATGAGGTCCTCGAACGCGATGCTGTTCGCATCTCCGGGGACGAAGTTGCCGTGGTACGGGTAACGATCGCCTGCCCGTACTGTCGTGTACCCACGAGCCTGGTCCTTCAGGAGGAACAAGCCCATCTCGTTCATGGTCTCGAGGTTCCAGTTCGCAGCGCCCTTCGTGCCGTACACGTCGAACGCGTTTTGGCTCTCGGGTCCGATAATCGAACGACTGGTTTCGAACGTACCGATTGCCCCGTTTTCAAATTCGCAAAACGCTCCGAAGTAGTCCTCGTTGGTCACTTCGCCGGTCGGGTCGCCGGGTGCGCCACGGTCGTAATGTGTTCCGCCGTCTTTTGGCAGAGGCCGTTCTGTGATGAACGTCTTTTGCATTCCCATGACCCGCGTGATCGGCCCCACGAGCATGTGTGCCAGGTCCATCGAGTGGCTGAGGATGTCAGTGCTGACGCCATAGCCCGATTGGTCGACCTTGAATCGCCAGCTCAGCAGGCCCATCGGGTCGCTGCCGTACATCGAGAAAAAGCGGCCGCGATAGTTGGTGATCTCCCCCAGCTCGCCCTCTTCGATGAGGTTCTTGAGGTACTGGATGAGCGGCGCAAAACGGTAGTTGTAACCAACGCCGGTGACCACACCGGCATCGCGTGCAGCTTTCTCGGCGCGCACCGTCTGTTCGGGAAGCCCACCTACCGGCTTCTCGCAGAAGATCGCCTTCCCAGCTTCGGCTGCAGCGATACAAATTTCCTCATGGAGCATGTTGGGAGCAGTGCAGGTGATGACGTCGATGTCGTCGCGGTCGATGATGTCGCGCCAGTCGGCAACCGCTTCTTCGAAACCGAAGCTGTGAATTGCTTGATCGCGACGCATCTCCACGTTGTCGGCGCATACCGCGAGCACCGGGTTGTACTCACGGTCCTCGAATAGCTGGGGAATACGTGAGTAGCTGCGACTGTGGGCTTGGCCCATCCAGCCGAGTCCGATGACGGCGATTCTGAGGGGTTGACGGTCCATGGCTTAATCCTTGACTTCAGGGGGGTTGAGAAAATCTGTTGTGTGCTCGTTGAGAAGGTGTGTGGGTCGTTCACCGGCCAGCGCAAACTGCACTTGTTCGAATGCCATCCGTTCCATCCGAGCGCGCCCGGCGGTGGTGTTCGACGCGATGTGCGGGGTGACGATCACATTGTCCATGTGCAAAAGCGGATGATCTGGATCGAGCGGTTCTGGCTCGGTTACGTCGAGCCCTGCGCCCATGAGGTGTCCGGATCGGAGCGCGTCGACCAGGTCGTCGGTAACCACGATTGGGCCTCGGGCGCAATTGATGAGGACCGAGCCTTGTTTCATGTTCCCGAGCGCGTCCCGGTCGATCAGCCCGATGGTCGAGGGAGTCGCCGGGGCATGAATCGAGAACACATCGGAACGGGCGAGCAGCTCGTCGATGCTCACGGAATCCTCGAACATAGGGTCGGTGATGATCACGTTCATGCCGATCGCTTCGGCCATGATCGCAACCGCACGACCAATACGTCCGTAGCCGAGGAGTCCGAGCGTTCGACCCTGCAATTCCATGCTGTTCTGATGGCTGACGTAATCGCCGGTCGCCGCGCGAAGCCGCAGCGCTGAGGACTTCAACTCGTGGGTAACCGCCATCATGAGCGCGATCGTGTGCTCGGCCGTGGATGTGGTTGGACCCTCGGGCGTGTTGGTGACCATGATGCCGCGTTCGGTAGCGGCATCGACGTCGACCGCGTCGTAACCAATACCTATACGGGCCAGCACCTTCATATTCGGAAGCGCATCCATGACGTCGGCGGAGTATTCCTCTGCGCCAGCGAGCACAGCTATGGCACCAGATCGGTCGACAAGATCGGGTCCGATGGCGGTCAGTCCTGCTCGCTCATGAGCCTGCGCCAGATGACGTGGACAACCGCGCACCCACCACAACGTCGTCATCGCTGTCGTCGAGGTCATCGCGAGACCGGACCTTCGGCCGACATTAGGGGAAGACGGGAATCGATTGGCTGGTCGGACAGGACGTCGCGTACCCAGTGGTGGGTTGGGTCGTCGCAGAACGCCATGTTGCGTTCGCCGCCGGGGCCGGCGAGAACGTTCAGGTAGTACATGTTGTAGCCCGGGGCCGCAATGCACGGGCCGTGGTAGCCACGTGGCACGAGGAACGCGTCGCCATCGTGGACCACCACGTTCTCGTCGATCTCGGGCAGACCCTCATGTCCAATGCCGGTGTACGTGCGGTGCATCCCAAATCCGGTCGAGGTGTAGTTCGTCGTTCCGGCTGCGCCGATGCGGAAGTAGTAGATCTCTTCGTTGTTCACTTCACATTCGGGTGAATCGTCGTGTTTGTGCGGTGGGTAGGACGACCAATTTCCATCGGGTGTGTAGACCTCGACACACATAAGTTTGTCGGCACCGCCAAATTGTTCGGGCGAGCAGAAATTATTGATCTGTCGGCTCGCTTGCCCTCCGCCGCGAAGCTCGACGCTGACGTCTTCTGCCGACCCGTAGTGAAAGTCGGTGCGGCGCTCGGCTCGGGCCGAGCACAACGCGAGCTCGACCGGTG
>JBLIMK010000093.1:0-15606 GCA_047638715.1 Verrucomicrobiales bacterium
GTCGGGGGTATGTCGACGAGGCTGCGGGATCGGCGACCCGACCAATGCTGGGACGGATACCCACGACGTTGCACATGCCCGCGGGATTGCGTAATGAACCACCGAGGTCGCTGCCGTCGGCGATCGGTAACATTCGCGCCGCCAGCGCTGCAGCAGCTCCCCCGCTGCTGCCCCCGGCGGTCTTGCCGAGATCCCAGGGGTTCCGGGTTATCCCGAAGACCTCGTTGAACGTATGCGATCCGGTTCCGAACTCGGGGGCGTTGGTCTTGCCGACAATGATCGCACCGGCCGCACGAAGTTTTGCTGCGACGTGGCCGTCCGCCCCGACGGGCTTCTCGCTCGACGTCAACGATCCGGCACGCGTAGGAAGACCCGCGACATCTGCGAGATCCTTCACGGCGATCGGCAGTCCGTGCAACGGTCCGCTCGGCGGCGACGAATCTGCTGCAGCGGCATCAGCGAGAATCTCGTCTCGGCTTCGCATCGACACGATCGCGTTCACGGCACCGTTCACCGCGTCGATCCGATCGAGGTGCGCAGCGACGACTTCCACCGAAGAGACATCGCCGCTGGCAATCGAGCTCGCAAGCTCCACGGCCGAACACTTGGTCAGGTCACTATCCATTGCCGCACCGTACTCAAACGGGTCGGCCCCACCTACACGTTCTTTGAAGCATGGTGGGCCTATTTGGCCCACCATGCTTCAAATTTCGACAAAACCGCAGCAGGGAGGTGCATCAACATGACAGCAACACACGGCGCAGGATGCAGGGAATTGCCTGGAACGACGATGCCCGTTCGCTGCTCGATGAGCACCCCGATGCCTACAAGGACATCAGCGAAGTGATGGACCCCGGGTTACACAACTTTTGGGTGCGGGAGTACTGTTTCGCGATGTTCGAGCCGACTCCTGAACTTCGCCGACGGTACGAAGACGATGGATATGTCGTGTTCCGCGGCGTGTTCGACGAAGAGATCACGCGGCCCTTGCTCGATGCTGTCGGCAAGTCTGCTTTGGCGGTTCTCGACCGCCACGGAAACAAACAAGAGGTCAACACGTGGACCTGGTGCGGCGACGATCTGATCGGCCGGTTTCCACGCGTCGATCCCCTGGTCGACCTGGCAGAGTTCCTCATTGGCGATGAGGTCTACCACTGGCACAGCAAGATCTCCTGGAAGCGACCTCACACGGCAGGAACGTGGGATTGGCATCAGGACTACGCCTTCTGGGTCGAGGAAGGGTGCGCTCAACCAGCGATGACCACGATCTCCGTGGCGCTCGACGACAACAACCTCGACAATGGCTGCCTTCGCGTTGTGAAGGGAAGCCACCACCTCGGGGTCATCGACCATGTACCGACCGGACACGGACGCGCTGCCGACCAATCCAGAGTGGACGAGCTCACCGCCGAACTCGAAACCGTCGCCGTCGAACTCGCGCCCGGAGACATGATCGCGTTTCATAGCAACACGCTGCACACCTCTGGGCCGAACGAGTCAGACCGACCTCGAACACTGCTGCACTGCAGTTACAACAGCACGTCGAATGCAGCCACTGCACCACTTATCGATGGACACCAACTCAACGAACTGGTCCGGGTGCCGCAGGCAGATCTGCTTCCGGGGGCCTACGACTCGGTGTTCGGCGAGACCGTTTTCATCGCGCCTGAGGACACTGGTTACAGCGGACGCAGCGGGTACACGGTCTTGGCAGCCGATAGCTGACATCTGCGCCTACAGGTGACGCACGGCGACCGCAACTGCCTCTCGCGGCGAATCAGTGCTCCGCATGTTCTGCCACAGCCGTCGGTAGCCGCCGACGAGAACATCGCTGGGCGTCTCCACCGCATCGACCTCGCCGATACCGAATTCGACCGGAACACCCTCGGGCTCGAAGGTACCGAAGAGCTTGTCCCAAAGGATAAAGACCGCACCGAAGTTTTTATCGATGTATTCCGGGTTGTACCCGTGATGGACCCGGTGCGTCGAGGGGATGACAAAGATCCGGCCGATGAGTGGCACCTTCCCATCCGCTCGCCGGGGGAAGGCTTCGGTGTGGTGCCCCTGCTGCAAAGTCGAGACGAAAACATCGAGAACGATCTTGGCGAGTGATGGATCAGGTGCGACGCCCACAAGAACCGGACGCGATGTTCTGCCCTGTGCACCCAGTAGTAGACGAGGTCGCGGAAGACGAGGAAACCTGCTCCTGAGAGAATCGACGTCGCTGCACTACCCAGGTAAAGCTCCTTCCGCCGCAGGTAGTGAAGGAGCTTCTCCCCCACAATCGCGGCGGGAATGAGCACAGCGAAGATCAACGCAGCGTTGTTCACATACCAGTCGAACAAAGCCCCAATCAATGAGCGAATCGTTTCGAGAGCATTCGTGTCAGTAATTGTCTGTGAGCTGGCACCTTCGCTGGCTGAGGAATATCCCCCATATTTGGCCAGTCGAGGTACGCGCGTCAACCCGATCACGCTGGCCGGCGTGACGATGATGGCGGCGTTCTTGGCGCTGAAAACTTGGACGGGACGCGAATCGGGACCGCAGCCAAGTTGGCCGCGGTCCCGATCTCACACTTATGTGCGCTCCGAAGGAGCTTGGTGCCTCTTGTCCTTAGCAGGTACCGCCGGTGGAACCGACTGTGGCGCCTGCGCCAAGCGAAACGTACGCGGCGAGCGAGTAGACAGCGCCGCCGTCCAAACAGCTGAAGCCGCCGCTGCCGTTAGGAATGCGGGAACCAGTGACCGCAGAATCTACGCCCATGGTGACGTAGGAGCCTGTCATGACGGTGCCGCTGATGTTTGCTCCTGCTCCAACGGTGGCGTAGCCGCCAACATTCCAGATAACACGGGGGTTCCCAGGAGCGTTGACCACTTCAACATTCACGCCCGCACCGACGGCCAGGTAGCTACTGATATCGAAGATAAACTCAGCATCGCTGACGAAATCGGCATCAAGGGTGATGGTTACGCCCGCTGCAACGGTGAGCATTCCGCTGACATCGTAAACCCCGGGGGCATACGTGACGTCCCCAGAAATGCTGCCAGCAAGCGGGCCAGGGGTGGCGAGTGTGAGTGGGTCTGTCGCCGGCATGCCGCCCACGGCGCCTCGCGCATTGTCAAGCAACGTCGTGAATATAGCGGCGGCGTCGGCCGGTGGGGGCACGCAAACGACCGTCGCAGTGTCATCGCCGACGTCGGCCGAAACGCTGGCCGTGTATGCGCCCACAGATTCGACAGCGTTAGCCGTTGCCAGCGCGCCGAGCGTGGTGGCGCCCCCAGAGTAGATGCTGTTGCCCGCTGCCAGCGCGCCGAGCGTTGTGGCGCCCTCAGAACAAATTTTTAGAGCCGTTGCCTCCGCGCCGAGCGTCGTGGCGCCGCCAGCCGAAGTGTCACCGTTAATCGTGGAGTCAGCTCCAGCGGTCAGGTAAAGACCAGCCACAACGTCGCCATTGATCGTTGCAGTCGCACCCGTCGAAACGTAGGACGTGGCGTAGACCGAGACAGGCGAGCTGTCAAGCGACTGCATGTCGGAAGGGATGGCTGCAGACGCAGCCGTCGCAGTAGCAAGCATTGCCACCGCAGCGATCATTGAGACCGCAACAAGAGGTCGTCTTAGATTCTTCATAATAGGTGTCTTCTTTCTGCATGGTTCGGTGGGTTTCGGCCGCTGCCTGCACGCTAGTGACGAATCATCGGCTCAGCGGCAAGGCACACAATGTGTCGCGGTCGGTGACCACAATAACCGATAACCACTGAAAGTGAAAATTCATACGCGCTAAAAGTCCGATAAATAACCACCTAAAGTGCGATAAATCGTTTCAAGGCCGCTCACCAATCACCCGACAACGGCGCGAAACCGGTAGCGACGTCACATCACCCCGCCGCACGAGGTGCGGTCAAGCTGGTCCAGCGACGCATTCGGTGCCGTCTGACCATGGAGCGCCAGGGATTGTCGAGGCAAGGTCTTCGTCAGACAGTTCGGCGAGCAACGCAACCGTGGATCGACGCCATGATCTCTTCCATCGACCATTGCGGCCCGTCGCTGTTCAGACGCGGCGCGAGGCCCTGATCGCTACCGGCCTGGCGGCGGAACCCACGCCAACTCAGCTGCGACGGCATCGAGTTGCTTGGAAAGAGACCCCTCCGGGTTTGGCCCGAGCGCGAGATCGGGTCGCTGATCCCGGCTTCAGTCCTGCTCAGGAGTCGATGAGTCGAAGCCGCCGTTCGAGAAACGTTCGTTCAGCCAGACCAGGTTCGCACTCGAGTGCCCTGGCATATGCTTCGCGCGCCTCCTCAAACCGCTCGAGACGCCGAAGTAGCTCAGCTCGGGCGGAATGAAAATACACGTAGCTTCCGAGGCGTGAGTCGAGGGCCGCCAATTCGGCGAGGCCCGTCTCGGGTCCCTCGACGTAGCTGACCGCGACAGCACGGTTCAACGCCACTATCGGCGACTGATGGAGGGCGAGCATCCGGTCGTAGAGCGATCGGATGCTCGCCCAGTTCGTTTGGTCGAACGATGGTGACGTTGCGTGGAACGACGCCACCGCAGCCTGCAATCCATAAGCACCGAGCGGGCCCCGCCTCGACGCCGCGGTGAGATAGTCGAGCCCTGCGCGTATCTGTTCCCCGTCCCACAGCGACCGATCTTGGTCTTGGAGAAGGACCGGAAGTCCCTCGGCATCGACGCGGGTCACCCGGCGAGCATCGGTGAGCAGGATCAGCGCACATAGACCAAGGGCCTCGGAGCTGTCGGGAACAAGTCGGGCCACCACGCTCGCGAGCCAACCGGCCTCGTCGCACAGATCGCCGCGCACGAGCGCCGCGTCCGATGCGCTTGCATGCCCCTCGGTGAAGATGAGGTAGATGACATTGAGCACCGATGGCAAACGCTCCTCGAGATCGGCGTGATCAACCCGCCCGAACGACACCCCGGCGTCACGCAGTTTTGACTTCGCTCGCGTCAACCGCTTCGACATCGTTGCCTCGGGAACAAGGAAGGCGTGCGCTATCTGCTTCGTCGACAAACCGGCGACAGCGCGAAGCGTTAGCGCGACTTGTAACGCAGAATCAAGCTCCGGATGGCAACAGCCCAGCAGCACCGCCAACTGTTCGTCTATCAAATCGCCCGAGGACGAACGAACGGATCCAGACTTCGCCGCGGCCTCGAGTTCTTGAAGCTTCGACTCGTACGTCTGCGAGCGTCGTACGCGATCGATCGCCTTGCGTCGAGCAACCGTCGTCAACCACGCGCCCGGCTTCGCAGGCTCGACCTCGAGCGTCGGCCAGACTCGTGCCGCCTCGGCAAAGGCATCCTGGGCTGCATCCTCCGCAAGTTCGAGATCGCGGAGATCTCGCACCAGAACAGCCACGAGTTGCGGCCACTCCGTGCGAAATATCTCTGCGAAATCTGTAGTGGCCACGTCAGCGCGGAGGCAGCTCCATCAAGGGTCTTACCTCGACGGATCCGTACCGGGCGAGCGGGCATTTTGCAGCCCATTCGAGTGCTGTTGCCTCGTTGGGGACGTCGACCAAGTAGTAACCACCGAGCACCTCTTTGGTCTCAGCGAAGGGCCCGTCGGTGATGCTCGTTTCGCCGTCGCGAACCTGCAGCGTCCTGGCTGTTTCAAGACCCTGAAGTGGCTCGCCACCAACCATTTGCCCGGACTCAACCATTTCATCGGTGTAGGCAAACCACTCCTGCATCTCGGCCATCATCTCTGGCGACCCAGGCTCTGGCCGGCCCTCGTTGGATGAGTAGAGCAACAACATGTACTGCATTGGGCACCTGCCTTGTAACTATTCGATCGAGGGAATCCCGATCACGAATACGACGAACACACAGCCTCGAATAGGACAACCCGTCCGAGATTTCTCACGTTCGACTATGGAAGCACCGGTACTTCGGCCATAGCGGCAGCGATGGCCTCGCTCGACAACTCGTGATCGACAATCTCGCCCGACAAGAACGCGTCGTAGCTGGCGAGATCGAGGTGACCGTGGCCGCACAATGCCGTGAGGATGACCGTTTCTTCGCCCGTTTCCTTGGCGCGGTTGGCCTCGCGAATCGCGGCAGCGATCGCATGCGTTGGCTCCGGCGCTGGCACGATGCCCTCGGTCTTCGCGAACTGCAGCGCCGCCGTGAAACATTCCGTCTGACCAATCGACTCCGCTTCGACCAGGCCGAGTTCGTAGATGTGGCTCACGAGTGGGCTCATCCCGTGATAACGAAGCCCGCCCGCGTGGATGGGATCGGGTACGAAGTTGTGACCCAGGGTGTGCATCTTTATCAGCGGTGTCATGCCCGCAGAATCGCCAAAGTCGTACCGGTACTCGCCCTGGGTCAGGCTTGGACATGCAGCTGGTTCGACGCAGCGGATCGTCGGGTTCATGTTCCCCTTCATCTTCTCACGAAGAAACGGGAAGGAAAGTCCGCCAAAGTTCGACCCGCCGCCAGTGCAGCCGACCAGAACATCGGGGGTCACTCCAGCCATCTCCATCTGCAGAAGAGCCTCTTCCCCAATAATCGTCTGGTGCATCAGCACATGATTCAAGACACTCCCGAGTGCATAACGGACATCATCATGTGGCGCCGCCTCGGACACAGCCTCGGAGATTGCAATGCCGAGACTGCCCGTGTGGTCGGGGTTCTCCGCCAGAAGCGAACGTCCAAACTCGGTCAAGTCCGACGGGCTCGGGTGAACGGTTGCACCCCAGATCTCCATCATGGTCTTGCGATGTGGCTTGAGCTTGTAGCTCGCGGCTACCTGCCACACCTCGCACTCGAGGCCGAATTGCGCGCAAGCGAACGCGAGTGAAGAACCCCACTGACCAGCACCGGTCTCGGTCGTGAGCTTTCTTACGCCGGCCTTCGCGTTGTAGTACGCCTGCGGCACCGCCGTATTCGGCTTATGCGAGCCAGCCGGGCTTACGCCTTCATACTTGTAGAAGATCTTCGCAGGCGTATCGAGCAGCTTCTCCAGACGGGTCGCTCGAAACAAGGGCGATGGGCGCCAGATCTTGTAGATGTCCTGAACTTCTTCAGGAATATCGATGTAGCTCTCCTGGCTGACCTCTTGCATGATGAGATCCATTGGGAAGAGCGGTGCAAAGTCGTCGGGACCTGCGGGCTCGAGCGTCCCAGGATGCAGGGCCGGCGGAGGAGGCTCAGGAAGATCAGGCACGATGTTGTACCACTGTGTGGGCATCTGGTCTTCGGTCAACAAGTACTTGTGCTGGGTCATTGGCACTCCTGGGTGTCTGTAGTCACACGAGTCTGGCCGAACATGCGCCACAGCGCCACAGCTGGTCCTAACGCGCTCGTTCCTTCGGACCTCGAATCAGACCGCCCGGGAGTGCGCCGGTGAACTCACCATCGATCACGGTGATCTCGCCCGCACAGATCGTGTACCGATAGCCGGTGGACTCCTGCACGTAACGCGGAGCGTTCGTTGGAAGATCCCAGGCCATGTGTGGCCGCTGAACTCCGAGCGCATCGAAGTCGATCACGTTGAGATCGGCGCGCTTGCCCACAGCCACCACACCTCGGTCGCCCAAGCCGTAGAACTCCGCCGTCTGTTGCGTCTGTCGGTGAACAACGTATTCGAGGGGAATTGTGGCTCCACGCGACCGATCGCGAGCCCAGTAAGAAAGCATAAACGTCGGCATGCCGCCATCGACGATCGTGCCGCAGTGTGCTCCGCCGTCGGCCAGCCCCATTCGTGTTCGGTCATGCAGGTGCATCTCGCGCAGAGGCTCGAGCGACCCTGCCGCGTAGTTCATGAAGGGGAAATAGATGATTCCCCTGCCGTCGTCGGTGTTCAGATGATCGTAAGCAAGCTCGGCGGCCAAACCACGATCGCCACCAGCGATGAATTCCAGGCTCTCCGTCGCCTCGGGTTCGTAGTCGGCTTCGCCCGTGAACGGCCACATCCGATCGAACGTGGTCGATATGTAGCGGACCAACGGACGTTCGTCGGTCGATTCTTCGCTCAGAATTGCAGCACGCGTTTCGGGCTTGGCCAACTCCCTGCGCCGGTCTTGGGACGAAAGACCGCTGAGGGCATCGAAGGATGGTCGCCCGACAAAGGGATGCGCTGTTCCATCCCAACTCATAAGCACACCGACCGGTCGACCAGCGACCTGTCCGTAGACCTCGAGCCCGTCTGCCGCCGACTGTTCCAGGAGCACCAGGATCTCGCGCCAAAGCTCGGGATGGGAGTCTGGAATGTTGAAGTTGAACACGGCTGGTTTACCCGTGATCTCCGCAACCGAGCGGAGCCAGGCAAAGGACTCGGGAACTTCGGGATGATGAAGCGCGCACTCGAAGACGCCATGCCCCGCAGCGGCCATCCCCTCGGCAATGCCGACCAATTCGACGACATCGGCTGAAGTTCCAGGAACGAGGTCGCCATCGATCGAGCGATGAAGGGGCGTACGCGATGTCGTGAAGCCGAGTGCACCTGCGCGAAGGGCCTCCTCGGTGAGTTGCGCCATGGCTGCGATGTCGTCCGCTGTCGCCTCATTTCCGTCAGCGCAGCGATCACCCATGACCCACCCGCGAAGCGCTCCGTGGGGCATCTGTGCCCCAACGTCGGCAACCCATCGTCGACGGTCGAGCGAGTCGAGATACTCGGGGAACGTCTCCCACTCCCACTGAATGCCTTCGCTGAGGGCCGCTCCCGGGATGTCTTCGACGCCCTCCATCATCGCGATGAGCCAGTCGCGTCGCTCACGTTTCGCGGGAGCGAAACCAACCCCACAGTTGCCCATGACGACGGTCGTGACCCCATGCCATCCCGATGGAGTCAGGTATGGGTCCCACGTCGCCTGCGCGTCGTAGTGCGTGTGCATGTCCACGAATCCTGGCGTGACCAGCAGCCCGCTCGCGTCGATCTCCTGTGCTCCTGACCCCTCGACTACACCAACAGCTGCGATCTTGCCGTCGTCGATTGCGACATCACCGACCATTCGGGGCGCACCCGTGCCGTCGATGATCGTGCCGTTTCGGATGACAAGATCGTGCATCCACGCACGTTAGACGACGGTCGAAGCCCCCGGCGCAGCCGTCTTCTTCCCACGGCGCCACGGTGTCACGAACCGGTCCCGCAGCCATTCGATGGCCAGGTAGTAGTACGGGAAGGACAAGATCACGAGGAACGTGCTCGACAAGAGCCCGAAGATGATCGTGAACGCCAGGCCCTCCCAGAACGGATCCGAGAGTGCCAGCGGCAACAATCCGCCGACGGTGGTAAACGAGGTCGCGACGAGCGGACGGAACCGCTTTCGAATCGCATTCGAAATGGCCGTTCGAGGGTCGGCTCCGAGATCGCGTTCCTGATTTGCGAAGTCGACGAGCAGGATCGTGTTGTTGACCGCGATTCCGATCAGACCGATGAGTCCGAGCATCACGAAGAAGCTGAGTGGGTTGTCCGTTATCAAGAGACCACCAAAGACGCCGAAGAAGCTGAACGGAATGGCCAAGAACACGAGCAACCACTGGATGGTCGAGCGGAACTGGATGACCAACAAGACCAGCATTGCGCCGAGCGCAGCGAGGAAGGCGAACGGGAGAGCCGCAAACGACTCTTGATTGTCGGACTCGAGCCCAAAGTCGAACTGGAGGGCATCCGCTTCAAGGCCCAGTGCCAACAGGGCGGCCGAGCTGTAGTTGTCCTCGAAGAACTCCTGCGTTGTGGCCGTGGTGCTCGTTGTCGCGGAGTCGTCGAACCGAGCCCGGACCTCGACCAACCGACGGCCATCTTGACGAGCGACGACGTCGTCGAGGGCTACGTCGGTCTCGAGCACGTTGTACGTGTCGCCGTTCGAAAGCTCAAGTTCGCGCCCGTCGAGGTCGGCGCGCAGCACTTCTGCCGCTTCGGTGATCGTCTCGATGTCTTCGCCAAAGACCTGCATCGTGAAGGGGAAGAGCAGCTCGGGAGGTCCGCCAGAAACAGCGGAGAAGACGACCCGTGCATCATCGCGCTCATCCGCGAACTGCTGGAGATCAGCGACGAAGTCATTCACGGTCGGCCGACCGCCAATCGGCGTGAGGTTGTATTGCCCAAGTGCGCTGTTGGCGTCACCGATGTAGAGATAGCCGAGCTCGAGCTCCTGGCCGATTACATCTGACGCTTGCTGGTTTACCTCGAGTGCGATCTCCTTCGCATCGTCGATGCTCGTATTCGACTCGTAGGTGATCTCGAGCGCGATGTTGATCGAGTCCTTCGCTGGCGGGAAAATGTTGAACCCAACCTTGGGAGCAAACACGCTGACGCCAACCAGGAACAGGCCGATGCTGAGCAAGAATCCGGCGAATCCCACAGCGACACCCTTGCCACCGCCGATTCCGGGAAGAGCGGCGACCTTGTCGGCAACCCAATCTTCGGCTCGTACGAGCGGTCCACCGGCCTTCGGCACCGGCAGCGTGAGATAACGCGACGCCACAGGAATGAAGACGAGCGAAAGGATCAGCGAAATGAGGAGAGCAATGATGATCGTGATCGGGAGAATCCGGATGAATCCACCGAGAATGCCGCCGATGAGCAACATCGGCGCAAACACCAAAGCGGTCGTAAGCGTGCCAGACACGCTGGCGCTACCAACCCGGTTGATCGCCCGACCAATCACGCTCAGGTGGTCTTCGTCGGGGTTGTCGTCGTCACGGAACGCATCGATCGATTCGGTTATCACGATCGCGTCGTCGACGAAGAGACCAAGTGCGAGGATCAGCGCAAAGAGGGAAATTGTATTGAGTGAGATTCCGACGATGTAGAGCGCTCCAACCGAGGCGGCCAGCACCGTCAGGATGAATAAGGCAGTGATGATCGATGCTCGCCAGGAGATCAAAAGGAAGGCGACGATGGCCACCACGAGAATGCCCAAGAGCACGTTGCCCTGGAGCGAAGAGATCTGCTGGCGCACCAGTGTTGCGAAGTCGAGCGCGACGACCGCTTCGAAACCGTTCGGGAGATTCGTGTTCGCCTGTATGAGGGCTTGATCGGTGGCCTCTCGAATTGCGATTGCATCCACGTTTGGATTGGCCTTAACGCCAATGGCGACCGACGGACGGAAATTGTTGTTGGGATCGGTGAGTTGGTTGAAGCTCACCTCAAGCTCGACCTCTTCACCCGTGGTGGGGTTGATGCCGCGATCGAAGATCTCCTCGACCTGAGCAGACGCGATGTCCGGATGGGTGATGTCCGCAACGATCGCATTCGCTGCCGCTTCGAGCTCCGCTCCGCTGGTGCCGACATCGCCATACACGCCGATCAGGATGTCGTAGCCCTCATCGAGGAATTTCGACGCGTCGATCGATTGCGTGAACAGCTGCGCTTCGGGTGGTAGATCGAGGCCCTCGGCGACCTCGTCGATCAGTGCGGCCCCATCGATGCTCGTGACATTGGATTCCAGATTGGCGACAATGGTGAATGACGATGCCCTACTGAAACTCTGCACACTCTCGACACCCTCAAGTGCGAGCACGGCGTCGGCGAGAGGAGACGTCACTTCCTCGTCGACGCGGTCCGAGTCGTCGACGAAATATCCGCCGGCGGCAACGGAGATCGGCACGTCGACTGGCGGGAAACCCTCACGCGGGAGCAAAAAGAGGTACGAAAGAACGCCGAAGACAAGGACGACGAACCAGAGAAGCAAAGCTGGCCGTGGACGTGAGGCGAAGACCTGAACGAAACGAGCAAGCATTGGTGATATCTCCGGTGTATCCAGCTCGAGTCAAACTATTGCGACACCTTTGCGAACGCAATCACAAATCTATCACAGAGCTAACCCAGGGCTTTACCAACCGCCCCGGACACGGTTCGGCCATCCGCCCGTCCCGCGGCCTGGGCCATGACCTCCTTGATCGCTGCACCCATATCCTTCTTCGTCGTGTAGCCACCAGCCGCGATGACATTGGTAACAATCTCATCGAGTTCGTCGGCCGACAGGGGTTCGGGTAGATACCCCTGGAGAACCTCGCGCTCGGCTACCTCGATGGCCTCTCGTGCAGACTCGCCAACGCCCGCAAAGATCTCGGCGGCCTCTGTGCGCTGTTTCACCTCGGTCACGATCAATTTGAGGATCGCATCATCGGAGAGCTCCGACCCTGCGCCTTCGGCTGCCTGTGCAGTTTTGACCGAGGTCAGCACGGCTCGGAGTGTTGTCTTCTTGACATCATCGCGAGCCTTCATGGCAGCGACGAGGTCGTGTTGGAGTGTCTCAGCAAGTCCCATGCGGTTCATCGTGTCACACCTGATGTTCATACTGTTGACATGACAACGAAGCGCAATTCCGAAACAAAAGCGCAAACTCGGGCAACCCAGCCGCAGCTCCTCCTCGTCTCCGATATTCAAACGTCGGAGCAGCATTGGCACCTCGACGATCAGACCCGCGAGATCGGGCGTCAAGGCCTTGCGAAGGCACGAGCTGCTCTCGAGGCAGCCCGTCCGTCTCATCTCGATCTCGCCGCCTGAGGTATTCTCTCGCTGCGGAGCTAATTCGCATTCTCGACCGATTGGTCCATCCACGCTGAGCTGATGCGAAGGGATCGACGATGCGGCCGATGAACGGCGAGCGAGTAATGCAGCAGCGCGAACAACGTCGTTGGGTAGTTGTCGCCCACGACCTCCTTCGCTCAGCTTTGAGTCTTTGGTTTCTCGCGGCTTGCAGTGCGGACGCCCCGGCTCCATCGCACGCAACAACGATTGTGGACGTCATCGATGGCGACACGGTCGTCGTTGCGTTTCCCGCCGGCGAGATCGAAACCATTCGGCTACTCGGCGTGGACACACCTGAGACGGTCGATCCGTCTCGGCCAATTCAATGTTTCGGTGCCGAAGCCTCGGCGTTCGTCCGCGAGCAGTTGCCGGTTGGCACCGCCGTCCGACTCGAGCGAGACGTTGAAGCGCGCGATCACTTCGGGAGGCTCCTCGCCTATGTCTTTCGCGCAGACAACGATCTCTTCATCAACTACGAGTTACTCGGCCGCGGGTTCGCCGATCTTGCGATCTACCAACCCAACGATGCCTATCTCGAGTCGTTCGACGCAGCCACGATCAGCGCTCGAACACGAACGGTCGGCCTGTGGAAGGTATGCGGTAGCGCAGATCTCGCTCTCGACCCGGCGCCGATTAGGGCTGACTAGCAGCCAGCCAGGCGTCGACCCAGGGCGCTGCGCTGAACATGGGCACGAGCTCATCGAGCCATCGTTCGTAGGCCCCTTCGATCTTCAGATCGCCGCGCATAAATGCCGAATCCCGAGTTCGTTTCGCAGCCCAGATATCGATCAGAACCGCTTCCTTCGCCGTAACGGTGACGTGAGCCTTTTCGCCTCGAGGCAGTTTTCCGGCTGTCGCTCCGACGACAGCGCCGCCGTCAAGGTCGATGTAGAACGCCACTTTTCCGTCATCGGTGTCTGTCACGACGCAGAGAAGCCGCAATGGAGCGAACTCTGAGACCGGCTCTGCGCCAACCGCCTTGGCCAATGAGTCACACCAATCCTGGTCGTATCTCGCCATCAGGTCATCGTGCTTCTGATTCCAGCGAACAGGTCGTCTTCGGGTGCCGAAACATCAACCTTTGACAAGGCGAGCTCATAGTCGTCGTAGGGATACACCGCTGCTGCGATCGGTCGTGGAAGCGGAAACCAGAACGGTTCATCCGGATCGACCTGTGTCGCGTGAGCGAGTAACGCATCACAGCGCTGGTCCCAGAACTTCTCTATTTCGATCTTTGCGGTGATGAGGTGGTCCTCGGATTCACGATCGAGAAAACGTTCGTCGAAGGGGCTCTCACCGTTCACTTCGAGGCATTTCTCATGCGTCAGGACGATGCGCTCCTTCGACCATGTCGTGTAGTACATCTTCGATAGCTGCCACGGCTCGCCTGCCTCCGGGTACGCATCGGGGTCACCAGCTGCATAAAACGCCGGAATACTGATTTCGTTTACCCGAAGGTGATCTGGATGGAGGTAACCGGACTGATGATCGCTATAGGTCACCATCACCTGCGGACGTTCCGCACGAATGAGCTTCACCAATCGCCCAACCGCTTCGTCGAGCGGCGCGTTGGCGAAGTTGTCCGGATGTTCATTCTCCGGCGTATCGGGCATTCCCGAGTCTCGATAGCCGAGCATCGCCACTCGGTGGTACCCGATCACTTCGGCCGAGAGATCGAGTTCGGCCCGACGAACAGCCGCTATGTTGTCCCGATTCTCGGGCGTGTTGAGTGTCTCGTTCAGGATCTCGCCGGCCTCGCCTCCGGTGCAGCACACCAACACACAGCGCACTCCATCGTTGCTGTACTTGGCGACGGTGCCCGCTCCCTTTGACGCTTCGTCGTCCGGGTGGGCATGCACGGTCATGAGACGCAGATCCGATTCCATCTGCCGCACGATACCGTCGCCGATGAGACGCTCCCATCTCGACCCGGTACGTTGGCCTCCAGATGCAACTTCGCGAGGTAAGCAATAGCGCAATCATCGCCTTACGACGGGCGCGTCGTTTCCTTTCTGCGCTTCGACCAGGAGCGGTTCTCGCTATCGCCGTCGCTGGTGTTGTCGGCGTTGCTGGCCTGCTTCAGTGGAATCAGGAACTCATGGTGATTGGGCTCATTGCCGGGCTAGCCATCGTGTCGCTCAATGTTGTTGGCGTCGCTCTTCGACGGTGGCATCGGCGCAACACGACGTTGGCCGCGACATACTCGCCGGCCGAAGAGGTTGTTCGGTTGCGCAGCCCGCGCGCTCGTTAGGTTCGCCCATGGACGGCTGCAGCTGAGTCAGCGAAAGTCCCGCGACATGATCGGGGCGACCATGGAAAATTCGACGAGTTTGTCGGCCACCACGTTTATGACCCCCTCGGCAATCTCCACCCTTCCTCGCACGATGAGCGCAACCGCAGTGAGCGCGACCTGCTTGTGTCGCTGCCAGCAACCCTTTGAGACAATGACGTTGATCAGGCCGTATTCGTCCTCGAGATTGAGAAAGGTCGTCCCCGAGGCCGTCGCTGGGCGTTGACGATGTGTGACGACCCCAGCCACGAGAACCCGATCGCCCGAGGTTTGGTCACGGAGCAGCGACGACGGCAGCACGCCAAAGGCATCGAGGTCCTCTCGATAGAACAGGGTCGGATGCCCGTCAGGTGCGACGCCTACGGCCCATAGGTTTGCGAGAGAGATCTCGCGATCGGTCATGCCGGGTAGCTGAGGTGCGGTCGTGCCCGTGATGATCCCGGGGAGCCGTGCGTCGGAAGCCTGAGCAGCAGCCCCCGCTTCCCAGAGAGACGAGCGCCGGTCGCCGAACGCCCCGGCTGTCGCCAAAGCTTCGAGCACTTCGATCGAACAACCGGTGCGACGTTTTACGTCTTCGATCGACGACCACGGACGCCCCTCGTCAATCACCTTGGCGAGTTCTTCGCCAACATGACGCACCGATCCAACCCCGAGCCGCAGCGCTGGTCCGCCAACACCCCACTCCGAAGGAGCCACCCCAGAACCTTGCCGAAATGCGGGGTCGACCGGAGGGCCTTCAACCCATTCGAGCGCTGCTCCTGCAGCGGACAGATTGATATCTGGGGTTAACACCGTCACGCCATGTCGACGGGCGTCACCG
>JBLIMK010000094.1:0-15589 GCA_047638715.1 Verrucomicrobiales bacterium
GGTCGTGTTGTGGTCGACCGGCAACATGATCGTCCGCGGAACCGATCTAACTGGCCCTCAGATTGCCTTCTGGCGCTACCTCATTTCGGCGGTGCTCTACGCCGTTGCGTATCGACGCTTCGTCGGTCCGCTCTTTTGGGCCGACTTCAAAATCGCCGCGCCGGTCGGCGTCATCCTGGCGATTGAGGTCGCGGTATTCTTCGTGGCCATCAAGTCGACGACGGTGGCGAATGTGACCGTCATCGGTTCGCTCTCACCCCTGCTGCTCTTCGGCGTGGCAGCCCGACGATTCAACGAGCGGATTTCGCTTCGTGTCATCGCAGCAGCGGCGCTAGCCCTCGGCGGCGTGGTCGCGGTCGTCTTTGGCTCAGCCGAGGGCGCCACGTGGAGTCTGAAGGGAGATGCTCTTGCGGTGCTTGCGTTGCTCTTTTTTGCGGCCTACTTCGTTGTCGGAAAAGTGGCACGGGAGTCGCTCTCGGGCCTTGCACTGCAGGCTCACTCGCTCATTGCGGGTGTACCCGTACTTGCGCTTACCCTCCTGATCGACAGCGGCGGGATGCCCGTGCCGGCCGGAGGTCAGTGGTGGTTTGTGATCGGTCTGGTCATCTTCCCGACGACCGGACACTTCCTCGTCAATTGGGCGCATGCGCACGTAAGTCTCACGCTGGTTTCGTTGATGACTCTCGGCGTGCCGGTCTTATCGATTCTCGCTGCTGCGGTGCTGTACGACGAAACGATCGTCGGCATGCAGGTCGCCGGCATCGTCGTCGTGCTCATAGTGTTGAGTCTCGCGATCGTCGAGACATCGCGACTCGATGTCACACGAGAGTGATCGACGCATCGACCGCTACCCAGGCATCGCCAGACCACACGAGTGGGTTCAGGTCGAAGCTGTCCATCCACGTGTTGGCGGCGAAGTGTGTGGAGAGGTCCGCGATGTGTTGGGCCAAAGCCTTGATATCTGCAGGGATTCCACGTCGTGGACGTGTAAGTGTCTGAAGGCCGGCGAGCTTCGAGATCAGCTCGCGGGCGGTCTGGACCGAGATCGGTGCAGGGGCCACACGAACATCGTCGAGTGCTTCTGCGACAACCCCACCGATTCCGACGAGCATCATCGGTCCGAATGTTTCGTCTCGAACGCCACCGACGATCGCTTCGGGGCCCCGCACTTGTTCCTCGACGAGGACGCCGTGTAGTTCTGCGCCAAACGGAGCGTTCGCTCGTACTTCGATGAACGCAGCACGAACGGCGGCGGGATCATCGACGTCGAGGACCACCCCGCCAACCTCGGATTTGTGCATGATGTCGGGGGAGCTGAGTTTGACGACCACCGGATAGCCGATCGATTGGGCCGCGGTCGTGGCCTCTCGAAGCGTGGATGCCTCGACGCCGTGGGCGATCCGAATACCCCAACCGGCAAACAGTTGTTTCGCTTCGAATTCGGTCAAGTTTGAGGCCGGCGCACCAATCGCCTCCGGCAATGGTGTCGTCGATGGCAGGCGACGTTTCGTCGCCAGCGCAGCCATCGCCCGCATCGCGGCTCGAGGTTCTTCGGTCGCTGGAGCGTTTGCGGCTCGAAGGAGATCCAACGCTGATGCACCGACATCTCCAGCCATCCATAGGTTGACGACCGGAATGCCGAGGTTCGCGGACAGGAGCGCTTCGACGCGCTGTTCGCTGTGCGCCGGTGGATGTGCACTGCTCACGGCGAGAATCGAATCGACCTCGCCCGATGCCGCAAAGGCCGTAACAACCTCTGCGAAGCGGTGCGGACCACCGATGATTCCACCCATGTCGAGCGGGTTGTCGACCGCCCCCTGTTGGAGAAGTGGTTCCAAAATTGCGCGCAGCTCAGGACTCGGCTGGGGGAGTTCGATCGCGGACCCGTCGCCGAGGTCGCTCAACAGAATCGCCAACCCACCCGAGTGCGTGATGATGCCGACGCGAGGGCCCGCCGGCTTTGAAGCTCTGGCGAGCACGCTCGCAATATCGAACATCTCCTCGGGCGTTTCCGCGACGGTGATCCCGAGATTGTCGAGGACTCCTCGAAGCACGCGCTCTGGTTTTGCCAGCGCGCCGGTGTGCGTCGACATGAGTCGCTGACCGCGTTCGGATCGACCGATTCGAGCAACGACCACCGGCTTTTCCGCTGCGTGAGCTGCTTCGACTGCAAGGACGAATGCGGGGCCATCGCGGATGGTCTCGAGGATGACGCCGATGGCCCGAACTTCGGCCATGTCGGTGAGCGCCGCGATTCCGTCGGCGACGCCGAGGTCGGCTTCGTTGCCGGTGGAGATCGACGCTGCGAGACCATCACCACGACCAGCGGCGATGTTGTGCACGTAGCTCCCCATCCCGCCGCTCTGGGTTACGAGACCGACCATCCCAGATCGGATCTGGTCAGCGGGGCGGTCGAGGCAGGTGAGGAAGCTCATCGCTACGCCGGCAGATGGTGTGATGACCCCACCGGAATTCGGGCCGAGGATTCGCACGCCCGTCTCCGCCTTTGCCCGCAGCAGTGCGGTCTGGCGAGTTGTTCCTTCGTCGCCAGACTCGGCGAAACCGCCTGCGAAAACGATGACCGTTCCTGTACCCTTCTTGCCGGCCTCCAATGCGAGCCCGCCAACTGCGGCAGCCGGAACTGCAGAAACGACAACGTCTGGTGCTGAGGGAAGATCGTCGATCGATGCGAAGACCTCGACCCCTTCGATCTCGGGCCGGCGCGGATGAACGCCCCAGACCTCACCGTCGAAACCAACCTTTCGCAGGTTGGCGAGAACCCGTTGCCCGTGTTTTGTCGGGTCGGCGGACAAACCAGCGATCGCGATCGATCGCGGCGTGAGGAGTGATGCGAGGTTCATTAGCCGTGGTGATGCGGCATGATCTCCGAAGCGAACAGTGCCTGGCTGTCGTAAGCGCCCATGTCATAGAAGTACAAGATCAACTCGGCGCAACCGGCATCGGCGTACTGCCCAACGATGTCGCTCACTTGTTCGACCGTTCCGACCAGGTGTTCCGCTGCGAACTCTTCAGCCGAGTCACCTCGGCGCTGAGCGGCGACCTTCAATTTGGCGTCCAGATCAGCTTGATCTCGACCGATGATCGACATCAGGTGAACCGAGCGCCCGATCTCGTCGTAGTCGCGTCCGACGGCCTCACAGTGCTCGGAAAGGATGTTGGACTTGTGAACGAAGTCCGGGACGCTCTTCCCGAAGTTCGACATATCGCCGTACTTTGCCACGATGCGAAGTGTGCGCTTCTCGCCGCCTCCGGCGATCCACAGGGGAGGATGCGGGTTCTGTTGTGGGAGCGGGCGGGTGATCGCGCCCCGGAGTTGGAAGTGATCGCCGTCGAAGTGCGCCTCGTCGGTGGTCCACATCGCCTTGAGTATCTGAGCTGACTCTTCGAGCATGTCGAGACGCACCTTGTTCGATGGGTACTCGTAGCCGTAGGCCTCGAACTCTTTGTCGCTCCAACCGGCACCGATGCCAACGTCGAGTCGCCCCTTCGAGATTGCGTCGACCGACGCGGCCATCTTGGCGAGAAGCGATGGCGGGCGATACAGCACACAGGTGCACATCTGGCCGATTCGAACCCGCGACGTCATCGCGCCGATCGATGCCATAAGCGTCCACGCATCGAACACCGATTCGTGAGTGACTCCTGGATGGGTGTGGAAATGGTCGTAAACCCAAAGAGAGTCCCAGCCATCGGCTTCGATTTCGAGAGCGGCCTTCAGGATGTGATCCCACTGCTCGTCGTTCGCGACGTCGGCGAGGTCATGCTTCCAGCCCTGAGGCACCATCGTTCCGAATCTCATATCTACTCCCTTGTCGCTTCTGTCGTTGACTTCCAGGCCTTCACTACGCCTGCTGCGTCGAGCTCGTCGACGCGTTCGGCGGTGTAGCCAAGTCGTTCCATCAATATCATCGCGGTGTGCTCGCCGAGCATGGGTGCATGCTCGTTCGGAAAGCTATAACCGTCGATCTTCATCGGGCTCGGTTGATAGCTGACGTCACCGATCGTTGGGTGCTCGTAGTGTTGAATCATCTCTCGAGCGTGCATCTGCGGGTCAGCGAACAAGCTGTCGAAGGTGTTTACCGGTGCCGACGGAACGTCGCAGTCGTTGAGGATCTGTAGCCATTCCGCTTGCGTCTTCTGTAGGAATGCTTCTTCGAGCTGAGGGGCGAGCCAGTCGCGATGAACGAGCCGAGCAGTGTTCGACGCCGTTCGTTCGTCGGTCTTGAGGTCGGGGCGATCGATCGCATCGCAGAGGTTCTGGAAGAATTTTTCGTCCCGCGCCGCTACCACGACGAATCCGTCAGAGCATTGCAGCGCCTGCCAAGGAACGATGTGGGCATGCGCTGAGCCGTGGCGCTGCGGCTGAGCGCCCTTGGTCAGATAGCTGAGTGCGTCGTACGCCAATAGGTGCACCATCGAGTCGAGCATGGCGACATCGGCGTGTGCGCCGGTGCCGTGCAGGCCACGACCGACGAGGGCAGCAAGAATCGAGATGCAGCCGTAGATCGCTCCGGACATATCGGCGAGCGGTGCCCCCACTCGAGCCGGCGGGCCGTCGGCTTCGCCGGTGATTGACATGTGCCCGCTGTAGGCCTGAATGACGAGGTCGAATGCAGGCTTGTCCTTGAGGGGGCCGGTCTCTCCAAACCCGGTGATGCTCACGGTGATGATGTCGGGCTTAATCGCCTTCAACGTCGCGTGGTCGACGCCGAGGCGGGCGAGAACGCCGGGTCGAAAATTGTCGATGACAACGTCGGCCTGTTCGACTAACCGATGCAGTATCTCGAGGCCCTCCGCTGTCTTGAGGTCGAGAGAAACACTCTTCTTGCCCCGGTTCATGAACAGGTGGATTGCGCTCTCTCCATCGATTCCGGCCATGCTCGCATTCCGTGCGGTATCGCCGGTCTTCGGTTCGATCTTGATGATCTCGGCGCCGAGGTCGGCGAGGATCACCTGGCCGAAGTTTCCCGCAATTACACCCCCAAGTTCGATAATGGTGATGCCTTCGAGCATGGCTCCCACGTTGTTCAACTCCCTCAGTCGACCCAGTTGATCGGCACGACCTCGCCGGTGTTCGCCGACCGGTCGATCGCACGGGAGATCTTCAACACGTCGAACCCGTCGCGACCAGTTGCGAGGATCCGGTCTTGACGGCGCTGTCCAACGCTGTTGATGAACGCATGGGTCTCCTCTTGCATGGCGCCGAAGTGTTCACCGAGTGCCCAATCGCCGGGCATGTTGCTGCCAAAAGTTGCCACGTGCATGTCGACGTCTGGCGTGTATGGCCCGGGCATCCGTTTGTTCGAAGCGATCATCATCTCGCGGTGGTCGTCCTTCACGCTAACCGCGCCTTCGCGGCCAAAGACCTCGAACTCCAATGACGCGTTGTTCGCTGGCCAAAATACGGGCACTTCCCAGCTGGCGCCAAGGGTTGCGACCATGCCCCCCTCGAAGTTCAGGACGGTCCACGTTGAATCGAGCGCTCCAAACTCCTCGTAGAACATCCCTTTCGCGCCCGATGCGTAGCTTGAGATCGGTCGCTTGCCGGAGAACCATGTGAGGAGATCGACGAGGTAGGTCATCGTGTTGATGGCCGGTGTTGTGGTGGGCGCTCGTGAGATCACTGCGCGAGCGACGGCCTGCGTCAGGTAGATCGAGGCCTTCACGCTGGTGATGTCGCCGATGTAGCCCTTCTCGATGCTCTCCTTGATCGAGAGGTACCTGCGGCGGAAGCGCTGCGTGAATCCGGTGTAGACGAACACGCCGTATTCCTCGGCGGCGACCAAGAGCTTTTCGGCTTCATCGGGTTCGATCGTAAGCGGCTTTTCGATCAGCACGTGCTTACCGGCCTGTATGGCTGCCATGGCCGGATCGAAGTGGGCGTTCTCAGTCGACGCGACGATCACACAATCGACATCATCGCGATTGACGAGTTCCATAGCGTCCGTCGTCCACGCGTCCGCGCCGCATGCAGTCGCGAGCGTGGTTGCGCGCTCTTCGACGACGTCGCAGACCCCCAGAAACTTGACTGCGGGATGACGGTGGCAGATCTGGGCTCTCAGCGTGCCGATTCCGCCCGATCCGATGATCGCGATCCCGACCCCACCGTCGATGTACCTGCTTCGTGACATGAACTTCCCCTTGACGTGAACGGTTGTAATGGATTGATTTTCAAGAATTGGTGCCGCGGGCGGCTGCCTGATCGGCGAGTTCTGCTCGGGCCAGCACGACTCGTGCGACTCGTGCGACCGCGTAGTCGACCATCTTCCCATCGACCTGAATTGACGCACTACCATCTGCGAGCGCTGCGTCGAACTCTTCGATGATGCGACGGTGATGTGCGACCTCTTCGGCTGACGGTGTGAAGACCTCGTGGATGACCGGGATTTGTGCCGGGTGGATCGCGACCTTGCCGACGTAGCCGAGCGTTCGAGCGATCTCGCACTCGACCCGAAGCGCATCGAGGTTCCTGAAGTCCATGAACACGGCTTCCATTGGATGCTGGCAGCCAGCTGCTCGTGAATCCATGAGAACCTGCGAGCGCGAGTGCATCAGACCTGTTCCCTCTGGTGTCCATTCGACGCCGAGGTCGGCGACCAGGTCGCCCTGTTCACCTCCGCCGAATAGAATCGATTCGAAGCGCCCGCCGATCGACATCATGTCGAAAGTTGCTCGCACGCCGATTCCGCTCTCGATGAGTGGAATGACCGTGATCGAGCCGACCTCGCGGTCCGAAGCCATTTCGAGGGCCCGGAGCGCTCCGTCGATCTCGCGAAGCACGTCGGCCGATTCGGCTTTTGGAATGACGAGGCCGTCGATGTTTGCCTGGCCAGCGGCGACAACGTCGTCCCACATGAGACCGGTCTCGATGGCGTTTGTTCGAACATAGATTGGGACGTTCGATGCCGGCAGGTCCTTCAACCCGGCCCGTGCCGCTGGCTTCTCTTCGAGCGCTACAGCATCTTCGAGGTCGACGATGACGGCGTCGGTTCCGCACGCGATCGCCTTGGCGACCAAATCGTGTCGATGGCCGGGGGTAAAGATCATTGAACGCATTGGTTGCATAGCCATGGGTGACTCCTACTTGATGGCCATTGGGTTCAGCGGGGAACCAACGGCACGGCTGAATGGAAGTGGGGGACCGCAGAACATGAACTCGTAAACGCCGTCTGCGGCGCAGTCGTCAGCGATGGGGTCGAGGTCGAAGATCTCGCCGAGCCAGAGGCCCATGTGGGTGATCAGGATCAGGTGGAGGGGCTGGGCGACGTCGGGCGTCTCATTCGGCCGTACCTCGAAACCCCATGTGTCGGTGGCCATGGCCACGATGCTTCGCTCGGCTATCCACTCGACGCTGTCGAGGCCCAGCCCGGCAGCGTCGCCACCGGCGTAGTTGCCCCAGTTGCCTTCGGCTCGACACTGTGTCATCGCTCCGGTCCGGATGAAGACATGGTCGCCGGGGCCCACCTCGAGCCCTGCCATCTCGCACGCACGATCGAGGTCGGCCGCACCAATGGCATAGCCGGGCTCGAGCCATTCGACGCCGTTCGCTCGAGGAATGTCGAGAAGTACGCCACGTCCGACCATGCTGTCGCATGCTTGGGTGACGGCGTTCTTCATGGCCCCTTTGCTGCTGACCTGGTCGGCCGAGTAACCGTTGTAGATCACATCTTCGAACACGACGTGGCCGAGCGCGTCCCACTGCGTTCCGCATTGCAAGGGCATGATGACGATGTCGTCTGTGCCTCGAAAGTATTTGTCGACACCCCCGTAGAAGTCCCGGATCGACGTGCCAGCGATAGCATCGGCGCCGTCTCGAATCATCAGGTGGATGGGGTTGAATCGACCGAGTCCACCGTTCTGTGGCCCATCCGCGTCAAACGGCAGAGCCATCGAGATCGTGCGACCCGACTTGACCAACTGTGCGGCAGCGACCACGTGCTCGGGCTTGAGCAGATTGATCGTGCCCTGTTCATCATCAGCGCCAAAGCGACCCCAGTTCGAAATCTTGTCGCAAAGCGCTCGTACCGTCGTGATGTCAGGTGTGGTCATTGGTTGCGGGCACTCCTCTGAGGGGATCCACCGTCTCAGTATATAAGACAGTGGCGCGTGTGTTAAGTCAGACCCTATGCTCCCATGAAGGAAAGTGTCAACGTGTAAGAGAGGTCCTCCATTGTTGGTCGAGTTCACGCCAGAGCAAGAGATGTTTCGAGAGGCGGTCAGAGATTTCTGTCGCCGCGAAATCAGCCGCGAATACGTACGAGAATGTGATACCGAAAGGCGCCCGCCTCGCGAGGTCTACGACAAACTCGGCGAGCTCGGTTGGCTCGGTATCAACATTCCGACGGAGTACGGCGGTGAAGGCGCAGGAGCGGTCGAGGTCGCGATCTTGCTCGAGGAGCTCGGCAAGTCATTTCTCGATCTTGCGTTCTGGGTCTTCCGAGCGGTCACTTGGGGCGGCTTGGCCATTGGTCGTGATGGCCAGGAGGACTTCAAGCGCCAGGTTTTGCCGAAGGTCGCCAACGGCTCGACCACGGTGTGTTTCGGGTTGACCGAGCCTGAGGCCGGTTCCGATGCAGCAGCGATCAGCCTGTCGGCGGTCGAAGACGGCGACGACTTCATCTTGAACGGCCAGAAGGTATTCACGTCCGGCTTCAAGGCCAGCGATCTCGATGTTGTCGCCACTCGCACGGCAATCGGCGAGAAGAAGCACCACGGCATCACGTTGTTCGTGGTCGACACCGACGCTCCCGGTATCACGTGGACCGCAATGGAGACGCTGGGGCATTGGCCACTCGGCACAGCGCACGTCTTCTTCGACAACGTCCGAGTCCCGAAGAGCCGGATGCTCGGAGAGCTCCACAACGGCTGGAACGACAACGCCGTTTACCTGCGGTACGAACGGCTCTGCCTCTCGGCTGCACGAACAGGCGCTGCGAAGTCAGCGCTGGCCGATGCGCTCGACTACGCGAAAGAACGCGAGCAGTTCGGTCGTCCAATCTCGAAATTCCAAGCCGTCAGCCATCGTCTCGCCGAGATGCAGATGCAGACGGAGATCTCCGAGATGCTCACGTACCGGTACGCGGCGCTGCTCGACAAGGGCGAGGCGACCGTGCGTGATGCAGCGATCCTCAAGCTCTACGCATGCGAGGCATACAAACACGTTGCCGACGAGGGGCTCCAGGTTCTCGGAGGCTACGGCTACACGATGGAGTACGACCTCCAGCGTCACTTCCGTGAGTCACGCCTCGGCGTCATTGGGGCTGGTACCTCCGATGTGCAGAAGAACATCATCGCCAAGACGATGGGTATCTGATGGGGCTGCTTACCGACGAAGCCCGAGCGTGGGCTAAGGAACCTTTCGCTCCGTATGAAGTGATGATCAGCGCCACCGATATTGCTCGGTATGCCCGGGCGATCGGCGAAACCGACCCCGTGTTCTACGACGCTGGCGCCGCTCGAGCTGCGGGTCATTCGAACGTGATTGCGCCGCCGTACTTTCCTTACACGATCCGGATGCAGGCCGCGAACCTTCGCGATCGAAGCGATCTTGAACCCGACGGGTCGTCGAGCGAAGATGTGCCGCCGGTCGAGACCACTCGTGCCATGGCTGGTGAGACGAAGATCGAGATGGGCGTGCCGATTGTCGCTGGCGACACGATCACGCTCGAGAAACGAATCATCGACATCTACGAGAAGTCCGGCCGCTCGGGCGATCTGGTTTTCGTAGTGCAGGAGTTCCGCTTCACCAACCAGGACGAAGAGCTCGTTATGCGCGAAGAGTTCACGAGGATCTACCGATGAACATCGAAGTCGGGACGGAGATCCCAACCCAAGAGCGCAATCCCGATGCGATCGACCTGTTCACGTTCAGTGCTTCGGCGTGGCTACTCCACAGAATTCACTACGACCTGCCCTTCACGACCGAACACGACGGACATCCCGGTCTACTCGTGCATGGGCCGCTCCAGGGCACCTACATGATTCAGGCAGTGCAATGGTGGCTCGGGTCAACGGCGGAGATGAAGAGCATCTCGTATCGCCATTCCAGCCCGGCCTATCTCGGCGACTCGTTGACGTGTGGTGGCACGGTGACCGGAGTCGACGCGGAGGTCGGCACATTCAGCGCCGATCTGTGGGTGAAGAAAACCGACACAACAGGAGACGAAATAGTGACGACAAGTGGTGTGGCGACCTTTCGCCTTCCGACATCATGACGCTCGGCGGCGAAGCACTCGCTCGCATGCTCGACGGATACGGCGTGACACATATCTTCCATGTGCCGGCCGTTCTCCGACGAACGATGGTCGAGCTCGAACGACAGACCGACATCAAACGCGTCCGTCCACATAGCGAGAAGTCGGCCGCCTACATGGCCGACGGCTACGCCCGGGCCAGTGGTCGTCCAGGTGTGTGCATGGCTCAGGTCATTGGCGCGCTCAACCTGGCCGCGGGATTGCGCGACGCGCACCTTGCGCATTCGCCCGTCATTGCGTTTACGGGTGGCCGCGATCCGTCGACAAAGTTTCGCAAGGTCTACCAAGAGGTCGACGACGTGCCCGCCTTCGAGGCCGTCACAAAGATGAACGCCACCGTCGACGATGCAGAACGAATCCCCGACATGGTGCGCCAAGCCTTTCGGGTTGCCACTTCGGGCTCGCCCGGACCGGTCCATCTGCAATTCCGTGGCAACGAGGGTCAGGTCGACCTCGGCGAAATAACTGCTGACGAATCGGTCGAGGCGCTGTACGCGAACGTGCCGCCGTATCGCCCAATGCCAGCGGACCAGAGTCCGCTTCGCGCAGCGGTCGATCTCCTTCGAGCGGCTGAACGGCCGGTGATCGTCGCTGGAGGCGGTGTCCGTTCGTCTGAAGCTGGCGCAGCGCTCCGAGCATTCGCCGAGCGGATGCAGATTCCGGTCGCGACGTCACTCAACGGCAAAGACACATTCGCTGCCGACCATCCTTTGTCGGTCGGGGTCGTGGGTACGTACTCGCGAGCCTCGGCCAACCAGACCGTCGGGGCAGCCGACCTGGTCTGTTTCATTGGTTCCGAGACCGGCGGAATGACCACGCACTTCTGGCAAGTCCCGGCCTTCGGAACCCGGACAATTCAGATCGATATCGACCCGGAGGCGATCGGTCGGAATTACACCCCCGAGGTCGGAATCCAGGGCGATGCCCGATCGGTGCTCGAAGCAATGGTGGGACTCGTCGACTCGCCAGAGTCGGCAACGGACTGGAGCGAAGGTGCGGCAGCCTCGGTGAGAGCGTGGCACGACCAGCACGACGCCGAGTTGACCTCGGACCAGGTGCCGATCCGCCCCGAACGACTCTGCGCAGAGATGACGAATAACGCTCCCGACGACGCGATCATCGTTGTCGACACCGGGCATGCCGGTATGTGGATGGGCGGCATGTACGACGTTCGCGCCGAGCAGAGCTACTTGCGCTCGGCGGGCCACCTCGGCTGGGCTTTCCCGGCAGCGCTCGGGGCTAAGTGCGGCGCCCCCGACCGACCCGTGCTGTGTTTCACCGGAGACTCCGGCTTCTGGTATCACCTCTCAGAGATCGAGACGGCAGTGCGCTGGGACATCCCCGCCGTGATCCTCGTCAACAACAACTCTGGTGGGAATCAGTCCAAGCGAGGTTTCGATCGTGCGTACGGCGGTGAGCAGACCGAACAGGGCGCCAAGGAGTTGTGGCACTTTACCGACGTGAACTTTGCAGCGATCGCCGAACAGATGGGGGCCCTCGGAATTCGCGTCGAGAAGCCCGGTGACCTCACCGGAGCGATCGAGCGCGGTCTCGCCTCTGGCCGCCCCACGATCATCGACGTAGTCACCGATATCGACGCCCTCGCCCCCCTCGCAGTCATCTAGCGCTCGTAGCTCCTGGGGTCAGGTCTCAACATTTAACAGTGCCTTCGGAGGGTCGCGTCTCAACTACTAACAGTTGTTCGTCGGAGCCTGCCAAGGGTTCCCGAAATGCAATGAACTCTGCAATGTGCGTCAACCCAGGAGGTGGGTGCCCGACCGCCTATCAATGTGGACAAGACGCGCCGAACTGCTCCGCGCTGCCGTTCTGTATCGAGAATTGAACGTCCAGCTGGCGAAATTGTTTGATGTTGAGACCTGACCCCATGTGTGAATTGTTTGATGTTGAGACCTGACCCCGCTAGGTGATCGTCCTACGGCTAGACGTTGTCCCAGTCGACCCAGGAGCCGTAGCCGGGGTGGCCAAAGCGGTTGGGGATCTCGATCAGGACCGGGCCGTTGCGGTTCAGAGCTTCGTCGATCGCGGCACCGATCTGGTCGAGCTCATCGACGCGCATGCCGTGGGCACCGAAGGACTTTGCGAGTGCGACGAAATCGGGAGGCAGTAGCTCCACGCCGTTTTGGCGGCCGTACAGGTGGTCCATGTGTCGACGCTCGACGCCGTAGCCCCGATCGTTGAACACGAGAACGATCACGGGAATGTTGTGTTCGACGGCGGTCATGAGGTCTTGGATCGTAAACATGACGCCGGCATCACCGATCACGGCGACCGATGGTGCGTCTGGCACGGCGAACTTTGAACCGATCGCTGCTGGTAGGGCGAAACCGAGTGTGCCCATTCCGGATGGAACGAACCAGGTTCGTGGTTCATACGCCTTCCAGTACGACCGTGCCCAGAACGCAATCGTTGTGGGATCGTTGAATACACGAGTATTCGACGGAAGCGCTGCCCGCATGTTGTCGAGCATCTCAACCTCGGGCGGCGGCGTGCCGACCGCTGCGCTGATCTTTCGATTCACCTTCGCGGCCTGCATCGGCCAGGGTTGGCTATCGGAACGATCGAGGTTTTCGCCATGCCCGATGCGGTTCAGGACCTGACGAAGCACTGGCTTTGCGTCACCAACGATTGGGGCGGTGACTTTGTAGTTGCGTCCGATCTCTGCTGGGTCGAGGTCGATCTGGATGATTGTCTCCGGTAGTTCGAGTGACCATCCTCCGGTGGGGAAGTAGGAGAACCGAGTGCCGACGGCAATGAGAAGATCGGCTTCGACGAGCATCTCTCGGACCGGCCGCTCGTTGGCCCAGTTTCCGATATGTAAGGCGTGGTCGATCGGAAACGAACCCTTGCCGGCCTGTGACGTGAGCACCGGCGCTCCGAGTGCGTTGACCAACTCGAGGAGTTCGTCCGTCGCGTCCGATGCGATCACTCCGCCGCCAGCCCAAATGACGGGTCGCTCTGCAGTGTTGATCAGCGCCGCGGCCGCATCGAGTTGCGCGGCGAGCGGTTGGAGGCGCTGCAAAGGAACGGGGGAGAGGGTGCTCGATCCGGCCGTCTGGACGAACGCTTCGCCGGCGATCTCGACCATTGCGGGGCGAGGTCTTCTGTTTCGGAGGGCTCCCATTGCCTGGTTCATCGCTGGTGCAATCTCGGATGCGAGGGTTGGCTGGGCGACGAAGTCCGTAACCGGGCGGAACATGCCCAGCTGGTCAGAAAGGTCGTGGAAATACCCGAGTCCCTTCCGTCGTACATGGGCGGGGTTCTCGTTGACGACCTGAAGTACCGCGCTGCTGTCATTGTGCGCACACGCCATTGCGCCCATCGTGTTGAGCGCGCCCGGGCCGCCGCTGGTCAGTGCGACGCCGATCTCACCGGACGATCGGTAGAAGCCGTCGGCCATGAACACGGCACTCTGCTCATGTCGGACGTTGATGGCTCGGATGTCGGGTTGGTCGAGCAACGCGTTGTAGACGCCGAGGGTGTCGACCCCAGGTATTCCGAAGAGTGTTCTGACCCCCTCGTTGTACAGCGAGTCAACGACGAGTTGTGCGCCAGTTCGTGTTTGCATCTAGGCATCCTCCGTGATCATGCATTATGTAGGATGTCACAGCAGATGGGGTTTGATGGTCGAGTTAGCACAACTTCCGCCAGGAACGACGAGGATCCCGGCTAGCCGCGCTCGCGAGCTCGTATCATCGGTTTTTTCGGCCGCAGGCTTTCCGGCGTCGGATGCCTCCCTGATCGCCGATGTACTTATCGGAGCTGACCTGCGGGGAGTTCGGAGCCACGGCCTGTCTCGATTGCCGTACTTCATGGTTCGCGTCGAGCGTGGAGTCCTTAATGCGACACCCAACTTGTCCTACACGTCAGGGTCGTCGACGACCGGCGTGCTCGATGCGGATAACGGCCATGGAGCTGTGGCCTGCGCCGAAGCCATGGATCGCGCGATCTCGATGGCCCAGGAACACGGCTCGGGTTGGGTGGCGGTCGCGAACAGCAATCACTTCGGGTACGCCGGGTACTGGGCAGAGCGAGCGCGGGCTCAGGGTTGCATCGGTTTTGCCATGGCCAACGGCGCTGGTCGCGTCACGCCAACGTTCGGCAGAGATTCGTTGCTCGGAACCAACCCGCTCGCGGTCGGGATCCCCGGTGGCGACGGCGAGACCGAATTCCTGCTCGACATGGCGACGTCGGTCGTTGCCGTCGGAAAGGTCGAGACCGCTTTGCGAGAGGGCCGACCAATCCCCGATGGTTGGGTCGATCAGGAAGCGGCGACGGCGAGTCTCGACGACCGCGGCATCCTTGGATGCGACACTCCGCTGCTGCCACTCGGAGGGTCGGGAGATGTCACCGGAGGTCACAAAGGTTTCGCGCTCAACCTCATGGTGGAGCTCCTGTGCGGTGTATTGGGCGGCACGTCGTTGGTCGACCGCATCGAAGGAGCGTCAGGCCACGCGCCCGCCGCCATGGGCCAATTCGTCGGAGCGATCCGCCTCGACGGCTTTCGCCCGGCATCACAGATTCATCAGTCCATGGCCGAGACGATCGACATTGTCCGCGGTGCGGAAAAGGCGCCTGGCCACGACACGATTTACATTCCTGGCGAACCCGAAGCGATCGCAACCGCCGCGAATGATGCGGAGGGAATACCGGTGACACCATCCGTTCGAGCCGACATCGAAACTGTGGCAAAGAACTATGGCCTGGAGGTCCCATGGTGAATGAGGTGAGCGTCACCAAAGAGAACGGGGTCTCGAGCGTATTGGCTGTCGCAGAACTCCTGAGGCTCGGGTTCACCGACATCGTCATGATCCCCGACAGTGAAAGTGCGCCGCTCTTCAATGCCGCACACGCCTCCGATGACCTTCGAGTGATCTCGCCGACGCGGGAGGGTGAGGGTATTGCAATCGCCGCTGGCCTGTGGGTTGGCGGACGCAAGCCGCTCGTCGTTTTGCAGAACACGGGACTCATGGAGGGCGGCGACGCGCTGCGGGGATGCGGAATCGGTCCGCACATCCCGTTGCGGCTGATGGTGGGTTGGCGCGGATATGGGGGAGCCCAAGCGGGCGCATTACCGATCGACTCGGCTCAGCCATTCACCGAACCGCTGCTCGACGCGTGGAAGATCCCGACATTGCATCTGATGAACGATGACGACCTCGCGAACGTCGCGATTATGGACGATACGTCCACCACCACTTCGCTGCCTGCTGCTCTTCTCACCGGATGGGCGTTCCGATGATCGAACGTTTGGAGCTACTCAAGGCACTCGCCGCTGTCCGCACCGACGAGATCGT
>JBLIMK010000095.1:0-15099 GCA_047638715.1 Verrucomicrobiales bacterium
GCGATCGGCCGGCGGTTGTTCAGCGAACAACTCGGCGAAACGTTGGCTGCTCGATGATCTTCAACTCCCACGTCTTTGTCATCTTCCTATTGTTCGTCTTGGCCGTGTATTGGCGCGTACCGGCGGGACGCCGCAACGTCGTCTTAGTCGTTGCGTCGTACGTTTTCTATGGGTGGTGGGACTGGCGTTTCTTGTTTCTGCTCGCGACATCCACGCTCGTAGATTTCACGGTCGCTGGTTGGATGCATTCGTCGACCGACGAGCAGCGGCGGCGGCACCTGTTGTGGTTCAGCCTCGCGGTGAATCTCGGGCTGCTCGGTGCGTTCAAATATGCCGGGTTCTTCGTCGACAGTTTCGTCGACACCGCTGGCAGCATCGGGTGGAATGTCGCCGGTCCGACGGTCGAAGTACTGCTTCCCGTCGGCATCAGCTTCTACACATTCCAGACGATCTCCTACACCTTCGATGTCTACAGAAGACGCATCGCACCAACGACCAATCTCATCGATTTCGCCACCTACGTCGCCTACTTCCCGCAACTCGTCGCTGGACCGATCGAGCGAGCACAGCGACTGCTGCCACGTATTCAGGCCCAGGCCGCTCGATCCTTTCCACGCGGCGAAGCGCTCAGCCGCGCGTTGAGCCTGATCGCCGTTGGGCTGTTCAAGAAGGTCGTGATCGCCGACGGTGTCGCACCGGTTGTGAATGACGTGTTCGGCGCGCCCGAGCGATATTCGGCCATCGGGATTCTCGCGGCGATCATCGGCTTCTCCGTACAGATCTACGGCGACTTCTCCGGCTACACCGACATCGCCCGCGGCGTCTCTGAGCTTCTGGGAATCGACCTGGTCGTAAACTTCCGCGAGCCTTACCTGTCGCGCAATATCACCGAGTTCTGGCGCCGCTGGCACATTTCACTTTCGGATTGGCTCCGCGACTACCTGTACATCCCGCTCGGCGGAAACCGGGGTTCATCGTTCACGACCCTCCGGAACCTGATGGTCACGATGCTCCTTGGTGGGCTGTGGCATGGAGCGTCGTTCACCTTCGTGATCTGGGGAAGCCTTCACGGTCTGTTCCTCGCAGCTCATCGGGTCTGGCGGCGTGGTGCCGTGGCTGATCGACAGGTGCGTTGGAGAGACGCCCCCTCTGTTCTGGGCACCTTCGCCCTGGTGAATCTGGCGTGGGTCTTCTTTCGCTCGGAATCTCTGGGTGAAGCCGTCGACGTGCTCACCGGGTTGGGTCGCGTTTCCTCGGGCATTACGCCGTGGGTTGACGTATTTCTCGTCGCCCTCGCGCTCGTGGTGATGGCAACGATCGACATTGCACAGCGGCGTGCCGGTCAGCAACGTGACGCGGGCATTCCCGTTCCCCCGATGCCCGCTTTCCAACAAGGCGTCGCTGTTGCAACGTTCATCGTCGCAGTTGTGCTCTTCTCCGGCGCCAATCCCCAACCCTTCATCTACTTTCAATTCTGATGGCAATCACTCCAGACCCACAGAACGAGACTGGAGACGGTCGCCTACCGTTACTCACCGCTCCCACGTCCTGGAGAGTTCTTCTGCTCGCAATCCTCCTCGTCGCGATCGTTGCCGAGACCACAGCGCGCCTCATCGAGCAAACCAACCCTTCGACCATCGAGTGGTACGACGCTCAAGCAGCACTGCGCGTCCAGATGTTCGAATCCCAAGGACCAACCAACATCGTGTTCGCAGGTACATCGATGCCGTGGCAAGCGTTCGTGCCAGCAACGTTCACCGACGTCGATGCCGAGGATCGTTCCGCCTTTAACGTTGGCCTAGCCGGCGCCGTACCGACCGTGACCGAACCGTGGCTTCTCGACCATGTCGAGCCGAAACTTTCCCCGTCGATGGTCGTTTGGGGATTGTCCAGTCTCGACCTCGCACCGAACTTTGGTTCCGCACAGCTCGAAGCCTGGCGGAACGCTCCGGCCTCTCGTTCAGGATGGCTCTCCGACCTCGACCAATCCGCCCGATCCGCGTCAGCGTTTATACGAATGCGGCCACTGCTTCGCCGCCCTTCGAATCTTGTCGGTGATGGGGCTGACAGCATCCGACGCCAAATCGTCGATGCTGCTCGTAACACCGGTGCGTCGGGCGAGCGCCTCGGCTTTGATCCAAACCAAACCGATCGTGAGGCCGCGATCCTGCGTGCTCGTCTCGCCGACTTCGTGCCGGATCAGGACGATGTTGATGCGATCGCGAGAACCGTAGCCGAGCTGCGCCGCCGCGATGTCGAGGTGATCTTCGTCCAGATGCCTGTTCCGCCGGCGCTTCGACCACTTCACCCGAGAGGCGAGGAGGACTTCGCCGCTGCAGTCCAGCGCATCGACTCGCTGGGCGTCGAACTGGGAGTCGACGTGTTGCACTTCGAAGACGTGTTCGTCGATGACGACTTTGTCGACTTCACCCACCTCGATGAAGACGCCGCTCAACGCTTCACCACATGGTTCACCCAAGCACTCGCGCTCGACGACGCGCCAATTGGTTCATGCACCGAGCTTCAAATCGTCGACGGGTTGGGCTTTCGTTTGCCGATTACGCGCTGTCGCAACTAGTGCACCGTCTACGCCGCTAGTCGAGATTCAGCCCCATGTACAAAGTGTCGGAGACCGGTTCGTCGACATAGGGCTCGATCGACTCGAAGTTGAACGAGTGATAGAGGCTGACGGCTTCGTGCATAGCCGGCATCGTGTTGAGCACCAGGCGCCGGAACCCAACCTCCGTCGCATGGTCGGTGAGCCCTTCCATCAACGTCCGGCCAAGACCATGTCCTCGTCCTTCTTCGCGCACGTAGAGCCGCCGAATCTCGCCGATGAGCACGCCGTCGCGGTTGTCGAGCGATCGAAGCCCAACGCAGCCCAAACGTTTCCCTACATCGTTGGTAGCGAGCAGCAGTACACCCGGATCCTGATAGATCGTTTCGAGCTGCACGAGCTCGTCCTCGATGTCACCGAATCACGGGCAGACATCTGTACCGGCGAGCAGTCGTTCCGTGGCCCGCTGGTACTCGGCAAACAACCGCCGCACGACGCGACGTTCCGGCTCATCGACGACCTGTGCGATTGCGGCCATGGCCCCGAGCGTAGATCACACAGGAAGACGGAATTGTTAAAAGTTGAGACCCGACCCCATTGGGCTCATTGCCGCCCGTACGGCTTCGACTCGGCTCCTGCTCGAAGCGCCTGCACACAAATGAAATCGTGTGCGATCGTCGCCGCAGCAATCGCCGTGACCTCGCTCACGTCATATACCGGCGCCACTTCGACGACGTCCATTCCAACAATGTTGAATTCGGCCAGGCCTCGAACCGCTTCGAGTGCCTGCGCGGTGGTCAACCCACCCGACACCGGCGTACCCGTTCCCGGAGCGAACGCAGGGTCGAGGCAATCGATGTCGAACGTGAGATAGGCGGTGTTCGAACCCACCACCGCGCTGATCACCTCGAGAACTGCGGGAATACCTTCCCGATGTACCCACGGCGCGCCAAGGATGGTGAATCCGTGCGTTTCGGAGTTGTGGGTACGAATACCGATCTGCACCGATGTCGACGGATCGATAATTCCTTCGCGCAGCGCTCGGAGGAACATCGAACCATGGTCCATCCGGGCACCATCGTCGTCCCAGGTGTCGGGGTGGGCGTCGAAGTGGATCAACGACAACGGTCCGAATTTCTTGGCGTGGGCCTTGAGCAACGGATAGGTGATGAAGTGATCGCCGCCGAGCGACAGCATCATCGTGTTGCTTGCGATGATCTCGTCCGCGTGCGCTTCGATGCGGGCAGGCATTTCTTCTGGATGGCCAAAATCGAGATAGCAGTCGCCATAGTCGGCGACTCGCAACGTGTCGAAGGGGTCAAATCCGAAGGGATAGGCGTCGAGCTCGGCGAGGCCGACAGAGGCCGCCCGGATCGCTCGCGGACCGAATCGTGCACCGGGTCGATTCGATGTCGCCATATCGAAAGGAATTCCGGTGACCACGATGTCTGCATCGTCGAGGTCGCGGGTGTAGTTGCGGCGGAGAAAAGAAACCGCGCCACCCCACGTCATCTCGCGATCGCGGCCAGCGAGCTGCGTGCTGCGAAAGGCCTGATCGCCGTCGAGATTTTCACTCATTACGAGCCGTTTTCGGCGCGCGAATCGGTCGGCCGAACATACGCAGCGTTCCGCCAGACGATGAGAGATGCATAGTTGTTGACCTCGGGATCATTGATGTAGTCGGCGAGCGCGCACGGAGCCTCAAACCCATTTTCCAATTGAAAGGTGAGGGTCCGGTCGTAGAGCTCTCGGGCGACAACTTTGGCGACGTAGTCATCCGCGCTCATCACATCCTTGTGATCTGAGTAACCGGGAATGACGCCGCCAGCGACGATGCCCTCCAAGTTGAGGTCGATGCACATCTGTTTCCGCAGATCATAGAGCTCGCGGCCAATCCCGCGACGCCGATAGTCGGGGCGCACGACGATGTCGGTTCCGTAGTACCAGGGAGCCGCTGGGTCATCGCCTGATTCGGTTGGTGCTGCGGAGAAGAAATTTTTCAGATTGTGTTGCGGGTCGTCGAAGTCGAAGAAGGTGCGAACTCCGAGTCCAACAGCGACCGGATCATCACGGCCTGCTCCGTCAAAGCCGATCACGCTGCCTTCAGGAAAGTCGTTCGCGAGGTTGAGAAGCTCCCCTTCGTCGTAGAGGTCCCTCGGATCGGCGGTCGGGAATGCCTGCAGCTCGAGGGCCTCGAGCGCCCTGCACATCGACTTCGTGATCCGAGCGTATTGGAGCCCTGAAATCGGCCCTACGGCAACAACATCTTCGGGAGTATCCGTGGAGAGCTCAGACACGAACGCCCTCCGTACCAGCCACGAAGGAGATGAGTTCGAAGTCGTTCTCGCTCGGACGGCCCCAGCAGGCCCAGAAGTCGCCGGTCGCGGGTCGCATCACGGCGGCACCACTCGACTCGATGTGATACGGCTCGACGGAGACCTGGCAGATCGCATCAGGTTCCCGCGTGATGTCGAAGACTCGATCGACGTCGACCAGCCCCTCCGACAACATGTCGACCGCGGTGTCATATCGAGTCGAGGAGCTGTCCATCAGGCCAGGCGCCTTTGCTGCTTGGACGGCCGTCGACGCGTCCATGACGGTGTGGTTCGTATGGACGATCGGGGTGTCACCGAGTTCGACTGTCGGGCGAGCAGACGGCATGGCCTCGACGTTGTACCCACTGCCGCTCCTGTCGAAGATCAGAAAATTGTGCGCACCCGCGAGGTCGGCTCCCAGAAGTACATCGCGCGCCTCGGCCGCCGAGCTGGTTTTCAACATGCCGCGCACGACCGAAGTCCATGCGACGCCGCGCGTTCCATCGAGCCCAACCAGATTGTTGATGCCAACGCACACGCCTTCACTGTTCATTCCGATCTGACCCAGACACCCCGTGGTCGTGAACACGATGGCGGCTGGCGCGTCCAGCGGTTCCACGCGAAGCAACAAGACGTGGTCGGTCGCGTCATCGTGCATGTCCCACGTCTGTCCAAGAATTCCCGCTCCCGCGGCGCGGCTATCGGGGATGATCATTGCCGTGCAATCGTCCTCGATCACCGACTCGGGCATCGGACCTCCGACGACGGCTCGGACGGTGTCGACGAAGTCGGTAAAGCCGCCGACGACGACGGCCTCGGCAGGTGTAATCCCGGCAGCGCCGGCCATCGCCAGAAACTCTTCGTACAACTCAACATCGAAGGCCTCATGGGCTGGGAGCATCGACTCTGCAATCCCGAGTACCTCGTCTCGGCTGAGCGGGCCGCCACTCCACAGGCCAGACGCAACAAGGTTCACCCGATCGTTCATATAGGCGCGAATCTCATCGGCGTACGCCGCCCCGTGCGCCGCGCCAATAGCCGAAGGAGAACCGGCAGCATCGAGAATTCGAATCGCTGGACGTTTCATACGGGTCGAGCTCATGCGGGCCACACTAGTGAGTTGGAACAATGCAAGTCATCGCTCAGCGCTCGGAAAAAAGAACCGACGTCTTGATGATCGTGACCAAGGCAAACGTCACCGCAAGGGTCGCCATAGCCGGCACCAGATCGTTGTACTCGCACGTTTCAATCGCATTGCCAGGGCATGGCCTCACCCTGACTACCGCCGCTTCCGACAACGCCGCGATCAAAACCATGATCGCCGCAGCAGCAATGCTGTACCTGCGAATCGAGCGGCCACCGATGTTGTAACGAAGGCACACAAAGACGAGCACCCCGAGGCCTAATCCCACTGGGATCGCCGACAAGACCAGATGACGAACCACGTTCGCCATAGTAGTTCCATCTCGATACGGCCGTCTTCGCTGTCGGTGTGGCACACTTTTTGCTCGTGACAACCATTCGCGCGACGGTCTTCCAAACTCCTTCATCGACCGAGTTCCAACATTTGGACGACGTTGTTCTTACCGTCGCCGATGGACGGATCGAATCGATCGCGGCTGCCTCAGGTCACGATGGCCCAATCGACGTCTCGTTGGCGTCCGACACCGTCCTCGTCCCCGGGTTCATCGATCTACACCTCCATGCCCCCCAGTGGCCCCAGCTCGGCACCGGATACGACGTGCCTCTCGATGAGTGGCTCTTCGAGTACACCTTTCCCACCGAGTCTCGTTGCGCCGACACTTCATACGCTCAAGCCGTCTGGGACGACATGGTTCCGGCGCTTCTCGCCAACGGCACCACCACCGCGGTGTACTACGGATCGACCCATGTCGAGGCGACGACGGCCCTTGCAGAAACCTGCGTTCGCCATGGGCAACGGGCTTGGGTGGGCCGCACAGCCATGGATCACCCCGAGGGAACACCCGACTACTACCGCGATGATTCACCCGGTGCTGCCCTAGAGGCGACCAGGACATCGATCCGCGAAATCGAAGCGCTCGACGATCCGCACGGTTTGGTCCGCCCGATCATCACCCCACGTTTCATCCCAGCGTGCACCGACGAACTCCTCACCGGACTTGGGGCTCTGGCGGCCGAGACTGGCCACCTCGTACAAACGCATTGCTCGGAGAACGACTGGGAGCACGGATACGTGCTCGAACGTCATGGGGTCTCCGACACGACATCACTCGCTCGATTCGGTCTGATGCGTCAAGGAACCGTGCTCGGCCATGGCTGTCTGCTCAGCGATGATGACTTCGCCACAATCTCGTCGCTCGGCGCGGGCGTCGCGCACTGTCCGCTCAGCAACCTGTACTTCGGCGACGCCGTGTTCCCCACGCGACGAGCACTCGAAGCTGGTGTCAACGTTGGTCTCGGGACCGACATCGCTGGCGGCCCCAGCGCATCGCTGCTCTCCCAAGCGGCTCGCGCTGTAGATGTATCGAGACACCTCGAGAATGGCGTCGATCAGCGACTCGACGCTGATGATCGTGGGGTATCGGCCAGTCGCATCGACGCGACCACCGCGTTCTACCTCGCCACTCTCGGCGGCGCAGACGTTCTCGGAGAACCACTCGGGCTGCTCGAGGTCGGGCGCAGGTTCGACGCTGTCGCCATCTCGATGGACGCGGTCGACAACCTGCCCGGCCGAGACACACCAGAGCGACGATTCGAAAAGCTCGTCCGCACGGCGGGCCGCCGTGACATCACCGATGTCTGGGTCGACGGCGCAAAGGTCGTCTAATCGCTTGCCGCTTCTGCGACGTCCATTCAGACTGTCGACCGTGACCAACCCTCCACCGCCGCCATGGGCAGCAGCACCACCACCGCCGGCGACTCCGCCCCCACCGGCGTCCCAGCCTGCGGGCTGGCACGCCGATCCATGGAATCAAGCAGCCTGGCGGTGGTACGACGGGCGCGGCTGGACTGCCCATGTCAACAACGTTGTCGCTCCCGCAGCCGACAAGAAGCCTCGCCTTCCATCCTTTCTCAGCATCCCTGTGGTGCTCGCCGGCATTCCAAGTGTGGGTCTGCTCGCATATTCGATCGCGACCAACCCGCTTGCAGCATTGCTCGGCCTGGTTCCGCTGTTCATCGTCGGTCCCGTTCTGATCTGGATGGGCCGCTTAGAACCGGAACCGTGGTCATCGAGGTTGCACACGTTCCTCTGGGGCGCATTTGTGGCTGGCTTCATCTCGCTCGTCGTCAACACGATCGTCGCAGCCACCTCGGGCTCCGATGTCTTGGCAGCGGTGGTGTCGGCGCCCTTCATTGAGGAATTGACCAAAGCCGGAGCGATCGTCTGGATGATCCGTCGCAAGGAGGTCGACGGGATCATGGACGGGCTTGTTTATGCCGGCTGGGCGGCCCTCGGCTTCGCGGTCGTCGAAGATGTCAGCTACTTCTATCTCGCTGATGAACAAGACATCCTGTGGGAAACGTTCGTTGGTCGAGCGTTGCTCACACCCTTTGCTCATCCGCTTTTCACGGCCTGGACCGGCCTTGCGATCGGCATAGCAATCCGCACGCGCAGGTCGATCTGGACCGCCTGGTGGGGCCTTTTGCTCGCAATGGGAACCCATGCAGCGTGGAACGGATCGTTGAGCCTTGCCGAAGAAGAGGGTGGAGCGATCGTGGCAGGAGTCGCCGTCATTGCATTCATACTGCTGTTCATCGCGACGATCATCGGGGTATTCGTCCTTCGACGACGAGACGCCCGACGCTACGCGGAACTCCTCCCCTTCATCGCGACCCGCTACGCCATTCCTCCCGACAGAATCGCCATGTTGGCCACCGGCTCGTCCCGTCGCCGGGCCAGGCAGAGTTTGCCGACAAGAGATGCCCGTCGACGCTTCGATGACGAAGCGGGAGCGGTCGCAAGACTCGCAGCGATGCTCGATCACGACGGAATACCATCGCCGGACCACGAGGCACGTCTTATGAGCCAACTGGCGGCGGCGCGCCGCAATCCCTAACGTCAGCTGCTTGTTATCCTGAGCCCCCATGTCAACGCTTGTGTGCTTTCACGCCCATCCCGACGATGAGGCCATCGCGACCGGAGGACTCATGGCGTCGTCAGCCGCGGCGGGGCATCGGGTCGTGCTCGTCTGCGCTACCAGAGGCGAGCAGGGCGAACCACAAGAGGGTGTCCTCGACAACGGCGAAGCCCTCTGGGAACGGCGCGTCATCGAGTTGGCGGAATCTGCGAACATTCTCGGCGCGGAAACACCGCGCTACCTCGACTACGAGGACTCCGGGATGATGGGCGAGCCCACCAACGAGAATCCAGCGTGTTTCTGGCAAGCCGACCACGACGAAGCAACCGAGCGTCTCGCGGCCATTCTTCGCGACGTTGATGCCGACGCGCTCACGATCTATGACGACCATGGCGGCTACGGACACCCCGACCATCTCCGTGTGCATTCTGTTGGCCTCGCGGCTGCAAAGGCGGTTGGCCTCGCGCACGTTTATGAATCGACAATCAACCGCGACGACGTGCGCGAGATGGTCCAGGCCGCACAGAATTCCGATTCGAATATTGACCTGAACGAAGACGATGTCGACACCGAAACCTTCGGTACTCCTGCCGACGACATTGCTTACGTGCTCGATGTCCGCCAGGTCATCGACCTGAAGAAGAAGTCGATCATGGCGCACCGGAGCCAGGTTGGTCCCGACAGCTTCTTTCTGACGATGCCCAACGAGGTTTTCGAGACGGTGTTCGGATTCGAGTGGTTCAACATCCCAGGCAAGAGCGGTATTGGTGGCCCCGAGGCCATCGACACCTTCCCCGGCCTCGAATAGGTCGGGAGCGTAGTTCTTACGGGATCGTCGTTGTAGTCGTCGGCGCCGCAGTCGTTGACGTGTCGACCTGCTCATCTCCGAACGCGAAAGGTCCAACCGGTGTGTCGGTGAATTCTAAAGACTTTCTATCCACGCCGAAGACATAGCTGCCCCTGCGAGCAAAAACCTCGGACCTAGACGCGCTGACGTCGTCTTCGCTGACGCTTTCGTCGAAGAGTCCGGTCTCGTCCCCCTCGACCTCGACATCTCCCGCGAAGTCTTGCGCGCGTTGGGTCACGTCAGCGACAACCTTGACAACATCGACCGCCTCGGTCCCGCTGGCCGCGGCGAGCAGAACAACGCCACCGATCACCACCTTCACGGCTATCCCCAAACCACTCATCTGCGACCCCGCAAGAAAACCTGATGTCTGCCTCTCAACATGTACGGCGCGCCGTGAGTTTTTCTTTACCGATCCGATTTCAACACCCCGCCGTGCGGGAGTCGCGGGTAGACATGCAGAAACGAAGACAGGTGATGCCCAATGACGAGTGATATCGAATTCTTCTTTGACCCGGTGTGTCCTTTTGCCTGGGTTACGTCCCGCTGGATCGTAAAAGTGCAGGAACAGACCGACTACTCCGTCGATTGGCGCTTCATCTCGCTTCGGATGCTGAACAAGGACAAGGACTACGACGTCGAATTCCCAACCGGCTATGTGCGAAGCCACACCGCCGGGCTCCACATGCTGCGGGTCGCAGCAGCGATGCGCGCCGAACTCGGACCCGAACCGATCGGGGCGTTTTATCGCGAGTTCTCGAGCGCGATCTTCGATGCCGCCCCCAACGAGGAATACCGCGAGACACTAGGGGGCCAACAGGGATTGATCGACGCGCTGGAAGCTGCGGGCCTCCCAACGACCTATGCCGACGCCGCCGAGGACGAGGCCTGGGACGAGATCGTCCGGGAGGAAACGGAAACAGCGTTGTCGCGAACCGGTCGCGACGTAGGCACCCCGATCATCACTTTTCGTCCTCCCGACGGATTATCGTTCTTTGGACCCGTGATCAGCCGAGTGCCCAACGACGCCGATGCGGTTCCGCTTTGGAACGCTGTGACCACTTTGGCCGCATACCCCGGCTTCGCGGAGATGAAACGATCCCTGCGCGAACGACCACAGCTCCGAGTTTTCGGGGAGCTCGATGAGGCACTCGCCTTCGAGGACTGGCAAGCAGGAGCCCGAGCCGCTCATCTGCCAGAAAACGGCTGAGGCAGGACGGGCGATACCGTTGACAACATTCGCCCGCATCTGGAGGAGCCGACGTGGCTGGAAGTCCTGAAACCGAAGAAACACCAAAACTCGGCCTCAAGGCCACCATCGCCGGCTTGGTCTTCGCTCTCATCGTCCTCGGCGGGTTCAGCGCTGCGACTGCGGCCTCCTACGAGGACCACGGTGACGATCACGGCGCCGACGAAGCTGAAGCTGAACACAGCGAATAGCGTTGACATCAACCGTTGCTGACAGCGCGACCCAAGAAGCTCTCCACGGTGTAAGTCGAGCTGAATTCATCATGATGATGTCGCTGATCACGGCGACGATCGCGATCAGCATCGACACGGTTCTTCCCGCATTTGACGAGATCGAAACTCAGTTCGGGCTCGACCCCGACAACTCGTCAATCTCGTTAACGATCACCGTCTTCTTGGCCGCGATGGGTCTGAGCACGCTGGTGTGGGGACCGATTTCGGACCGTTATGGCCGCAAACGGACCATGTACGCATCGCTCGTGCTCTTCATTGGCGGCGCGATCGTAGCGACCCTCGCGACCTCCTTCAGCACATTTCTCATGGGTCGCGCGTTATGGGGTGCCGCCGCTGCCGGTCCACGCACCGTCAGCCTCGCGATCATTCGCGACGCGTACGACGGCGACATCATGAGCCGAGTCATGTCGCTCACGACAGCGGTCTTTTTGATCGTCCCCGTATTGGCGCCCGCGTTAGGTGAAGGACTCTTGCTGATCGGTTCCTGGCGACTCACAACGATGGCTGCAGTATTTCTCGGCGCAATCGCTGCGTTATGGCTGACGCGTCTCCGAGAAACGCTTGCTCCTGAGGATGTTCTGCCGCTCGAGTTCGGACGTGTTGGCCGCGCAGCCCGCGCCGTGCTCACCAACCGCCGCACCGTTCTTTTCACTATCGCGACCACGCTCTCATATGGAGCGTTCTTTCCCTGGCTCGGCAGCTCGACACAGATGATCGGGGAGATTTATGGCCGCGACGACCAGTTCGCGCTCTTCTTCGGCGTCAACGCAGCGTTCATGGCCCTCGTCATCGTGATCGTCGAACGACTCGTCAAGCGCTATTCCACCATCCCTGTGTTACTCGCCCAAAGCGCAATCCTCGTCTTCGTCGCTGGCGCGTACGTCGTGTGGACTGCCGCTGGCGATGACGTCGTCAACTTCTGGGGGTGGTTTGCATTGGTGTCGGTGATGACGGCACTCAACGCCGGCACGACCCCACTGATGCAAACGCTGGCGATGGAACCAATGGGCAAGATTGCCGGCACCGCATCTTCGGTCACCGGAGCGATCGTCTTCATCGGCGGAGCGCTACTCGGCGCGATCATCGACCATGCGATTAGCGATACCGTGACGCCATTCGGTGTTGGTTTCCTGATCTACAGCGGACTCGCGTTGGCCGCTATGTTGTTCGCCCGTTCTGGCGAGCGTCTATGAGCTTGGACCGCTACGGTCGGCATTGGTGACTCTTCTGATCGATGCTGACGACACGCTGTGGGAAAACATCGCCGTCTTCAACGCCGTAAACGCGGCCTATGTCGAATGGATCTTGCCGAACACCACGATGCAAGAGATCCAATCCGACCTCGACGCGCTGCAGGTGGAATTCATCGAGCAGCACGGATACGGGCGCGACACGTTTCAGCGAAGCCTGATCGCAGGTGTCGAACGGTTTGGTGGACGTCCAGCGAGTGAGTCCGACATCGCGTACGTTGCCGAACTTCTTCGGCCGCTTCGATGGGAGTCGCTCGACATCATCCCTGGGGTCATCGACGCACTGGCCGAGTTGCAGCATCGACGCCAACTCATCCTCGTCACCAAGGGCGACCATCACGAACAGTCGCATAAGGTGGATCGATCCGGACTCCGTTCGCACTTTGAGGCGATCGAAATTCTGCCGGAGAAGACGGTCGACGCGTATTCCGGCATTGTCGAAACCCACAAGCTCAACCCCGCGTCGACCTGGATGGTGGGTAATTCTCCGCGATCCGACATCCTCCCAGCCCTCGAGGCCGGCATCGGCGCAGTCCATATTCCCCACGCTGAAACGTGGAGTCACGAGCACGGCGACCTCGTTGCGCACCCCCGACTCTTGCAGTTGAATCACTTCGCTGAACTCGTGCGACACTTCTGAGATGGAACGTGGACTCGCGATCCTTCTCGGCGTCGCTTGCTCGATCTGGATATTGCTGTCGATGGCTCGGACGTTCACCTTTCCACGACCCGAACGCGTCTGGCTCACAACCTCGCTGTTCCGCATCGCTCGACATCTCGCGGCGACGGCCGCTCGTCGGTTCCAGAGCCAGGAGAGGCGACATTGGATTCTCGGCTCGTTTGCTCCGGTCGTCCTTCTGTCCCTTCCGCTCTTTTGGTCGATCGGTCTAATCCTCTCGTTCTCGGGAATCTTCTGGGGCATAGATGGGGGTTCCTATGCAAGTGCACTCGAACTCTCCGGCTCCTCGCTCACAACACTCGGATTTATCGAGGCGGACTCGCTTCTCACGAGAAGTGTGGCGATCATCGAAGCGCTTCTCGGACTCGCCATCGTGGCCCTCGTAGTCGGTTTTCTCCCAACCTTCTACGGAACCTTCTCGCGGCGCGAAGTGTCGGTCGGTCGCCTGACCGTTCGTGCCGGCTCGCCTCCCACACCGCTCGAATTCATCGTGCGGTTGCATCGCATCGACCGTCTTACCAACGTGAGTGAGCGATGGGATGAATGGGAGGACTGGTTCGTCGAAGTTGGTGAGACCCATACGACATTCCCGGCCCTGATCTTCTTCCGGTCGGCTCGACACGATCGCTCATGGCTGACCGCTGCTGAGACCTCTCTCGACACCGCAGCCTTGGTCACTGCACTCGAGCTCGTTCGCAGCACCGGCGGAGCACAGACGCTGATTCGCTCCGGTTATCTCGCCTTGCGCGAGATCGCCGATTTCTTCGACATTCCACCCGAGATCCATCCTCGCAAGCACGACGAACTCTCGATCAGCCGAGAACAGTTCGACACGCTGGTCGACGAGTTGGCCCATCACGGCGTGTTTACCAACGTCTCGCGCGACGCGGCCTGGACGGCATTTGCCGGCTGGCGAATCAACTACGACCAGGCGTTGCAGGGCCTGCGCAGGCTCGTGGTCGACGTTCCTTCACACTGGGAGATAGACGCACCGCTCACCGGGACATCGTCACTATGACGGTCATCGCGGTCGCGGCTGGGGTCATCGCCATCATCTCGTTGTTCAGGGAACGGTTTCGTGCCCTGCCGATCACGACGCCCATGCTGTTCGTCTTCGCAGGCATGGCGCTGGCACCACAGGCCCTCGGACTGTTCGAAACCGATCTCGATGATGAAGCGATCGCGTTCACCGCCGAACTCACGCTCGCACTGCTCCTTTTCTCCGACGCCGCGCGTATCGATACCCGGAACACATCGGCATCGCTCGCGCTCCCGGCGCGGCTCTTGGGCATCGGACTACCCCTCAGCATCGCGCTCGGTGCGGTGCTCACCGCTCTGCTTCTGACAGATTTGTCTTGGGCCGAGGCAGCCCTCGTCGCCGCCATTCTCGCCCCAACCGACGCCGCGCTCGGTGAAGCTGTCGTGTCGAACAAAGCGGTTCCCGCGAAGGTCCGCCAGGCACTCAATGTCGAATCCGGACTGAACGATGGACTCGTCGTGCCGGTCATCGCTGTGTTCGCCGCGTTGGCGGCCGAGTCCGAACTCGACAGCGCGAGCACGTTGGTAACCGAAGCGATCGTCGAGATAGGAATCGCCATCGCGGTGGGAGCGTTCCTCGCCGCGGTTCTTGCGATGGTCGTGCCGAGGATCCGCAACCTCGGTTGGAGTGACGACGAAGGATTCCGGATCGTCGCGTTGTCCATCGGCGTCAGCGCGTTCGCAGGAAGCATCGCTCTCGGCGGGAACGGATTCGTCGCCGCCTTCGTATGCGGGATGATCGCCCGCCGCTTGATGGGTGAGCAGGTCACCAAACACGCCGAACTCGCCGAGGATGTGTCGCAGGTGGGCGCCGCCGTAGTGTTCTTGTTGTTCGGCGCCCTCATGGTGTGGCCAGCCCTCGACAACGCA
>JBLIMK010000096.1:0-14833 GCA_047638715.1 Verrucomicrobiales bacterium
GCACCTTCGCAGCCCCAACCCCATACGGCTCCAAATTCTCCAGGGGAATACCAGCACGATCCGCAATCTCAGACAACGGAAGCAACACAGCCCCCTGCGCAATCTCAAGGTCAGACGGAAAACTCATCGGCGCATACCCCCATGTAGTGATGGCGCGAGAAGTCGGCCACCTTGCGTCACCCTAGGTGAGTCACTAGGGTGAAACAAGTTTCACCCAGAAGGGTGATTCGAGAGGAAACATGTTTCACTGGCGTGAAAGCTGTCACGGCGCTAATGTGCCGTACGGCCTGTCGCATTCTGGGGAACGCGACGACTCGCTGCCGCAACTTCAAGGGGGAATTCTAGGTGACTGATCTTCAAGGATTTATCGAGGCCGACGGCCGCGAAGCCGAGATTCGCGAGGTCGAGAAGCGAATTGAAGTCGAGGGGATCCAGTACCTCTACTGCCAGTTCGTCTCGGTTACCGGCCGAATCATGGGCAAGGGAATCCCGGCCAAGCACTTTGGAGTGATGGCGCGTAAGGGGTTCCAGCTCGTCTACGGATCGACGGCCAACCTCTTCACCGATCGTCACGGCGACTACATCGGATACGGAGCCGAGTCCAAGGAACTCGTCGGCGTTGCTGAAGTCGACACGTTCATGTCGCTTCCTTGGGATCGAAAGACAGCGCGTGTCTTTTGCACGCTGTTTCGTGGACGCGAAGAAAAGGTCGACCCAGGCGCCTTCTTGACGTCCGATTGTCGTGGCAACCTTCAGCGAATCCACGCCGAGTTCGAAGCAAAACACGGTCTACACCTGCGGGCGGGCTGCGAACCCGAGATGATGTGGCTCAAGGTCGACGGCGACGGCAAGCCCACCGTCGAAGGCCTCACGAAGCCAAACTGCTACCACATCGACCAATTCGCTGAGCTTCAGCCGCTCATCCACAAGGTTGTCGAATACGGCGAAGCAATGGGCCTCGACATGATCCAAGGCGATCACGAAGACGCACCGGGCCAACTCGAGCTCAACTTCAACTTCGATCGAGCAGAACTCACCGCCGACCGTCTCACCACGTATCGGCAGATCTGCAAGCAGGTCGGGCGTGAAATGGGCGCCTTCCCCTGTTTCATGCCGAAACCATTCATGGGCGTGTCAGCCAACGGCTGCCATCACAACATTTCGTTGTGGGCAGGCGACGAGAACAAGTTCATGCCCGAAGGCGACGATCCGCAGATCCCTGGCCCGATCGGCATGAAGGCAATCGGCGGCATCATCGAGCACCTGTCAGCTCTGACGTGTCTCGGCTCACCAACGGTGAACTCTTACCGACGTCTCTGGGACACCGGCTTCTGGGCGCCCGTATTCGCCGATTGGGGTTTCCAGAACCGCACTACCGCGCTTCGTATCTCGGCTCCGGGCCGTTTCGAGTACCGCTCCGTCGATTCTGCCGTGAACCCATATCTCACCATGGCTGCACTCATCAAGGCGATGGACCATGGTCTCGACGCGAACCTCGACCCAGGACCTCCAGAAGAGCGCAACATCTACGAGGCTATGGATGCTGGCAAGGACGTCAAGAAGATTCCGATGAACCTCGGCGAAGCGCTCGATGCCCTTCGTGCAGACGAGGTCGTCAAGAGCGCCCTACCGGGCGACATGTTCCGCGTCTTTGAGCATTACAAGCGTGACGAGTGGGAGCGCTTCATGTCCACGGTCACCGATTGGGATGTCAACGAATACCTCGACATCCTCCCATAGCGGTAACACTCCCACTTCAACAAGTTCAACAAGATCAACACGTAAGGAGACAACATGTGTGGCATTGCCGGTGTTATTCACCGTGACGGTCCCGCCGACCTAGGCGACGAGCTCACTCGGATGCTTCAGTCGATGAAACACCGGGGGCCCGACTCCACGGGGTACGCGCTCTACGGGCCAGCCGACGACATGGTCGTCATCCGGTTCGTTCTCGCCGAGCCTGGCGAAGCGGGTGGAATTGGAATGGACGAGCGACTCGAGCGCAATCGCGCCGAGGTCGAAGCTCGGCTCGCCAAGATCGGTGCAAACGTTGCAACGATGAGCAGCGAGACCGGTTACGCGTTCCGTGCCACGGTCCAATACAGCGGTGAACTCAAGCCCCTCGCCGACTATCTCGAAGACGTTCCCGGTTGCGAGGTTCTCTCACTCGGAAACTCGCTCGAGATCGTTAAGGATCTTGGCGATGCCCACACCGTGGCCGATCAGTATCGTCTTCCTGGCTTCATGGGCACCCACGGCATGGGTCACGTTCGCATGGCGACCGAGTCCGATGTCGACCTGGCGAGCGCTCACCCGTACTGGGCGTACCCGTTCGCCGATGTCGCTGTTGTTCACAACGGTCAGCTCACGAACTATCACCAGTGGCGTCGCCGCCTCGAGCGGAACGGCCACCGTTTCCAAAGCGCCTGTGATTCCGAGATCATCGCGGTGTATCTCGCGGAGAAGATGGAAAATGGGATGTCGCTCGAGACCGCCATGAAGTCGAGCCTGGACGACCTCGACGGTGTCTTTACCTATTTGTGCGTCACCGGCACTGAGCTGGGAATCGCGAAGGACGAGATGGCCGCCAAGCCCCTCGTTCTTTTCGAAAGCGACAAGATGGTTGCTGTCGCCACCGAGGAGATAGCCATTCGAGCTCTCGTCGGCACCGAAGTCCAGACCCGAGATCCCTATGAACGTGAGGTGCTCGTATGGCAGGTTTAACAGGCTCACGCACGGGTATTGACTACGACGCACGCGGCCTCGCAGAGCCCGATGCCGTTGCGCCAATGACCGCTGAGATCGATGGCGACAGCGCTCGCATCGACGCCACCGACCTCTCGACCCGCCAGATCAACCTCGAACTCAAACGCCTCGTCAACGTCGAAGACATCGGCGAGGTCACCATCGTTAACCCAGGGTCAAAGCACTCGCTCGCCGTGGGCATTTTGAAACGCTGCAAGATCAACTTCGAGGGTTCGCCCGGTTGGTTTGCGTGTGGATTGATCGACGGACCCGAGGTGCACATCGACGGTCGCGTTGGCTGGTCGTGCGCGGAGAACATGATGGCCGGCACCATCGTCATCGAGGGCGGTGCTGGTTCGTTAACCGGTGCGGCACTTCGTGGTGGCGATCTCGTGATCAAAGGTGACGTCGGTGCTCGAACGGGCATCGATCAAAAGGGTGGAAACATCATTGTTATGGGGTCGGTTGGCATCAACACCGGATTCATGATGCAGCGCGGTAAGCAGGTCATCTGCGGCAACGCTGGCGATGGCCTTGGCGATTCGATGTACGACGGCGTGCTCTACGTCGGCGGCACCGTTGCATCGCTCGGCGTCGACTGCGTTCCCGGCGAATGGGATGACACCGACACCGAGTTCATCAACCGCAAGTTCAAGAACTACAACCTGGGTACTCCGCCGGAGTTCCAGAAGTTCGTTTGCGGCAAGCAACTGCACAACTACGACGCGCTTGAGCCATCCGAGCGCAAGCTCGTGATCTGAGGGGACTGAATATGGCAAAGAACACCGCTGCAGACCAAGACGCGCAAGATGCGATCGTCAACGCAAACACCGACACTCTGGGTCAGAGCCAGATCTTCACCCCAACGGTCATCAATGACATCCATGTGAAGGCCCAACTGGGCCGCTATCGCATGCGTGGCTTCTCGATGTTCAAGAAGATCCCGCATTGGGACGAACTGGTCTTCCTTCCCGGAACGCTCACCCGTTTCGTAATCGAGGGGTATCGCGAGAAGTGTGAAACAAAAACCGTCATCGGTGGCCGTTTCGCAAAGAAACCGCTCGAGCTTGACATCCCGGTGTACATCACCGGCATGAGCTTTGGTGCACTTTCGATCGAGGCGAAGATGGCCTTGGCCAAGGGCGCATCGATGGCTGGCACGGCAACGTGTTCGGGCGAAGGTGGCATGATTCCACCAGAGCGCGACCTCTCGACCAAGTGGTTCTACCAAGTCATCCAGAGCCGCTACGGCTTCAACCCGCATCACCTGATGCTCGCCGACGCTGTCGAGTTCTTTATCGGCCAAGGCTGCAAGGTTGGACTCGGCGGACACCTCATGGGTCAGAAAGTGACCGAGCAGGTTGCCGAGATGCGGTCGTTGCCAGCGGGCATCGATCAGCGGTCGCCGGCTCGCCACCCGGATTGGATCGGCCCCGACGACCTGTCGCTCAAGATCCAAGAGATTCGCGAAGCGACCGACTACCAAGTCCCAATTCAGCTAAAGCTCGGCTCGTCTCGGGTCTATGACGACGTGCGCATGGCAGCCAAGTGTGGCCCCGACTCCATCTACCTCGATGGCGCTGAGGGCGGCACGGGTGCTGGTCCACACGTTGCGACTGAGGAGACTGGCATCCCGTTGATGGCCGCGATCCCCGAGGCTCGTCGAGCACTCGAGGACGTTGGCTTGGCAGACGATGTCGACCTCGTCGTTGCTGGCGGTATCAGAAACGGCGGCGACGTTGCCAAGTGCATTGCACTCGGCGCGACGGCCGTCGCTATTGGAACCGCAGCACTTATGGCGCTCAACTGCAACAAGCACATCGAAGGTGTCACCGACTATGAGGGCACGATCGGTGTTCCCGCAGGCAAGTGCTACCACTGCCACACGGGCCGATGTCCTGTCGGTATCGCTACTCAGGATGTTGAACTGCGTAAGCGCCTCGATGTCGATGAGGCCGCGCTGCGTGTCTACAACTACCTCATCACGCTCACCATGGAGGTCCAGATGCTCGCTCGCGCGTGCGGAAAGACCAACATCCATTCACTCGAGCCAGAGGACCTCGCCGCTCTCACGTACGAGGCATCGGCGATGGCCAAGGTTCCGCTCGCCGGAACGACCTACATCCCTGGAGTCTCCGAAGAACGTCATCTCGCCGAGATGAAGGAACTCATCATGAAGCAGGGAGGCTACTAATGTCTACGAGTGATACAGGAAAACGCACACTCGGTATCGATGCCGAGCAACTTGCCGGAAAACGTTTTGAATATCAGAGCGACGTGTCATTGGTCGAAGACCTTGACCTTCAAGAGCTCACGCCCGGCGATGACCTCAACTGGCTTGAAGACATTCAACTTCTCGAAGAGGATGGCGTGCCGGCGGTATTCGACCGGTACTCGAACAGCTTCTTGAAGATCTACTTCGATATTCCAGCGGGCCGCGAGGACGAGCTGGCCAGGAAGGTGCTCATGAAGCACCTCACCTCTGGCAACTCCTACGGCATTCTCTTGAAAGAGAAACACTGCAAGTACCCACAGATCGATCTTGGATCGTGGCTGCCGGTATCGGAGTGCAACACGGTGGGAACTGATTACAAGGCTCCCATCCTCGAGGGTTGGGACGCACCGGCCGCCCACTAACAAATTGGGTCAAAGTCAAGTATGGCGAATGGGTACCCACTCTCGTGGGCGCCCATTCGTGCGTTTTGGCTACTGGTTGGGTAACACAGCGCTAGGCAACACCGAGTTGGTCAACGCACCAATTCGGTGAACGATCGGGCCGCTAAGGCGAGGAACGCAATGCTCGACACGAGGCTGAGCACACGCAAGCCTGGGCTGGTCATCAATCGATGACCAGCCGCTCGTGAGACCACTGAGACTCCAAAAAGCCAGAGCAGGCCCAGCCCGATGAACAGGCCTGTGAGAATGATCGTCTGTCGTGTCGCCGCGCCTTCTGGGTTGACGAACTGGGGGAGAAGCGCCAAAAAGAATAGACCGACCTCAGGATTCAGGGCATTGGTTGCGAACCCTTCAGCGATCGCCTTTTTAGACGACAGTGAACGCGGTTTCACGTCGTTCCCTTCGCTGGTCGGGCGATGGTGCCGAGACTGGGCGAGTTGGCCGAGGCCCAGGTAAAGCAGGTACAACGCGCCCAAGAACTTCAGCGCGTCGAATGCCCACGGCCGCGCGATCAAGATCGTCGAAACCCCGATGACGGCGCCGAGACCGTGCAGGACGATCGCGATGTTTACGCCGAGAGCGGTATGCAACCCGTAGTTTCGCTCGCCACCGATCGAATTGCGCAGGACGAGCATCGTGTCTGGCCCCGGTGTGATGACGATGAGCAACGCGACGACAAGAAAGCTGAGAAGTGAGGCGCCGCTCATCGGTAAAGTTCAGCGCTCAGCGTCGTCCGCTTCCGGCCGCGGAATGTTGGCGAACATGTCCCAGATCATCGCTGCTGCGGCGACGCAGACGGCGACGATGCCGATGATGAGGCCCATACCGACATCTCCGCCGAGGAGCGTCAGTTGACGAATCAGCGTCGCGATGATGAAGCCAGCGCCGATCCAAGCGGGCCTCCAACCGAGTTGAATGAGGGCGATCGTGGCCAGGCTCGCGAGAGCCACCAGCTGACCTTCACCCGTTTCGGTACCGGCGCGGCTGCCGCCATCGGTGGACCATGTCAGAAACATGGCGCCGATGACGACAACGAGCGCACCTTGCGCCGTAGCGCGACGTGCAGGATCCATAACGGCAGGAAGTTACCCTCCGGCAACGACGTTGACGGCGATGATCACGAAGATGATGCATATGACGCAGAACGCCAGCACCCCATGTTCAAATCGCTTGTCGTGTGTTTGCTTCTCTGGAAATTCCAGGTGTTTGTCGGCCATGATCAGCACCCCCACTTTTCATTTAGATTGCTGGAGCAATGCGCCAGATGGTCGTCTTCATTCTTGGTGAGCCACACAATGAACAGAAGGGCGAGTGTGATGCCAAGAATGGCGAGCACCACCGATCCGGATCCGTTGGCCCATGTGAAATATCCCGTGGTGCCATCGGCGTCTGCGAGGGCTTCCTCCCACGAGTTGTACGGAAAAGTATCCATTTTGTCTTCTTTCGATCAGTCGTTCTTGTTGGTTTGAAGATGGTTACGGCGTCGTGTCATCCATGTGCCAGCCGCGTATAACACGGCGTACATGAGGATGATCGATCCGATGAGTTGAACCACTGGTTCAGCCGTTCGTGGCGGCGAGAGCGTCGGCAATCGCCTCTCGTAGGATCGGTTCGGCAAGAACCTCGGAGCCGTCGGCGAGGATGATGACCTCGGGGTTCGCTGCATGTTCTGGGAAGAAGTCCGAGCCGTACTCGGCAACGTCGAGACCCTCGAGTTCGACCGCAGGCGGCACTCGCAACATGTTGAGCTTTCGCAAGATCATCGATGCTCCGTAACCGCTCAAGAAAGCGAGAGGGAACATGGTCGCCACGCCCACCAACTGCCCGAGGAACGTCGTTTCGACGCCGAGGAAACCGGTCGGATAGCCGCCCGCAAAGATCCCCAGAAGAAGTACGCCGAAGAAGCCAGTGAAACCGTGAACTGCCACGGCGCCAACGGCATCATCGACCCGCATCTTCGTTTCGATCCAGGAACCGACATACACCGCAAATCCTGCGGAGAAGAAGGCCAAGATGAACACGAGGTTTGGCGAGTAAATGTCGGCTCCTGCCGAGACTGCAACCACCCCGGCAAGTCCACCCGAAACGGTCCAGAACGGATCGCGTTTCGAGAAGAAGTAGCCTCCTGCGAAGCCACCGGCAAAGCCAACCGTGATCGTGAAGGTGATCGCCGAAAGCGTCGCCGGGCTGAAGTAGATGTTCGCCCAGCCTGGAACGCTGCTCGTCGTGATCGCCAGACAGGCTGCGTAAAATCCATAGAACCCGGTGAAGATGAGCATCAAGCCCTGCAACGTCATGTGCAGGTTGTGCGGCTTAAAGGAACGTGTTCCACCCTCTCGGTCGTAACGGCCGAGACGTGGACCCAAGTTGAACAACACACCCAGGGTGAAGATGCCGGCAACGCCGTGAACGACGCCAGAAGCGGCGAAGTCGTGGTAGCCGAAGTGCAGCGTAAGCCAGCCTCCGTAGCTCCATCCCCATGCAGCAGCGATCACCCAGATGATGCCGCCCATAAGTGCGGTCAGCCACAGATATGCCGATGTTCGAACGCGTTCGATGATCGCGCCTGACATGATCGAACCGGTCGTCCACGAGAACAGCACGAATGCTGCCCAGAAGACCCCGGTGATGTTGTCGCCGAGATTTGGCCCGGCCGATCCGTCCCACGGAAGTCCGTAGCCGTCCCCGCAGAAGTACGCTGCTGTACCGGCAGCATTGTTGCCGTCAGCGCTGGTTGTGGGGATGAAGCCTTCCTCCATGCAGAAGTAGGCCCACCAGCCCACGTAATAGAACGTTGGTGTTACGACCGCGATGGTCAAGATGTTCTTGACCGCGGTTGCCATCACGTTCTTACGACGACTGACCCCCGCTTCGTAGGTCATGAATCCAACGTGTAGCAACCACATGATCGCTACGGTGAAAAAGTAAAACGATTCGGTAAATACGGTGGCCGTCAGATCGACGGTCTCCTGAGCAAGTATCACTAGCCCCCCATTTCTTAAGTTTTCGTGTAACCCTCAGATCCCCCCGGACCTGAGATGTGACGAAACTAACATGGTGAACATTATTTCACCAGGGGAAACAGGGAAACATCTGAACTAGGGCGATTCGACAGACCGATTTTCCGCTGCGAGCGTCAGTCGGGTTGAACCGTGCCCTCGCCGTCGGTGGAGATGCGGATGATCTCCGACGTGCGCGCATCGATCTCCACCGTCATGATCCGCTCGAACTTGCGCGACTCGCCGTCTTTAGGAATCGAGAACGATACCGCCCAGACCGGCGCGAGCTGAAGGCCCTGTCGAACGAGGCGAGCATCTTCTTGTTCGGGCACAAAGTCGATTTCGGGGCGTGCGATCTCGATAGCTTCCTCTCGGCTGATGTTGACATCGCTGCTCGAATTGAAAACGCCGGTAATGGCCAGCACAATGAGAAGTACTCCAGCGCCCAAGAAGAACGCGAAGCGTTTATCGATTCGTTTCTCGGTCATGAATTCCCTAAGAGTGGAAGAGAGGGCGAGAGCGTAGCTCGCTCGAACCGTCACAGGAAAGTGCTAGCTCGCGGCAGCGACATGCAGCGACACGGCTTCGACGAGTGCCAGATGCGCCGCTGCTGCCTCGATCGCTCCTGTGGCGCCATATGCATCTTGGGCGGTCACTGCCTGCGCGAAGCGCTCCTGTGCGTCGTCGATGCCTCGCCACGCGAGCAGCGTGAGTTGCGAGACGGCGAAGGGAGCGCGTTCTGAAAGCGCAGAACGCGCCGCGGTCGAGACGACCTCGTGCCCTGCGGCCTCGATCATCGAGAGCGCGTCGGCCGGGTCGGGCGCAGGCCGAAAGCGTCGGCGAGCGTCCACTGCCTCGGCAAAGGCTTCGTAGTACGTATCGCCGAAGCGATGCATTCCGTGCATCATTTGAGTACCTCCTGAAGCGCCGAGAGAAAGAGGATGACGTTGCGTTCACGGGCGGTGTGGCCCATGCAACCAATGCGCCAGACCTTGCCTGCGTATTCACCCAGCCCTCCCCCGATCTCGAGTCCGAAGCGTTCGAGTAGCTGCTGTCGTACGTCGGCTTCGGTCATCCCCGGTGGAAGTCGACTTTCTGGGACCCAGACCGATGTGAGCTGTGGCAAACGCGATCCTGGAGCCGCGAACAATTCCAGTCCGAGCTTCTCCAGCCCGTCTTGCAGCATCTGGCCGCATCGAACGTGACGCTCGCGGGTTTCTGCGAGCCCTTCGTCGAGGATTGTTCCGAGACCCGCATGCAGCGCATAGATCATCGAGATGGGCGCCGTGTGGTGATACGCGCGCCCCCCGGTACCGGTGACGTAGTTCGCGATCATGTTCAGATCGAGATACCAAGACTGCGGCTTGGGCCTCATGCGCTCGAGTGCCCGGGGCGAGATACTCATGGGCGAAAGACCTGGCGGAACTCCAATACATTTCTGTGTGCCCGAATAGGCGATATCGACGCCGTTCGCATCGAGAGCCGTGTCGGTACCACCGAGCGAAGTAACACAATCCGCGAGGAACAGAGCGTCTCCCTTTCTCGCGCCAAGGTCTCCGAGCGGCGAGAGTGCACCGGTGGAAGTCTCAGCATGGACGACCGCTAGAATGGTCGGATTCGGGTGCGCATCGAGCATGCGGTCGACGTCGATTGGATGCCCCCACTCGTGATCGACCCGAACGACCGTGGCGCCCGAACGTTCGGCTACATCGCACATCCGTATGCCGAAGACGCCGTTGACGCCGATCACGACGGTGTCGCCGGGGCCAGCGAAGTTCACAATGGCGGCTTCCATACCCGCCGACCCGGTTCCGGATAGGGGAAAGGTCAGTGCGTTCGTGGTGCCGAAGACCAGGCGGAGCCGTTCGTTCGTTTCATCGAGGAGCGCAATGAACTCGGGGTCGAGATGGCCGAGTACCGGCCTCGTCATCGATGCGAGTACCTCGGGGTAGGGATTGCATGGCCCTGGGCCCATGAGTACGCGGTCGGTGATTGTCATAGGGCGCCTGCTCCGGTGGTGGTGATTCCAACCGTAAGAACTTCGATCCCGTGCCACCATCCCTTGGCTCGCTATCCGCCGATCACCTCACGTTATGGCTCGATTCAGCCGCAAGATTGTTGCCTTTGCTCGGGATGTCGTCTGTCAACCATGCGCGGTGAGCCGATCGGGTGGCAGATTGTCGGCAAACCACGTCCGGAGAGCTCGGACTCGAGAGTCGCGGGTGATCGCGACCGGCCATGTCAAGAACATACCCGCGTTGGGGTCGTGCATCTCTAGGCCAACCTCAACGAGAAGGCCTCGTTCGAGCCAGTCGCCCATTTGGTATCGCCATCCAAGAACCAACCCATTTCCCGCTAGCGCCTCGTTCAGCAGGGTTCCGTAATGACGGAAGGTGTGAGAGGACTCCGCCTTTGGCGAGGAGATGCCCTGCCCGGCAAACCAGTTGGTCCACGTTGTCTGAAACGTGTTCGTTTCCGACAGATGCAGACGTGGTGCGTCGAGGAGTTCCTCGGGGTCGGTGTCATCTCCGAAACCGAGCCGCTTCGCCAAATCTGGCGAGGCCACTGGAACCACCACCTCGGGAAGGAGCTTCTCAGCTCGAAATCCTGGCCATGTTCCCTCCCCGCGCCTTATGACGACATCGAAGGTGAGGTCATCGATTTCAGCGTCACTGTCGAAAATCAGAATGGACGCCACGCAGGGATCGAGACGGTCGCGGAGGGAATCAAACAGTGGAGACAACCATGTTTGAGCAAACATCGGCGTGCTCGCCACGAGCAAACGTTCAGTAGTGCGCTGCAGGTCGATCAGCGTTGACTCGAGGCTGTCGAACGACGACGAGATCGCGTTGTAGAGCCGGCTCCCGTGTCCCGTTAGCTCGATCTGATTGGCTCTGCGATCGAACAACGGAAAGCCGAGTTGGTCTTCCAACGTGATGATGTGACGCGAGATCGACGGCTGAGAGACGCCGAGTTCCCGCGCAGCTGCGGTGAACGATCCCAGTCGAGCTACCGCGTCAAACACCGCCATTCGTTGAAGCTGGGGGATGGATTCAAGCAGTGGTCGCATCTTATCTCCGCGCGATTTGACAAAGATGGATCATAACACCGAGTTATGAGCACATCTAGAACGAATGGGTTTCCAATCCTAAAAATATCAATCAATGTTTCGCCAGATCACGAAAGGCGATCGCTGCAGCACATGTCTTGGGGTAATGAGCTAGTTGCAGCATTTCGTCGAATGGGGGAGCGATGAGTCATACCAGCTATCCGAATGCAAGGCAGCGGTTACAGAGAAGCGAGCTGGCGGTGCCGGGCTCGAACCCCCGTCTTTTTGAAAAAGCGCTCGAGTCGACGGCTGACTATGTCTTTCTCGACCTCGAAGATGCCGTCGCGCCGGGCGAGAAAGTAGCCGCACGATCCAATGTCATCGAGGCGCTCAATGACCTCGATTGGCAGGCGGCTGGAAAAACCATCTGCGTACGAATCAACAGCATCGATACGCACTTTATGTATCGAGATGTTGTCGACGTCGTCGAGCAGGCGGGCGCAAATGTCGACACCTTGCTCATCCCAAAGGTCGGCGTCGCCGCTGATGTTTACATGGTCGATGCAATGCTGAGCCAGATCGAGACCGCGATGGGTTTGGAGAACCGGATCGGCATCGAGGCGCTTATCGAGACAACACTCGGTATGGCCAACGTCAACGAAATCGCGCGATCGAGCCCTCGACTTGAGGCACTCCACTTCGGAGTTGCGGACTACGCGGCATCCTGTCGCGCTCGGACGGTGACGATCGGTGGTCTGAACCCCGACTACCCCGGCGATCAGTGGCACCACGGTCTGTCCCAGATGCTCGTGGCATGTCGCGCTCACGGACTACGTGCCATCGATGGTCCGTTCGGCGATTTCAACGATCCCGACAGCTTCATGCTCGGAGCGCGGAGGGCAGCCGCGATGGGGTATGAGGGCAAGTGGGCGATTCATCCATCGCAGATCGACCTGGCCAACGAGGTGTTCACACCGCCCGAAGACGAGGTGGCAAACGCCCGCGCCGTCTTGGACGCGCTGGAGGCTGCAGCGAACGAGGGCAAGGGAGCAGCACAGCTCAACGGTCGGATGATCGACGCTGCATCAGCTCGAATGGCGCAGAACGTCGTGACGACCGCCGATGCGATTACACGACGCTGAGACCGAGATGACGGCCACGACGAGAACGGACATGAGGCGCAATGGACATCCATGAGTATCAAGCGAAATCGATCTTGGACGAGTACGGCGTGAAGATTCCGGCAGGGGGTTTGGCCTACAGCCCCGACCAGGCGGTGTATCAGGCGCACGAGCTCGGGGGAGATCGTTGGGTCGTCAAGGCCCAGATCCATTCGGGAGGGCGCGGCAAGGTTGGCGGCGTCGTGTTGTGCGAGACCGAAGAAGAGGTCTGGGAGGCTGCCGATGATCTTCTCGGCAGACGCCTCATCACGAACCAGACCGGGCCCCGGGGGAAAGGGGTGTATCGCCTGTATGTCGAGGAGGCCTCCACCATTGCTTCAGAGGTCTATCTCGCGCTCCTCCTGGATCGCACAACAGAACGCATCATGGTCGTCGCGTCATCGGCAGGTGGCAGCGAGATCGAGGAGATCGCCGCCGACGCACCCGATTCGATCCACCGTCGGGTGATCGAGCCAGCCGTTGGGCTTCAATCGTTTCAGGCGCGCGAGCTCGCCTTTGCGATCGGTCTGGACGCGGCGCTCGCCGCACCTTTCAGCTCGATCCTGTTGTCGTGCTACAGAGCCTTCCGCGATCTTGATGCCACATTGCTCGAGATCAACCCGCTTGTCGTAACCGACGATGGTCACCTATCCGCGCTCGATGCAAAGATGTCGTTTGACGACAACGCAACGTTTCGTCATCCCAAAATCAGCGAGTATCGCGACAAATCGCAGGAGGATCCAAGGGAACGTGCAGCGATCGATCGTGGTCTGAGTTATGTCGGACTCGAGGGCACCATCGGCTGCATCATCAACGGTGCTGGGCTCGCAATGGCGACGATGGACATGATCAAACATGCTGGTGGCGAGCCAGCCAACTTTCTCGATATCGGTGGCGGCGCATCGCCCGATCGCGTCGCCAAGGCGTTTGCGCTCGTCCTCGCCGACGAGAACGTCGACGTCGTACTCGTCAACATCTTCGCGGGCATCAACCGATGTGATTGGGTAGCTGAGGGGATTGTCCAGGCGGTCGAGAACTTGAACATCGATGTCCCCGTCGTGGTCCGGCTCTCTGGAAACAAAGCAGCGGAAGGCCGGGCGATCCTCGACGCGAGCGATGCATTGGTGATCACGGTTGGAAACCTTGCCGAAGCTGGTCGCGTCTCTGTCGACACGTCGATAGCTCGACGAAAAGCGGCTGGACAACTGGAAGGGGCGAGCTGATGAGCATCGTCATCGATGAACACACACGAGTGATCGTCCAAGGGATTACGGGGCGCCTCAGCGGACTTCATGTCGAAGAGATGCTGGCTTATGGCACAAACATCGTCGGCGGCGTGACGCCTGGTCGTGCCGGTGAGACGGTTCAGGGCGTTCCTGTCTTCAACACGATGCGCGAGGCCGTTGCCAAGACTGGGGCGAACGTCAGCATCGTCTTCGTGCCCCCACCATTCGCCGCCGATGCGATCATGGAAGCCGCCCAAGCGGGAATCGGAACCTGCGTCTGCATCACCGATGGGATCCCGGTACAAGACATGATGGCGGTGAAACGTTTCATGCAGAAGTTCCGACGCGAGAACCGAATGCAACTCATTGGACCGAATTGTGCCGGGGTCATCAGTCCGGGCAAATCGCTTGTCGGAATCATGCCCGAAGCAATCTTCCTCCCGGGCCGCGTCGGAATCATCGGCCGTTCTGGCACCCTCGGATATGAAGCCGCCAGTCAACTGAAGGCGGTCGGCATCGGTGTCAGTACCAGCGTCGGAATCGGCGGCGACCCCATCAATGGGAGTTCGTTCCGCGACCATCTCGAGGCCTTCGAAGCAGACCCGGACACCGACCTGGTCATCATGATCGGAGAGATTGGCGGGCCCCAAGAGGTTGCCGCCGGTGCATTCGTCCGCGATCACATGACGAAACCCGTAGCGGCCTATATTGCGGGACTCACCGCGCCACCCGGCCGCACGATGGGCCATGCCGGAGCCATCGTGACGACCGAAGGCGAATCGGCAGCGGAGAAGGTCAAACTTCTCGCGGAGTGCGGCGTCACGATCATCGAACGTCCGTCCGAGTTTGGTGACACCGTGGGGAACCTGCTTGCCTCAACTCCTGCGGTCGTATAGCCCCGAGGGGGTGCGTTGACATGGAACCGACTATCGAGACCGTCGAGAGTGATCCTTTTGCTGAAGATGTCGTTCGGCTGCT
>JBLIMK010000097.1:0-13710 GCA_047638715.1 Verrucomicrobiales bacterium
GCCCGGTAGTTCGAACTTGCCGCTGCGACGTCGAGCGATTGCGCAGACAAGTCGACGCCCACGACATCGTGAAATCCTCGAGCAGCAAGCGCAGCGCCGACCTTGCCCGTTCCGCAGCCAGCGTCGAGGACCTGAGCGTCGGTTGAGACGCGAGCGGCGAGCAGGCCAGAAGCGATGTCCGGCGCCTCATATCCCCACGCGGTGGTGTCGTTGTCATAGGTCGATGACCAGTCGTTGTAGATGGTCTTGACCGCGGAAGGGTCTCCGGCGTGCTGCGCTGCAAGGCCTTCCTCACGTGCCATCGTCAGTAACCGCCGCCGGCGCCGGCGTCTTCGACGACCGCATCCCGGGCGATCGACAACGCGTCGACCAGACCCAGTCGCATCGCGCTCAGCTCGGTTGTCGCAACCGTCATCCGATATCCGCGCTCGATCCGATCGGTGATCGTCTCGGGAATGCAGTGGATTCCCGGGACGACGCCATGCGCGTTACACCGCTCCACGATGTGGTCGAGGGCCTCGATGAATGCAGGGTCGGTGGTCCCGCGGCCGAGTCCCATCGATACCCCGAGGTCCATCGGTCCGACATAGATCGCGTCCACGCCGTCCGTGGACAAGATGCCATCGATGTTCTCGACAGCTTCGACGGTTTCGATCATCGGAACGATCAGCACATGGTCGTTGGCGAGCTCGGCGTAGTCGGGTCCCTCGAGTGGCTGAGCTCGAGTTGGTCCTGAGCTTCGTGCGCCACGCGGGGCGTACATTCCGCGAACGATCGCCTGCTCGGCTTCTTCGGCGGTGTTTACCATCGGCACGATCACGGTCATCGCGCCGGCGTCGAGCACCTTGCCGATGATGCCCGGTTCGTTCCAAGGCACTCGCACAGCCGCCGTCGTGTTCGCCAGGCTGATCGCCTGAAGCATCGGGAGCATGGTGGAGTAGTCGATCAGTCCGTGCTGCAAATCAATGCAGACGAAGTCGTAACCGACATTGGCCGCGATTTCCGCGGTGATCGACGACGGCCCTGAAAGCCAGCAACCAATCGCGGGGGTTCCGGCGGCGAATGCTTCACGAAGTGGGTTTTGACGCATCTCTCGAAACTACCCGTGGTTATCGGAATTTTGCTGGTTCTGCGGCTGCTGTGTAACGCCTGTGTTTCGGCGATGTAAACAACGGCCGTCAGCATTGCGAGACCGATTGGCAAGCCGCATTGTGGGTTCTGATCCGCTCGCCTGCTCAAAGATGCGCCCTGGCCGAGCTTCCACCGACCCGAGGAGTAGACGTTATGAATTCTGGAGATACGGCATGGATGTTGATGAGCACGGCGCTGGTGCTGTTCATGGTCCCAGGCCTCGCGCTTTTCTACGGGGGCATGGTGCGAGCAAAGAACGTCGGAAACATGTTGATGATGAACATGGCATGCGTCGCCATCGTTCCGATCTTGTGGATCCTGTTCACGTACTCGCTCGGCAATAGTCCGAACGTCAATGCTTCGGGCGACACCGACAAATCGGGCCTGTTCGGCGGCGACCTCATCGGCAACTTCGAGGTCGCCGGACTATCGGGTATTGCTGGGACCGACCTGGTCGGGGTCGCCTTCTTCATGACGTTCGCTGCGATCACCCCAGCGCTCATATCTGGAGCCGTCGCCGACCGAATGAGGTTCGGAGCCTGGGTCGCTTTCGTGACCCTCTGGTCCGTCCTCGTCTACACGCCCGTCACGTACTGGGTGTACACCGGTTGGCACACCGAGCTCAATCCGCATGCGCTCGACTTCGCCGGCGGGACCGCGATTCACATCAACGCAGGAGTCGCTGCGCTCGTCATGGCGCTCGTGCTCGGCAAACGTCGAGGACTCGGCGAAGAGGACATGTCTCCGCACAACCTGTCGCTCCTACTCATCGGCACGGGCGTCCTGTGGTTCGGATGGTTTGGCTTCAACGCCGGCTCGGCGGGAGCCGCCGACGGGATCGCCGCCCAGGCGCTGATCAACACGTTCATCGCAGGCGCGGCTGGCATGGTTGGCTGGGTAGGTACGGAGTGGTTGCGCGACGGGAAGGCCACGGTCCTCGGTACCGCGTCGGGATTAGTTGCAGGACTCGTTGCCATAACCCCAGCTGCTGGGTTCGTGACGTCGACGTCATCCATTTTGTTCGGACTCGTCTCGGGCCTGGTGTGCTACTTCGCTGTACAACTGAAAGACAGTCTCGGATATGACGATTCACTCGACGTTGTTGGCATTCATGGAGTCGGCGGGATCGTTGGCGGCTTGCTACTCGGATTGCTTTCGAGCCTCAAGGTTAACAACGCCGGCGCAAACGGTGGCGTCGACTTACTCGTGAGCCAGGCGATTGCAATGGGATCCGTGATCATCTTCTCGGGCGTCATGACCTATCTCATCGCCAAGTTCTTGGACGCGACGATCGGACTTCGCGTCTCCGACGAGGAAGAGTTCACCGGACTCGACGTCAGCATTCACGGCCAAACCGTCTATGCGTCGGACAACAGCTCTGGTCAGGCCGCTGTCCAGGCCACCTGGGCTCGCACGGCCGCGCCCTGGGCGTAGAAGCCATCGCTCGAGATTCCGGAATCGAGATCGAGCAATCGTCGAAGGTCGAGGTCGTCGTCGACACCGGTGTGAACAATGTCGAAGCCGACCACAGCGGAGCTTGCGTACACAGCTTTCACGATCGCGTTCGTTCGAAGTGCATCGCCCTCAGCGAGGAGTGCGTTGTGCAGCTTCACCCCGTCGAACGGAAAGGCATGAAGTGTTCGTAGCGATCCGACGGAAATACCGAAGTCGTCGAGAACGATCGACGCCCCCGCTTCTCGAAGCGCTCTCAGATGACGAACTACGCTCGCTCCCCCGTTGCTGAAGGCGCTCTCGCGAACCTCCATGATCATCTTGTTCGGAGCTGAGCTGACCCGATCGATGATCCAGCCGATCGCCACTGGGTCTCGCAACGTCGAGCCCGAGAGGTTCATGCCGGTCCACATCTCGGAATGATCGGTCGATGTTTCGGCGAGAGCGAATTCCAAGACGGCCCGTTCGACATCGGACACGCGTCCTATGAGCTCGGCGAGATCCATGAACTCGCCGCGATCGATGTTGCCTTGAGTTGGGTGCTTCCAAACCACATGGGCTTCCATGCCGACGATCGATCCGCCGGGAAGATGGACGATCGGGTCTAATGCGGCCATCAATTGGTTGTCATCGAGCGCGTCCACGAGTTCGACGGCCAAGAGACGCCGATGTTCGGTCCTCATCCGGATCGTTCCGTCATAGATGACGAGCTTGCCGGCGATCTCACCCTTCGCTGCTCGAAGCGCCGTATCCGCGTTCGAAAGGGTGAGCGCTGCCTTCTCGCCCCGAGCTCGAGCAGCAATTCCTGCGCTCGCCGTGACCCGAAGTTCGTTCCCCTGAACCGAGATTGGCATGGCGATTGCCGTCTGTAGGCGTCGTGCGAGCTCCGTTGCGGTGTCGATAGCAATGTTCGGGCAGTAGATGCCGAATACATCGCCGCCGAGGCGACTCACGATGTCGCACGAGCGGAGGGTGTCTCGCAGGCGGTCAGCCGTCTCTGCCAGCACGATGTCGCCGACGGTGTGGCCGAGTGTTTCGTTGACGACGCTCATACCGTCGAGCCCCACCACCATCACCGTTGAGTCTTCGGGCCCTGCGGCGAACTCAACTTCGAGGTAGTCGATGAAGGCGTCACGATCGACCGCTTTGGTCAAGCGGTCCTTTGCGCCCATTGGAGAAACGATTGCCATCGAGGCTGCTTGCGTGCGGCGATCTTCGGCTGTCAACGCAAGGTCGAGGACATTTGCGAGGCCTTCGAGCGCACTGACATCGTCATCGCTCGGATCGATTCGATGCACGACCTGTAGCTCAGCGCCGGAGTGTGGAAGTTCGATCAACATTGAGCCCGAGAAGTCGCGTAACCCCCCGAAGCGGGCGATCGACCGACCTGCTCGGTCGATATTCGCTGCTTCAATTCCGAGGATGCTCGCCGCATCTCCAAGAACGCCGACGAAGTCTGTTTCGCTGAACGGCTTTATCGACTGCAAGAGATTCGACCACGCTGTCGGAATAATCGAGTGGCTCATTTTTTCCACCTTCTATAGGCCTGCAAGACTTCATCTTCTATAGGCCTACAAGACTTCATCGTCCCGCGCTCCCAGACCTACAGGGTCGAACGGACTAAGTGGGTACCGCTGCGGCTCCTCGCTCCGCTGGGCCCGGCGTGTTGTAGGGGGTACGCCGCAGCGCTCGGATGGCCTTCTGCGTTCGCGCAGACAGGTAACAGTTCGTAAATCTGATCGCCTGCCCCGGATCGAAGTAGGGGTTCTTGAGTTTGCCCAGCTTGACCAGCAGGAGCACCTGTTCGGCAACGCTGACGGGACAGCCCCGAACCTCGAGCACTTGGTCGTTCCGTTTGCGAAACCACTCACGTTCGACCGATGCGATCTTGACGAGGATGTCCGAGTCCTTTGCATGAAGGGGATCCTTCTCGCTTCGATCGATGTATTCGCTTTCGAGTTCGACCCGGGTCCCGGAGATGTCGCCGGAGAAGGTTGCGCAGTCACCGATAAAGACCACGTGATCGTTGGACCCCGCATCGATCTCACCGTCGTAGGCGCCGAACACGAGATGGGTCTGAGGAAGCTTGTCATCAGCGTCATCGTCGAAGAGGCGCACGATCTCGATCGCCTCTTCCATCGCACCTGGACATCCACCCCAGCAATAGTCATCGTCGCCACCGTCGGGCGGTGGCCCGGCATGCGCGGTGATATTGCTCCCCTCGAAGTACTCCTCGACGCGAATAAGGCCGACGCGAAATCCCTCAGCTTTCAGCTGAGCCTCGGCGAGCGTTACATCGCCAACGATGTCGATTTCGGACAGATCGATCGGGCCGAAGCCATTCTCGTACGCGAGTCGGATGTGATCGACCGACAGCGGATCGACACCGATGATGTGGCAGCACACAGCATCGAACGCAACCTGATTGTCTCCCATGATGACCAGCCCGAGGTCGAATGGAACCGGGGTCAGCATGCGCCCCTCACCTGCCGTGATCGCATCGATCGCGATCAGTTGTGGTTGCAGCACGTATTGCAGGTCGGCAACCTTCTCGTTGAGTTTGTGGTCGTGATCGATCAGTCGATGACGGTCGTCCTGCAGCCCGATGTAGTTCTTCATCGAGAAGGTCACCGTCGTCCACGGATGCGCCTTGAACTTGGGACAATTCACAAAGAAGTCAGCTTGAGCGACCGGCTTGGGTACATAGATCGAGTCACGGAGACGAGTTTCGTGTCGCAACGGGATCTCGACCTGGCCAACCTCGTCGAAGTGCACCGGGTCGACACCCACACGATCGAGCATTGGGTAGTAACCCGCTTCTTTGAACGCGAGTCTCGTAGGGATCGTAATGCCGCATCGCTCTCCGAGTTGAACCTTGGTGCCGCGTTCAGCGGCGGTATTCACCGCCCGAAGAACCCCTTCCAAGAACTCCGGACGTGTGTACGCATGAGGAAACTTGTCGCCCGCCGCAACACAATTCGGTTTGACGAGCGTGTTGCCGTGAGGGGTGAGCGCAAGCGTCTGGATCGCATCGGATACGAGCTCCTCGATGCGATCGACGTCGTAGTCCGGGCAGGACCTGAGGATAACTGTGGGTTTCACGTGGACTCCGAGCTCATGGCTACTTGCTCCCGTGGAAAGACCCTACAACGCCCCAAGCGGCCGTTCTACGGCCCCCTCGGTAGATCAGAAGGTCTGTTTTGCAGGTGTCACACCCGATGTGACGACCAAAACTGGCTACAGCTCTCTATGGTGGGGTGTACGAAGATCTTCTCCCGAGATTCGCCGCGTGTGCGACCGGGGAGAACTCGGGCCCACCGCTCGTCTTTGCATCACTGCCGACGTTACCGCTGGGACACCCGAACCGAAGGGACAACTCGAATGGCAAAACAACGCACCACGTTCGCCAAGCTGCAGCGCGAACGCGCCAAGGCAGCAAAGAAGGCCGAGAAGCAGGCCGCCCGTGTCAACGGCGGCGTCCGTCCCACCCCGGAACCTGAAGTTATCGAAGAGGTCCCTGATATCGAGCTCGATCTCGATTCGATGTCTACCGTCGAGCGCTTGTTCGCTGGCAAGGGTCGGCTCTCAGCCCCCGAGCTCATGGCGATGACCGAGAAGATCCAGCGCATGCATCAACGCGGCGACATCGATGACGATGAGCTCGAGGATGCCAAACTCGAGTTACTCGAGCGCATCGCCTAGGTCGTCGATCAGCGCAATTCTCAGCGCTGTATCGAATACCCGAGAAGGCTTTGGGTCGCGACGCCAACCACGCCGCTCACGTCGCCGAGTGTTGTGATACAAAGACCGGTTCCTTGTTCGCCAAGGTGCGTCTTCGAATCGAGCGAGACCCAGTCACCCACGTTCGCGCGGTGAACCGAGATCGTAAGATTCGCGTTGATGAGCCCGACGGCCGTATTTGGGCCGTAGATAGCGCTAATGCCTGACCCGAAGTCTGCTGTTGCGGCGAGGAGTTGGAGGCCTGTGGTCTCGGCTTCGGCAATCAGCGGCATTCGGAGCCGTACCCAGTCGACGACGGGACCGGGCGTACGAAACGACCCTTCGGTGAAACGGTGTTCGACCGCATTCCGGTGATAGGTCGTGACATCGCCGCTCGCCCAGCGAGGAGGCACGAGCACCTTGTCGACCAACGGTGGTTCGGTCGCTGGAACCGGTTCTTCTACCGATTGAGGTGCGGTGAGCTCGGTTCGTTTCAAGATGAGCGCAGTCGCCCGGGCGACTAACTCGGCGTCCATGCTGCCGTCCTCGACCGCGGAGCTGTGTAGCTCAGCATCGATGCGAGCAACGCGTCCACTCACCTGTCGCCGCGCGACGTTTGGCCGAAGAGCCGTCAGCGGCACGGGACGAAGCAGCTCGATTTCGATGTGCGACAGAAACTCGTCTTCCTCCACGAAGGGCTCGCACAAGTGAACGAGAAGACCTGACGGTGGGCCACCGTGTTGGGCATCTCGTCGCCAAGGCCCACGGGTGAACTCGCTCGGATGGTACGCGAATCCGTCGTAGGAGAAGAGTCCCGCAGGAAGATCGGGCGTCGTCATCGGGCGTCCCATGTGACAAGTTCGAGGCCTGCAGCCGCAATTCCGGTCATGAATGTGTCGACCTCCTTTGGGACTACCCCGATGATCGCTCCTCCGCTGCCTGCAAAGTTGGCCGAAGCCCCAAGCCTTCGCGCTACATCGATCATCGCGCGCTGCGACGGCGCGATGTCCATCACGGTGGTGCGCAGGTCGAACGTGGCGTCGATCGCCGCTTTCAGATCGTGGATGTTGCCTTTGGTGAGCGCCGACGCGGCGTCGTATGCGTGCTTGGCAAACTCGGCCCACACAGGATCGTCGGTGTCGCGTTCAGCACGCAGCGCCGAGTGCGCCTCCCCACTCGGCTCGGCAGCACCTGTCGACCAAGCGAGGTAGAGAGGAATCGATGGCTCTTGAGGAATCGTCAACGGCGTAACACTCGGCGAGTTGGAGAAGTCCATGACGGCGCTCACCCCGTGGCTCTGAATGACCTGGTCTTGAAACCCACCGGCGATATCGAGATCTTCTCGCTCGATGGTGTGCGCAAGATAAGCGATTCTCGTCGAGCTGAATTCTGCGCCGATGTTTGCTGATAGCGCCCGAATCGTCGCGATAACGATCGCGCTCGAGCCGGCGAGCCCCACCGATCGGGGGATGGTCGTCTCGATGGCCACGCCGACCTGGTCGACGGGGGCAAACTCACGAGAGAAACGGCGAACGGTAGCGTCGACAAGCCCAATATTTGTGCCCTCGGACTTTTCGACGATCGTCGCCGATGCGCTGAAGAACGGCAGGATAACCGAGCAGACCGCGCCCCGAAATCCATCGGATGGGTTGCCTGCGAGAGCGGCTCTCGAATGAACGCGACGAGTGGTCGTCACCTCAGTCGATGATGTATTGCACGGCAGAACGTTTCGCGAGTGCCGGCTTGATCAGGTCGACGATGATCGCTTGGTGATCTGCATTCGCCCCATACGCGCGGTATCCAGCCTCATCGTCGAAGTCGGCAACGACAACGAGGTCGAAATTCCCTTCCGAGATTCCGGCGTCGAGGCCAACCGAGAACGAGCGGATCTCGGGAACGAGCGGCGGGAGAGCCACCAACGTATCGATAATCACCTGAGCATCAGCATCGGTGGTGGTCTCGGATAATTGCATCATGACGACATGGCGAAACATGGATGAGACGCTAGTGCCCGCTACAGTGGTGCGCCCACGGGGGTGTAGCTCAGTTGGTAGAGCGCCTCGGTCGCATCGAGGAGGCCAGGGGTTCAATTCCCCTCACCTCCACTCCGTGAAACCGCTCATTGCGAAGCCGGTTCGAGCGGGGAAAATAGAAAGTGGCCTGCCCCACGGCGGCGGAGCCGGGGACAGGCCTCGTCGAAACGAAGGTGGCGGAACCTTCATGATGTTTCAACGATCGTGCGTCGAGACCGTGGTCATCGACGGCGAAATGAGTACTCGGACAGCATAGGGCTATTGGAAACCTAATGGCGAACAATTTGGTTTAGCTAACGAATCGGTGTGGGTACATGGACACGTCTCCATACACAGTTGACCACAGTTGAGCGGATCTGGGAAATTCAGTGTGGGCCAGGTCGATTTGATACGGACGAATCGAGCACTGGTTGAAGTCGCCGACGGACCTCGCTGACCCGCGTGATTGTCGACAGCGCTGACGATCCTGAAGCGAAGGAAAGAACCTTCGGTCGTTCGTTCGTGAGGACCGCAGCGCCGTACGCGATCAGCGCGAGATCGACCAGTAGGTGCACGGTCCACAACCACGACCATGCCCGAGCGAGCAAGAACGACAGCAGCGCTGCGAGTACGAGGGCACCGAGGACCTCACGCCGACGCCTTCGGGCCATCGCTGCCGTGCGTGGCGCCGAGAGCGTCGATGTGGGTCCAGGAGTGAACGGGTTCTGGGGTAGGCCAAGACCGTTATTCGAAACGAATCGATCCCGACCCCACGACCAGAACCATCCCGCCCAACCGAGCGCGATTATGAGAATTACCAAGAACAGCACGTGGGGAAACTCGATCAGTTGGGGGAAGAAGGGCGTGACCCTATCGGGGGATGCGCTTTACGACGTGGATGAGTCGCGGTGATAACTGCCACTTTTGCCGCCGGTTTTCTCCCAAAGTGCGACGTCGGTGATCGTCATCGATTTATCGAGTGACTTGCACATGTCGTAGATCGTGAGCGCGGCGACCGAACATGCCGTGAGTGCTTCCATTTCGACTCCTGTGAGACCTACCGTCTCGACCGATGCCTCGACGTCGATGTACTCGTCGCCAATCTCGAAGTTGACGTTCACTGCCCCGATCAGAAGAGGGTGACAGAGCGGGACGAGGTCCGAGGTTCGTTTCGCGGCTTGGATCCCCGCTATGCGGGCCACGCTCAGGACATCACCTTTCGCGATGGCGCCTCGTGCGACCGACGACGCCGTGTCCGGCGTCATCAGCACGCGTCCCTTTGCGATGGCCCGGCGATGTGTCGGTTCTTTCTGGGTTACATCAACCATCCGAGCTCGACCCATCGGGTCCAGATGGGTGAAATCGTTGTGAGCGGACAACTCAGCCTCCGATTTGGCTCATGTTGCGCTTTGGTCGAATGAAGTGCACGGTGTCGATGCCGTGCCCGGCCCACTTGTCGTGAACTGCGCCCTCGATTACGGCTGCGACTTCGTCGTCAGATGCTCCTCCGCGCAGCGCGTCGCGCAAGTTGTAATCGGTAACGGCGAAGAGGCAGTTTCTGAACTGGCCATCGGCGGTGAGGCGAATGCGATCGCAGGTGTCGCAGAACTTCTCGGTCACCGTGGCGATAACCCCGACCTCGCCCATGCCGTCGAGATACCGATAACGAGTAGCCGGTGCCGAGGTTCGCTGCACCGCCTCGATTGGGAATACGGCGTTGATCTCCTCGATCACGCGAGCGAGCGGGACAACTCGTTCGGGGCCCCACTGTTCGTCAGCGTCGAGCGGCATGAACTCGATGAATCGCACGACGACGCCCTTGTCACGTCCAAACCGGGCGAAGTCGACGATCTCGTCGTCATTTATGCCATTCATTAGCACGACGTTGATCTTTACCGGATCAAACCCGGTCTCGATCGCTGCATCGATGCCGTCGAGAACGCGGTCGAGGTCGTCGCGACGGGTCAGCTCGATAAAACGGTCGCGCTGGAGTGAATCGAGTGAAATGTTGAGCCTCGTGAGGCCAGCCGCCTTCAGGTCGTCTGCGACCAATCGAAGGGTGGCGCCGTTCGTCGTCATCGCGAGGTCGACGTCGAGCGCGGAGAGCTTCTGCACCAGGCGGCTCAGATGTGCGCGCACCGTGGGTTCGCCGCCGGTCAGGCGAATACTGTCGACGTCGTAACGCTCGACCAGCAGCCGAGCGACACGCTCGATCTCTTCGAAGGTGAGCAGACCCTCGCGAGGCATCCACTCCATGCCCTCTTCGGTCATGCAGTACTGGCAGCGAAAGTTGCAACGGTCCGTGACGGCGATGCGGAGATCGCGATGCACTCGCCCGAACGTGTCGACCAATTCCATGCCTTAAGACTAGGGCGGTTCTGACCACGCGCCCAGCCGGTAGTCCCAGCGGGCCCGAGCGCTAGCCTGATGACGATGATTCCTCTCGAAGAAGCCCGTGAGTTCGTTCTCTCGAAGTGTGTGCGCGGCGCCGCCGTCACCGTTCCTATCGACGATGCGTGCAATCTCGTCACTTCCGTCGATCTCGCCGCCGCGGGGCCGATCCCGCCCTTCGATAACACCGCAATGGACGGGTTTGCTGTCCGGGCCGCCGATATCGCAAATGCTCCGGTGACCCTCAAGATGATCGGGACGCTCGCCGCGGGAGCGGCACCCGACATGACCGTGGGCGAAGGTGAAGCCGTACGCATCATGACCGGCGCGCCGATGCCTCTCGGCGCTGATGCGGTCGTGATGGTCGAGCTGACCTCGATGTCCAACGACCACACCACGGTCCATGTGGCCGAATCGGTTCCTGTCGGAAATCACATTCGGCCCATGGGCGACGACGTCCAGACCGGTCAGGTCGTGTTCGCTGCCGGCACAGAGCTCGGACCAGCCCATCTGGGCGTGTGCGCCTCGATCGGCGTGTACGACGTCCCGGTTATCGCTCGACCTCGTATTGGCGTCATCTCGACCGGAGATGAGCTCGTCGACGGTCCCCACCCATTGGGTATCGGACAAATTCACGACTCGAACCGCCACACTCTGCTCGCGCTCGTCCGTTCGATGGGCGCGATCGGCGTCGACCTCGGGCTCGTGCCCGATGATGAGGACCTGATCCGCGATGCGATGATTCGAGCGGCGGACACCTGTGATGGTGTCGTCACGAGTGGTGGTGTGTCGATGGGCGATTTCGACTACGTGAAAAAGGTCCTCACCGAGATCGGCGACATGCGGTGGATGCAGGTCGCAATCAAGCCGGCGAAACCACTCGCTTTCGGCACCGTAAACGGCACCCCGATCTTCGGACTACCCGGAAACCCCGTGTCGTCGATGGTCTCCTTCGAGCTGTTCGCCAGACCCGGCATACGAAAGATGATGGGCCACGCCGAACCGCTGGTCGCTCCTATCCCCGGCATTGCGGGCGCCGACATGAAGCGCGGTCCCGATGGAAAGATCCACTTCGCTCGCGTACATGCCACGCTCCGCGATGACGGGCGCTACGAGGCGAGCTTCTCGGGCGGCCAGGGCTCGCACCAACTGTCCGCAATGGCGACAGCTAACGCCCTGGCCATCATTCCGAGCGGCGACGGCGTCAAACCCGGCGATCCGGTCTCGCTGCTCCTGTTGTAACAACAACTCGACACTTCCGGTCGAGCACTACCTCGCCGTCTCAGTTAGAGCTTTTCAACAATGTCTTTGAGCAGGCGCGCAAAGTCGCCACCTAGTTCAGGATGCTGAAGTCCGAGCTCTACTTGCGCTCGGAGGAAATCGAGTTTCTGGCCTGCATCCCAGCTGCCCGATGCGTCGAGCGTGCCGTAAAGACCCGACCCCGTCGCGATCTTCGCCATCGCATCGGTCAGCTGAATCTCGTTGCCGACCCCAGGGGTCGTGTTGTGGAGGTGCTCGAAAATGTCGGGCGTGAACAAATACCGGCCCATCACCACGAGGTTTGAGGGTGCATCTTCGACCGCTGGCTTCTCGACGATGTGCGGAATTCTCATCAGCGTCTCGGACACCGGTTCGACGGCAGCACAGCCGTACGAACTCACATGTTCGGCGGGGACTTCGCGGAGCGCGACGACCGACGAGCCGTGCGACTCGTATGCGTCGATCATCGATGCGACCGTCGCGCCTCCCGACATCATGATCTCGTCTGGCAACAAGACCACGAACGGTTCGTTCCCAATGTGTTGCTCAGCCATGAGGACAGCGTGGCCAAGACCCAACGGCTGACCCTGGCGCGTGAAGTGGAATCGGGCCATTTCTGCGATCGCCACGATCTCGTCAAGTTCGGCGTGTTTGCCTTTGCGTTCGAGGAGCATCTCGAGTTCGAAGTTTCGATCGAAGTGGTCCTCGATCGCCTTCTTTGACTGCCCGGTGATGATCAAGACATCGTCGATTCCGGCGTCCACAGCCTCCTCGACGACGTATTGGATCGCGGGTTTGTCCACGATCGTCAACATCTCCTTTGGCTGCGCTTTCGTTGCAGGAAGGAATCTTGTCCCGAGACCCGCAGCGGGGATGACGGCTTTGCGAACGGGTGAAGTCATTAGCTGATGATCGGCGCCAACATCATCGAACCTTCAGTTCTTCGCCCGAAAGAAGCCGCCCGATGTTCGATCGATGTCGATAGACGACGAGACCCGAAACAACGACGGACGCCACGATCTCCACAACATGTTCGTGCAGGACGACCACGCCGCCGATGAGCAGCACTGTGATAACGAGCGAACCGACGGATGCACGCTTCGTGAGCTTGACGATCACGATGAACGCAACGATCAGACCAAGTCCAAGAAATGGGTACAGCGGTAGCGATCCACCACCGCCGGTTGCTACGCCCTTGCCACCGTTGCGCCAACGGGCGAACGGAATCACGTGCCCCACTGTGGCCGCGGCCCACACGCCGGCCGCCCATGGGCGGTCGAGGATCAGTAGCGTCGCGAGAACCGGGATGAATCCCTTCATCGCGTCGACCACGACCGTCAGCAGGCCGTATGCAGCGCCCGATGTCCGATAGACGTTGGACGCTCCCGGGTTGCCAGATCCTTCTTTCGAGTGGTCGTGACCGGACAACATTCCAACAGCACTCGCCGTCGGAAACGAGCCCGCGAAGTACGCCGCGATGAGCAACGCCACCCCGACTACGGATTCAGACACACGCTCATAATAGGAGCTTGGCCAACGCGAAGCGCATGACGCGTACGGGAACACAAACGCACAGGTTGTTGTTGAGGAATCTTGGCCCAATACTTTCATGGCTCTTCGGCCCCGTACGGAAAGACATCACTGGTAATGCCCACGTATCAATACCGCTGCAAACAATGCGGAAACGAGTTTGAAAAGGTGCAGTCGTTCTCGGACGACTCGACGCCAAAGTGCACGAGCTGTG
>JBLIMK010000098.1:0-13651 GCA_047638715.1 Verrucomicrobiales bacterium
AACCGCGCAGCGCGCCGACATCGTCTTCCCCTCGACCATCGGGCCCGAACGCGCCGATTTCGGCGGGACGCGATACGGGTCGAGCCTCGTCGCAATGGACAAGGTTCTCGATCCGCCGGGACGGGCGCAGAACGACTTCTGGACCTTCACACAGCTTGCGCGAAGGCTTGGATGCGAGTCCGAATTCACACAAGACAAGTCGGCCGAACAGTGGTTGCGGAGCTTCTACGACGACATTCGCGCGACGATCCCAGATCTCCCCGACTACTCATCGCTGCGTGAGCAGGGCATCGTCGCCCGTCCGCGCCGTAGTCGACCCGAGACCTTGACCGCCTTTCTCGCTGACCCGGACGCTTGTGCACTCGCGACGCCGTCGGGTCGGATTGAGCTCTCGCTTGACGACCATGTGGCTCTTCTGGGCAAGGGGAGTGATTCGCACCCAGCGTGGAGGCCTGCGGTTTCGTGGTTGGGCAACGCCGAAGCGGAGGAGTTCCACCTCATCTCGCCGATGCCGCGCGATCGGCTGCATGCCCAATATGGCTTTGATGAGACGACCGAGCAGCCAGTCTTGATTTCGCCGACCGATGCGGACCGCCTCGGAATCGGCGAAGGAGATCTGGTGCGACTTTGGAACGAGCGCGGCGAGTGCTTCTGTGCTGTCGAAGTGACAGCGAGCGTTCGTGCCAGCGTGATCTCCGTCGAGAATGGCCGCTGGCTCACGGCCCCTGACCCGGCGACTGGTATCTCATCAGCGCATGGCAACCCAAACACCCTCACCGAGGATCGGGCTACGTCGACGTGGGGTCAGGCCACAGCGGCCCATTCCTGTCTTGTCCGAATCGAACCAGCACAGCCCGAATAGCGGCAGCACGGACATCGGAGGTCACGAAGTTTGTAGTGGTCGCTCCTGGTCGCCCGTCGGGTCGAAGAGCGCCTTGATCGGCGTTGGCCCGCCGTTGATCATCGGGTCGAGCCCGCGGCTCACGACGTCGTCGAGCGGCTGCACCGACGGAGCAACGGCGGCCCACAGCTCCCTCTCGTCTTCCAAAAGGTCGACGGAATGACCGAAGTCCGCGCCGAACACGTGAGCCAGGGTGCCGATGAGTTCCTTCTCCTGAAGGGTGACCGACAAGAGTTCGACGGCCACAGCACCCTTCTGCAAGCCAACGAGCACAACCCGGCCGCCCTTATTGGTTAGCTCGATCGCCGAATCGAGCGCCGGCGCAGTCCCGGTGCACTCGTAGACGATGTTGGGACGAATCCCGATTCCCTCGAGCTGTTCGCTGACAGGAGCGTCGACCGATGGGTGAACAATGTGTTGAGCCCCGAGCTTTGAGGCAACGCTCAGGCGGTCCGCGTCGAGATCGATCGCCGTCACCCGTGCTCCTTGTTTCGCCGCCGCGTGAACGATGAACGAACCGATGCCGCCAGCTCCGAGCACGACCACCTCGTCTCCGGGTCGGGCCTGGCCCCGCCGCATCGCGTGTACGCCGATCGACATTGGTTGAGCCAATGCAGCGACGTCGGGTGAGAGCGATCGACCGTCGAGATTGATGCACGCGGCGGCGGGCACGGTCGTGAATTCAGCGAGAGCTCCGTCACGTTCGAGCCCAACAGTCGAGTAACGAATGCAGAGGTTGTTTCGACCGGCGACACACGCGGGGCAGGTTCCGCAGGAGATGCCTGCGCCCGAAGTGATCAGGTCGCCTACCGAGAACCCTGAGACATCCGGTCCTGTGTCGGCGACGAATCCCGAGAATTCATGTCCGGGAACCATCGGTCCGCAATGCCCGGTCACGGGATGGCGGTGATCGATCGGAAACATGTTTGGACCGTGGTTGTACTCCGAGGCATCGGTACCGCAGATGCCAGCGCACCGCACGTGTATGAGTAGTTCGCCGGCTCCGGGCTTGGGGACGGGGACATCCTCGATACGAAGATCATGGCGGCCATGAAATACTGCAGCTTTCATAAGTTTCTCCAGATCGGTCTCAAGCAAAAAGGGTACGCTGCGATTCCGACGAAAACTGAGGAATCGATGACACTTGCTGAAGAGACCGCGGCGCTAGCAGTAAAAGCCGGCGCAAACGCCACGCCGGAACGCAAGGCGATCTACGGAAAAGGCCAGCAACACGTCGAAGCAGCGGGCATCCTCGAAACCGCATTGAAAGTAGGAGACCGGGCGCCGATGTTCGAGCTTCCGGGCGCCGATGGCGTCATGGTCAAGCTGGCCGATGTCCTCAAGTCCGGGCCTGCTGTGGTGTCGTTCTACCGCGGCGCGTGGTGCCCGTTCTGCAACCTTGAGCTTCGTGCGCTTCAACGTGAGTTAGCGAGCGCACAAGCGGCAGGAGTGACCCTCGTTGCGATCTCGCCAAACACTCCCGATACATCAGCGGAGCTGGTCGATGAGAACGAGCTCACATTTCCTGTCCTCTCCGATGCCGAGAACGCAGTCGCGAAGTCATTCAATCTCGTCTTTGAGATGGAAGAAGGACTCGTCGAATTTTACAAGGCCGAAGGGCGCAACATCGACGAGATGAATGGCTCGGAAGTTTGGGAACTTCCCGTTCCAGCGACCTACGTCATCGACACCGCAGGTGTGATCCAGTACGCCTATGTCGACTTGAACCATCGTGCCCGTGCCGAACCGTCCGAGGTCATTGCGGTCGCAGCTGCTCTCTGACCATGAGCGCTGCGAAGCAGCGCCGCGTCGGGTTACTCTTAATCTAGGGAAAGGGAAAACGTGCCGAACATCACCATGCTCGAGATCGATGACCTGATGAAGGGCGAGTTGGCTGGCTTCGTGAAGAAGTGCATCCGACATCGGGCCCCTGACCCAGCGTTTCACACGATGCAGGGCCACAATCCTTCGCTTTCGAAAGCTCTGTACATCGCATGGGGCACGGTCTTCAATTCAGGCATCGTGAGCCACAGCTTGAAGGAAATCATTCGAGTTCAACTGTCTCGCGCCGCCTTTTGCAACTATTGAGGAAATGTTCGATCTGCTTCGGCGAAGCAGGCTGGATTGACAGAAGAGCGCATCGATGAGGGCATCGATTGCTGGCGGACAAGTGATGAGTTCACGCCCGCCGAGAAGATTGCTCTTGAGTACTCCGAATTGATGCAGTTCGAACCGGAGAGCATCGATGCTGCGTTCTACGAACGGTTGGCCGAGCATTACAGCTCCGAAGAAGTTGTCGAATTGGGCGCCTTCATCGGCTTCAACGTCGGATATCACACCTTCTTTCGATCGCTCGATTTCTACCCGATGTTCACACCTGATGGAGTCCTCGTCAGCCAAGACGAGTCGCGGCGGATCTACGGCGACATCCCCGGGTCGCACCTGCGATCCGAGGTTCAAGATGCGCTCGCAGAGTCCGACGACGCAGAGGCAGCGAGCTGATCTGAGATGACGTATATCGATCCGCTCGATCTAGACGATCCTGCCGTTGTGAAACTTGGTTCACGCCTCGAAAAATTCGCCGTTCTTGGTGACGACTCGGCCACGTTCCTCCGCATCCTTGCCCACGCCCCGCAGTATGCAGAGGCGTTATGGGATGCGATGGACGAAGCGCTTTTTCGCGATGGAATGGACCATTCTCTCAAAGAGATGGTCCGCATTCAGCTCGCGACGAAGGCTGGTGATCCGTACTTCTCTAAACTGCGTTCCAAGATGGCGATTGACGCCGGACTGACCGAGGAACGAATCCAAGCCGCGCTCGGCGACTTTGACAAGGACCCGCAGTTCAGCCCGGCAGAGAAGTGGGCTCTCGAGTACGCCTTTCGCATGTACCGCACACCAGAGACCGTGGACGCCGCGTTTTATGACGAAGGCAAGAAGCTCTGGACCGAAGCCCAGATCATGGAACTCGGTGGTCTGGTCGCGATTCACTATGGCATGCAGGTGTTCATGGCGACGCTGCAGCCGCGTTGATGGCCTCCGCTCGATGATCGTTGCTCGCTGAGCATGTTCGGATATCGCGTGCATTCCTGGGGGACCGAGCCCGTCTGGGAAGAGATCGACGACCCCGTCGTCGGTGACGATGAAGTTCTGATCGAGGTCGAGGCGTGTTCGGTCGGCTTGACCGTTCTGAATTGCATCGGGGGAGACCTAGACGACGACCCGACGTTGCTGCCGCGTGTGCCGGGCCATGAGGCGGTAGGTCGAGTCATCTCGGCCGGACCTGGAGCTGACCCCGAACTCATCGGTCGGCGAGTCGTGGCGTACTTTTACCTCACGTGCGGAAAGTGTGCCGCGTGTCGCGAGGGCAAGGATCCGCGTTGTAGCGAGCTCGGTGGCTGGGTCGGCGTGCACCGGGACGGCGGCTACGCGCCATTTATGACTTTGCCGTCTCGAAACGCAATACCGATACCGGACTCACTCGATCCGATTTCGGCCACGGTCGTACCCGACGCTGTCGCAACTCCGGTGCATGTGGCCGCGCGTTCGCAGATTGGCCCCGATGACCGCGTTGTCGTGTTCGGAGCAGGGGGTGGCGTTGGAATTCACATGGTGCAGGTCGCACGCCATCGCGGCGCGTCGGTTGCCGGTTTCGACGTCGTCGATGAAAAACTCGCCGAGCTCGATCGGCTGGGCGTTGTGCCCGTCCGATCCGATGACCTTGCCGAGCTCGACCCCACCGCCGTCTTCAAAGACGGTGCGCCGACCGTCGTGATCGATCTCCTCGGGACGACGGCATCGGCACGGTGGGCGATCGATGGACTCGCAATGGGCGGTCGAATGGTTGCACTCACCACGTTTCGCGACCGGCCGGTGCCGTTCGAATCCCGGGAACTTGTGTTTCGGGAAATCATGGTGATCGGATCCCGATACGCAAATCGAGCCGAACTGTCCGAGGCCGCTGACCTGGTCGCAACGGGAGCGGTCGAGCCCATTATCGGAGCGGTCGGCGGGCCTGAAGAGGTATTGACGATGCACGAACAACTGAGAGCCGGGACTCTTCTGGGTCGCGGTGCACTGGATTGGAACGTTTCATGACCGACCTGGACAACGCAAACATTCCAGACGACATCGACGGGATCTTCATCGGTGCTGGCCACAACGCGATGGTGTGTGCGGCATATCTTGCACGCGCTGGGCAACGGATACTGATGCTCGAAGCTGCACCGCAGTTGGGTGGCGGCACAACCACCGGCGAGGTCACGCTCCCGGACTTCCGACATAATCTCCACGCCTACTTTGTCCGGTGGACTCCCGAATACGCGGTCTGGAACGACCTCGACCTCGGTCGTTATGGCGTCACCTCGATCTACCCCGAGGTCCAGAATGCGATTCCCTTCGACGGGGGTGAACGAGCGCTCGTCACCTACGCGGACCTCGATCGCAGCGTGCAAGAGATCGAACGCCTGTCGAAGACCGACGCAGCGGCTTTCCGCACGCTCTTCAACGACTACACCGATCTGGCAAAGTTCGTCGACACACCGCTTCGATTCGCTGCTCCGCTCCCGACGGACGAACTGCACGAACGTCTCGGGCGCAGTCGGCTCGGGCGCGAATATCTAGCGCTCGATGAACAAACGCCACTCGACATCGTCTTGAACTCGTTCGAGCACGAGGCGCTACGAAGCCTTGTCCTGTTCAACGTGAGTGTTCGCGGCTACTTGCCGAACCTCGACGTGAAGGGGATCGGATCGATCGTTGCACTCGCTCTCGCGAACTCTCAGGGCGGTCGCCTGGTTAAGGGCGGGACCTACGAGGTTGCGAAGGCGATTGCTGCTGCGGTGACCGATCACGGCGGCACGATCATGACGGACTCTCGCGTCTCGTCGATAAACGTCACCAATGGACGAGCGACCGGTGTGACCCTCGAGAACGGACGCGTCATCGACGGCGCCAAGTTTGTGGTGAGCGGCGCGCCGTCTCCGATAACGATGACCGAGCTGGTCGGACAGGAGCACCTCGACACCGGTCTCCGGAAGGAACTGGCCGAATACCGGTGGCTCGAAGAAGCACTCTTTGGAATGCACTGGGCATTGTCCGAGCGGCCGAAGTTCACCGCCGAGGCCTACAACCCTGACGTTCCGAAGGCGCTCAACCTCGCGCTCGGTTATGAATCATCGGCAGACATCGTCGATCACATGCATGCGATCAGGGCGGTAGAACAGACCACCCACGGCGCTCTGCACGCCTCGATCCCAACGCTCCACGACCCAACGCAAGCGCCGGATGGAAAACACACCACGTTCGGCTGGCATTTCGTGCCCGGCCCCGAAACTCGCGGAAAATGGAATGCGGAAGCCGTGCGCGATCGATCCGATGCGCTGCTCAGCACTTACGCGAAATATGCCCCGAACATTACCGAGGCCACACTCGCTACCGCCGACCATTCGCCTGATGCGACCGAGCGGAGAATCATCTCGATGCGAAGTGGCGATCGTCATCACGGCAGTTTCCACCCAGACAACTGGGGAATCGATCGACCGAGTGCGAACATGCCCGGGTATACAACCCCGATCGAGCGGCTCTATCTCTGCGGTGCGTCGCAACACCCCGGCGGCAGCTTTCACGGGCAACCTGGCTACAACGCGGCAGGTGCAGTCGCCGACGACCTTGGGCTCGAGAAGTGGTGGAACCCAGCTGACATCCGGCAGGTTCTCGACACCCTCGACTAAATCCTGGCGGCGCGGCGTCGGACTCAGCCAGCAGCAACAACGATTACCGCTCCACCGATCATCGCTGCGGTGCCGACAGCGAGCGCGATCGTCATCCGTTCTTGCTTCGCGTCGAACACGAGCGGAGCGAGGCCGATCACGACGAGTGTCGCCAGTTGCTGGACGGTGATCGAAATAGCGATCGTGGTGTGACTGAACGAGACCCATTGGGCGCTGATTGCAATCGCGCCGGTGACTCCGCCAGCCATCATCCAACGATAAGCGGATCTTGGTGGTGGCGGACGTTTCCACTGACCGGCCAGGGTGAGACCAGCCGCATGAACAATGAGAGCAGCAGCGAGGCCAACCGTCAGTCCGAGGAGGGGCTCGTCGAGGCCCTCGAGCCCTTTGCGAATAAAGATAGGCGATACCCCCCATGCAAATGCGACGAGGAGCGCGTACCACGGGTTCGACCACTGCTTGTTGTCACCGGGACGGCTCAGCGAGATGAGGGCAACACCGCCAACGGTGGCAGCAACGCCAACGAATGTGAGGAGCGACAGTGACTCATCGAGCACGGGCACGGCCAACAGTGCGCCGACGATCGGTGTCGCTGCGACAAGAGCGCCCGTTCGTGCGACGCCGATTCGTTGCTGGCTGAGGGCGAGCAGCGTCCATCCGCCGATGTAGTGGATTATCGCACTTCCGGCGAAGTAGGCGAGCGAGCCGAGCGGGGCGTCGGCGAGCAGTGCGAAGTCTCCGGTGATGAGGAGCCGCGCGACGAGGATTGCTTCGACCGCGATCAACATTCCGAACGCTGTGCGAAACGCGTCGACTAGAAGGTTGGCCTTCCGGTTGATCATCTGCGTGAAGCCGAATCCGAGCGCAGCCACGAGAGCCCAGAGGACGCCTGAATCCATTATGAAGCTGCCGAACAGTGCTCGATGAACATCGATTTCCCTCGGCCTTCGTGTGTGGTGGTCGGCATCATAGAAGACGTGAGACCGAATTCTCTCGATGCCGATTGGCCGATAATGCATTATGCACAATCTTTTGGAGCTGAATGACGATTGGGTCATTCTTTGGTCTAGGTTCTCCGCAGGGGGTAAGGGATGGGGGTTGTGATCGGTGATGATGAGGTGGCTGAGGACGTAAAAGTCGTCAATACGGTCAGACGAGATCGATTGCGTGTCCTGCTCGGGACATTGGCGGTCGGAATACCGCTGATCGCCTGGACGCTCACACAAATGAGCACTCTCGCGTTCTTTACACAGATTCTCAATGGGTTGAGCTTCGGTGCACTCCTGTTCTTCCTGGCTGCAGGATTTACGATGATCTTCGGTCTGCTCCGAATCGCGAACCTCGCTCACGGTGGTTTCTACCTCATGGGCGGGTACGTCGGGGTCGTGACCACCACGGCAACGGGACAGTTCTGGCTAGGGCTTCTCGCCGGAGGCATCGTCATAGCGTTTGTCGGACTGTTTACCGAGCGCGTGTTGTTGCGCCGGATCCGAGGCCTAGAAAAGCCCGAAGTTCTGCTCACGATCGGAATGACGTTCGTGATCGGCGACCTGTCGTTATGGGCATGGGGTGGTGATCCCCGTGTCGTCGACAAGCCGGACTACCTCAAGGGTGCTTTCCAGATCGGCGACTCGTTCTTTTACCCGAAGTTCCGCATATTCGTGCTTGGGTTCGCGATCATCTTGGCCTTAGTGCTCTTCTACATCGACCGCCGGACCAAGATCGGTGCAATCGTACGAGCCGGCGTCGACGACCGAGAGACCGTCGCCGCCCTCGGCATCAACATCAAAGCGGTATTCACCGGAGCATTTATGTTCGGAGCATTCATCGCTGGCATGTCGGGCGTGATCGGGGCTGGGTTCCTCGTGCTCCTACCGGGTCAGGATTTCGAGATCCTGCTCTTCGCTCTGGTCGTGGTGATCATCGGCGGGCTCGGGAGCCTCGAAGGTGCTGCACTTGGGGCCGTTGTGGTCGGTCTGATCGATGCGTTCGCAAAGGCGCTCATCCCAGACTTGTCGTTCTTCACCCTGTTCGCGCCGATGGCAATCATCTTGATGGTTCGTCCAAACGGACTTCTCGGGAGAGCTTTGTGAGCTGGATCCAGTCGCTTCCTCTGACGAAGAGGGTGCAGGTCTCACTCTTGGCAGCGTTCGTCCCGATGGCACTTGTCGCGCCGTTCGTGGCCGATACCTTTATTCTCCGACTTCTCACGCTCGCCCTGGTATCAGCGTTGTTCGCTATGAGCATCGACTTGATGGCCGGATATGCCGGACTTGTCACACTGGGTCATGCAGGTGTGCTCAGCAGTGCTATGTACGGCGTTGGTTACGTGGCAGCAAAAACCGACGGCGGGATACCCGTGCAGATCTTGGTCGGCTTTATCGCCGGCATGATTGCCTCCACCATCTTTGGTTTGATGGCCATGCGAAGCACCGGCGTGTATTTCATCATGATCACCATCGCCCAGGGAATGATCGTGTGGGGGCTGGCATCGCTGCTGGTCGACATCACCGGCGCGGAGAATGGCCTGCTCGGCATCCGACGTCCGGTTTCGGTCGAGACGGAATTCAGGTACTACTACGTCGTTCTTGCGGTGGTCGCAATCTGTTCGTTGGCCCTCGCCGTGATCGTTCGATCGCCGTTCGGATACGCGCTGAAAGGATTGCGGGGTTCCGAGAGGCGAATGCGCATGCTCGGCCACAACTCGTCGTTTCTCAAGTTTCAGATGTTCGTCATCTCCGGTTTCTTTGCCACCATCGCGGGCATCCTCCTCGTCTACTTGAACGAGTTTGTTAACCCATCGGACGCAATTCTCGCAGCGTCAGCGCTGCCCGTTCTCATGACGATCCTCGGAGGTATCGGCACGCTCGTTGGACCGTTCATCGGTGCATTTATGATCGTGTTTCTCCGCAACTGGGTGAGTATCAAGATCGATCGCTGGCCAACGCTTATGGGCCTCGTCTTCATCTTCGTTGTGCTCTTCGCCCGAGAAGGACTGGTTGGTTCTCTCAATAAGTGGTGGCGACGCCGCATCGACCAGTCGGCAATTGACGGCGATCTCAATCTCCGCAGCGATGACACGCCCGAAGCGGTGCTGTCCGAGTCGAGCTAAGAGGAAATCTCCGCGAGGCAAACGCCGAACCGGGCAAGACAACTAGGAGGGCAAGTCATGGTAAAGATAATCCGAAAGTTGGTGCTGCTGACAGCGGTACTGGCGTTATTCGCATCTGCGTGTAGTAGCGACAGCGACACGGCAACCGGGGACGCCGATACGGCAACGACCGCGGCGCCAGATGCCGACACCGGCGGGGATGACGAAGATACGGCAACCACTGCCGCTCCAGATACCGGCGATGGTGTTAGCGGCGATGGCGAACCCACAACGCTCAAGATCGGTGTCCTACTTCCGCTAACCGGTTTTGTCGCCGGTCCCGGCGAGGACGCACAACAGGGATTGCAGCTTTACTTTGACGAGTTTGGCGACGGCAAGACCATCGAGGCATCCGGAGTCACGATCGAATTCGTGCTCGAAGACACCGGCTCAGATGCTGCCGTTGCACTTACCGCTGCTACCAAGCTGGTCGAGGTCGACAAAGTCGACATTATCGTTCCGGGTATTCTCGCCAGCACCGGTGCTGCACTCGGCGATGCGTTGGGCGATCGAACCGACGTGCTGCAACTCTCGCCATATTCGTGCACCGACGATTTCACCCAGCGGACTCCACTCGTGGGTTACGCCCGCCCGGGTGGTTGGGCCTGCAGTCAGTCGTCACATGCCTTTGGCGTGTGGGCGTTTGACGAGGCTGGTTACACAAATATCGCAACGTCGTGCGCCGATTACTCGTTCGGTTACGAACATTGCGGTGGCTTCGCCGATGCGTTCACCAATGCTGGCGGAACCATTTCCGAGCAGATCTGGTTCCCACCACCGAACCAGGATTTCGGAACCTACGCAACCCAGATGAACGGGCTCGATGTGGATGCGATCTTCGGCTTGTCGGTGGGCGGAGCGGCAGTTCCGTTCATCACCGCCTACTCCGACTTCGGTGTCAATCAGAAGACGCCGCTGCTGGCTGGAGCGGTAACCACCGATCAGTCGGTGCTTCGGGCAATGGACGAGGACACGGTTCTTGGAACCCTCTCACATGGTCACTGGGCTGAAGGTGCTGATATCCCGGCAACGCAGGACTTCGTCAAGAAGTTCGAAGATGCCACAGGCAAGATCGCCTCGTATTACGCAGCTGCGAACTACTCGGCAATGCAGTGGATCGTGGCCACACTTGAGGAGACCGGCGGCGTCTATGACCCAGCGACGTTCATCGAGACCATGAAGGGCGATCTCACGGTGGACACACCATTTGGAACGCAGTCGTTGGACGAGTACGGCTCACCGGTTCTCAACATCTACATCCGTGAAGTCCAGAAGCGCGAGGACGGCAAGTTGTGGAATGTGCCGATCTTCACCTACGAAGGCATAGATCAGTTCTTCCCCTACACGGCCGAAGAGTTCCTGTCCCAGCCGACGTATACCAAGGACTTCCAAGGCAACGGCGTCAGCGGCTAACGAAGTACAACGGAAGAAAGAAGGTCTGTTCTGAGCACTGTTCTGAATGTCGACGATGTCACCGTACGATTCGGTGGTGTCACAGCTGTCAACCACGTCTCCCTCCTCGTTGAGGAGGGAGAACGGTGGGCGGTTATAGGCCCGAACGGTGCCGGTAAGACCACACTATTTCGCACGATCTCCGGTGAGGTACAACCCACCGAGGGATCTGTGGAATTGTTCGGATCCGACAGTAGCCGCTCTGCGCCCTACCAAAAAGCGCAGAGCGGCGTCGGACGCACATACCAAGTGACCGAGCTCTTCAAAGAGCTCTCGGTCGAGGACAACCTAATAATCGCCGCTCAGGCGGTAACCAAAGAGCGGTTCAGTTTCTGGTCACGGATCAGGGTTCGAGGTGCACTCGACGAGATGATCGCATCTGCGTTAGAAGCCGTCGGCCTGACCGCTGACCGCCATGCGTTCGTGTCGGAGATGTCCCATGGTGCGCACCGCCAACTCGAGATCGCTATGGCGCTTGCATCGAACCCCAAATTGCTGCTTCTCGACGAGCCGGCAGCAGGCTTGTCGGCTGCCGAACGCAAGATGATGAAGGGCCTGATAAATGGCCTGCCACGCGATCTTTCGATCATTCTTATCGAGCACGACATGGATATAGCGCTCGAGCTCGTCGATCAAGTTCTTGTGCTCGACAACGGCAGCAGGATCGCCGAGGGCAATCCCGACGAAATTCGTAACAACCAACGCGTCCATGACGTCTATCTGAAGTTCGACTGATGCTTACTGTAGAAAACGTTCAGGCATATTACGACACCGCCCATATTCTCGATGGCACTACTCTCGAGGTGCGCGATGGAGAAGTTCTTGGCTTACTGGGCCGTAACGGAATGGGCAAGACCACCCTGGTTCGTACGATCGCCGGCGTGGCTCCACCGCGGCAGGCCGACGGCACGATCACCTGGCAGGGCGAGGACATCACCAATCTCGAATCATACGAGATCGCCCGACGCGGAATTGGCTATGTACCGCAAGGTCGACGCATCTTCGGAAGCCTGACCGTGGTCGAGAACCTCGACGTGATCGCGCGGGCTCCAGCCCACGACATGGGTGAGGCATGGACCATCGAGCGAGTGTTCGGGTTCTTTCCCCGATTGGAAGAGCGAAAGACGAGCCTGGCCCGCACGTTGTCGGGCGGCGAGCAGCAGATGCTCGCCATCGGTAGGGCGCTAATGATCAATCCGTCGTTGCTACTTATGGACGAACCGTCGGAAGGCCTCGCGCCGATCATCCTCGGTGTCATTCGCGACACGCTCATCTCACTCAAGGGTTCCGGACTGAGCATCCTGCTCGTGGAGCAGAACCTTGGACTGGCGCTCGCGCTCGCCGATCGACTGCTGCTTATGAGCGAGTACGGCAAGATCGTGTGGGAAGGTACGCCCGCCGAGCTCAGAGCCGACGAGACGGCCATGAGCACACATCTGGGCGTCTAAGTACGTCGTTAGTCGAGCGCTGCGAAGAAGCGGGCTGGCGATCCCTCTGCTCCGGTCACGTTCAAGAAGGCACCAAAGAATTGGAACCGTTCGTCGACGGGAACCTCTGACAGGTTGGTCAGCGATTGCATGAGGATCGCGCCCGAGTCACCAATGATTTGGTGCACGACGAATTCGTACGGAAGGTAGTTCTGCTTCTTTGCCGAAGCTTCGGGAAAGCAGTCGAAGCCGATGGCTTTCGCGCCGGTGTCGACCAACCATTGTGCAGCCTCGGGTGAGCACGACGGAGATCCGAGGTAGTACCGGGGGAATTCGCCCCATGCAATGTCGGTCCAGCCGGTTCTGACGAGGACGATGTCGCCGGCTCGAATCTCGGGTGCCGCGGCTTTGAGATCGGCTGGGGTGATGTCGTGTTCGGGTTCGATGTGTGAGAGATCGATAATGACTGCCTCGCCGCATGTTCGCTCGAGCAGAATGTCGCCCGCCACTTCGCCGTCTTCGCGGTAGTGCTTTGTGAAGTCGACGTGGGAGCCGGCGTGGAGCATCATCGAGATCTCCGTCACCATCCAGAACCCTGGCTCTTTGAAGTGCTGGGTAATGCCAATCGGCCGATTGACAGAGGGCGGGCTGTACGTGTCCGCACCTATCGCAACAGTGAGGTCGACTATTCGCATGGCTCTCCTAGGGGTTCTCGCGCTGGCTCTAAGATGGTTTGAATCATTCGTCGTTTCGCCATTTCCGGCCAGGCATGTGGTTGTAGATCGATGCGACGATTCCGCCGTCGACGACGAGCGCGGTCGAGGTGACCCAGCTCGAATCTTCCGACGCTAGATACAACGCTGCCGAAGCAACATCGGCCGGCTGTCCGATTCGCCCGAGTGGTGTGACCGCTGTTCGTCCCGCTCTGATCTCGGGATCCTGGAGGTAGGCGGTGAGCGGTGTCTCGACGTGCCCGGGGCAGATCGCG
>JBLIMK010000099.1:0-13339 GCA_047638715.1 Verrucomicrobiales bacterium
GTGTTCCTGGTGCATCCGCCATGGGAAATCTCCTCATTCAGGGTTGTCGGCGCCAAGTCGATAGCGCCCTAGTACTTGGTCCTTTGACGTCACGATCGGCGATTTGGTTCCTCAATCGACGAAATTTCTCCGAGAATCTTCGAATTACAGCTCATTGGACAGGTGTGAAGTGTGGCGTATTGCCGCCTAGTACTGTGCGCGGCCCGTTACCGTTCTCCTGTGCAACAGCGTAAAGATCTCCGCAATATTGCCATGATCGCTCACGTCGATCATGGAAAAACGACCCTCGTGGACGCGATGCTGCGTCAAGGCGGCGTATTCAGCGACCACGGTGAAGCCGTCGAGCGCGTGATGGATAACACCGACCTGGAACGCGAAAAGGGCATCACCATCCTCGCGAACAACGCAGCGGTGCAATGGGGCGACACCAAGATCAACATCGTCGATACCCCTGGTCACGCCGACTTCGGTGGCGAGGTCGAGCGAGCCTTGACGATGGTCGACGGCGTTGTTCTCCTCGTCGATTCGAGCGAAGGACCGCTTCCGCAAACCCGATTTGTGCTCGGCAAGGCAATGAACCTCGGCCTCCCCGTCGTGCTGGTAATCAACAAGATCGATCGTGCCGACGCGCGAATCGACGAGGTTGTCGACGAGGTCTACGACCTGTTCATCGACATCGGCGCCGACGAAGAACAGATCGACTTTCCAATCGTCTACACCGCCGCACGTCTCGGTTACGCGCAACTCAGCATGGATGGAGAGACCGGCACCGACATGACCGCCCTCTTCGAGACGCTGGTCGAGGCGATTCCTCCGGCCGAATTCGACGAGGAACACCCAACCCAAGTGTGGGTTACGAACCTCGATGCGTCGCCATATCTCGGCCGCATCGCGATCTGCAGGGTCATGCAAGGCAAGATCCGCAAGGGTCAACAAGTTGCTTGGTGCAAGACCGATGGGACGATCGGGCAGGCGAAGGTCGCCACACTCACGGTCACGAATGGCATCACCAATATCGATGTCGAGGAGGCTGGCCCCGGAGAGCTCGTCCAAATCTCGGGCATCGACAAGATCATGATCGGTGAGACACTCGCCGATCTCGAAGATCCTCGGCCGCTGCCGGTCATAACGGTCGACGAACCAACGCTGTCGATGACCATCGGCACGAACTCTTCGCCGCTCGCCGGCAAGGATGGCACCAAGCTCACCGCACGCCAGATCAAAGATCGTCTGGACAAAGAACTCGTCGGCAACGTCTCGATCCGAGTCATCGACACGGAGCGCCCAGATACCTGGGAAGTTCAGGGTCGTGGCGAGCTGCAACTCGCGGTGTTGGTCGAAACAATGCGTCGCGAAGGCTTCGAGCTCACGGTCGGTAAACCCGCCGTGCTCACCAAAGAGATCGACGAAAAGCTGCACGAGCCAACCGAACGCCTCACGGTGGATGTGCCAGAAGAGCACGTCGGTGCCGTCACTCAGATGCTTGGCGAACGCAAAGCCAAGATGGAGAACATGAACAACCACGGCGACGGCTGGGTCCGTCTCGAATACGTGGTTCCTGCTCGTGCACTTATTGGTTTCCGTACGATGTTCATGACCGAAACACGTGGAACCGGCTTGGCGAACCACGTGTTCGAAGGTTGGATTCCATGGGTTGGCCAGATCCGTACCCGCGTGACCGGCTCGATTGTCGCTGACCGAACTGGTTCGACGACCACCCATGCCATCGAATTGATTCAGGAGCGCACATCGCTCTACATCGGGCCAGGCGTTGCGGTGTACGAAGGCATGATCGTCGGCGAAAACCCACGTTCTGAAGACATGGACGTCAACATCTGCCGCGAGAAGAAGCTGAACAACATTCGCACGCAGTCCTCCGACGACACCATCCGTCTGGTTCCGCCTCGAATCTTGTCGCTCGAAGCCGCCCTCGAGACGATCGCCGACGACGAGTGCGTAGAAGTCACGCCGGGATATGTTCGGTTGCGTAAGGTCTTTCTCGACTACGGCATTCGTGCGCGTGAACTCAAACGTTTGAAAGCTTCCCGGGAAGCGGCGAACGCTTAATCGCTCGAGTCGGATCTAGTTTTAGACCATGTCCGACGCTCTCGACCAGGTTGCCCTGGTCTCGGCTGCCAATGCCGAATATTACGACGCATTCGAACGCCAGCACCTCGACGTCTTGGCCTCCATCTGGGAGCACAGCGAACGCACGACATGCACACATCCGGGTTGGGCGTCAATACATGGCACGAAGACGATCCTCGAGTCGTACGCGGCGATCTTCCGTGGGCCACAGAGCCTCCAGGTCATTCTCACCGACGAGCACGTGATGGTCGAGGGACGTTTTGCTTACGTCTCGGTCGACGAGAACCTCGTCGATCAAAGCGGGAACGCATCCGCGAGTGCAGCGCTGAACATCTTCGTGTCGAACGGCGAGCGGTGGGACATGCTCGTCCATCACGCGTCGCCAATCGTCAGCCGCTAGCCGATCTGGTTCCCTCGCCGAGATCGACGCCGGGCTCCGTGAACATACCCTTGGACCAGCGTCGTGGTGTCGCAACGAGCGCCCGCGGGTAGTCCTCGAACATCCATCTGCCGAAGTTTCGTTTCGTCCACTCGTTGCTGCCGACTACGCGGAGCGCGAGCTCAGCAACGCGTGGGTGGGCCATCAAGTGTCCGAGCAATTCCGACATCTTGTGATCGGCCAGGAGTTCGGCTCGGACTTGGGAGACGTAGCTCTTCTCGATAGACCCAAAGTCGCCCGCATGTTCGAGGATCGACGCCGCCGCGATCCGTCCGGTGAGCAGCGCTTGGCCAATACCTTCGCCGGTCAACGAATCGCATGCCGTTGCCGCATCTCCAACGAAAACCGTTCTGGGTCCACTGAGCGGCGCTTCGTCTATTCGGGCAGGAATCGGCCAAGCTCGGTGCGGCGACTCGGGGCGTGCGTCGGCTCCGATGACCTCGCGGATGTGGGGCCGTTGCAAGAGGTCGGGCCACAAGGCCTTCATCTGTTGGGTCGAAATATCGCCACCACGCAGAATTCCGAAGCCGACATTGGCTCGGCCATCGCCGACGGGGAACGACCAGACGTAACCGGGTAGAACATCTCGCTCGAACCAGATCCACATCTCACTGGCGGCCGCTGGCGCGACGTTCTCGAAGTACTGGCGGAATGCATGCCACTCGCCCCGGTACTTCTCGAGGTCGAGTCCGAGCAGCTTGCGGACAGGGGACCACATGCCATCGGCGGCGACACACTGGCGAGCGTGGATCGCCACACCAGTGTCGTCGGTGAGCACGATGCCGTCTCGATCGGGTTCGACAGCCGCGATCTTGGATCCGAACCGAACCTTTGCTCCAGCAGACACGGCGAAGTCGACCAGTGCGGCGTCGAGTTCTTCTCGCCGCGCAACGGCTGCGTAAAGGCCCGCGTCCGTCGGCAGAGGAATGTCGTGACGCCGACCGGAGGGCGAGCGCAGCACGACGCCTTCGATGGGTGTGAATGAGGGGATGCCGGCGACGGAGAATCCCATCTCTTGGAACTGCCTGAGACACAGGGTCGTCAGTCCATCTCCGCAGAACTTGTCGCGTGGGAATGTCGCCTTATCGATGAGCAGCACGTCGTGCCCAGCCTGTGCGAGGCGATGAGCGGCGGCCGCCCCGGCGGGGCCAGCTCCGACGATGGCGGTGTCGACCGAAATCACACTTCGGAGCGTATCGACAACCCGACTAGGGCGTGGTCGTGCTCGAGCTTGTCGTCGTCGAAGTGGAGGTGCTCGACGTGGTGGTCGTGGACGTTGTCGTGGTGCTCGTCGACGAGTCGATCGTGGTCGGGGAGACGGGCATCGTCGTGGTCGTCGTCGATCCGTCGCCGGGGAGTGTTGTTGTGGTCGTTGTCGGTGGCGGCTCGTCCGGATTTTGTGTTTCGGTGCCGTCGCAGGCAATGCCTTCTTGGCGGTAGGTCGCAAAGACCGTATCGATTTCCGTCGTACCGTCGAGATAGGTGCGCGTGCGTTCGGTCGTCACTCGCGTACACGCAGCGCCGACGCCGTGTTCGCGTTGCCCGGTCTGCTCGACATCGGCCCACTTCGTCGAATACAGATCGACGGTCACCGAGTTCTCCGTGCTGGTCGACCAAATCAGAATTCCGTGCGGAGTGGGGTTGTGGATCTCGAGTTCCGGTGCAGGCCACGAAATCGTCGCCTCACGGCCATACGGATAGCGGCTGAAGTAGATCGAGTGCGATTGGTAGCGCTCATACTCGAGGCCGGCGAAGAAAGAGGCGTTGAATATCGTCGTCGCGAACTGGCTAATTCCGCCACCAACGCTATCGACCAAGTGACCGTTGATGATCGTCCCGGCCGGGACGAACCCCTTTTCTCGCGTGCGCTGACCAACGTGTTCGTTCAGCGAAAATGTCCCGCCGGGCTCGATGATGTAGCCCTTGGTCAACTCGGCGATCTTGCGAATGTTGATGACTCGGTCTTGGCGAGCGGTGTAACGAGTGCTAAATGTTCCGACGAGTTCGGTGATGCCCAGACTTTCGGCCCACTCCTCACCGCGTGCAGGGTCGACATCTCTAAACCGCAGCGCTACGACCTCGATGTCGCTCGTCAGGGCTTGTTCGAGCCGACGAGTTGAAGCTTCGTCGCAGCACGTGGTCCTTGCGGGGCCGGGCACGATCACGACGGTCGATGGATCGTCATTCGTTGGACCCGGTTCGACGGTGAAGCTTGCTTCGCCACCCTTGGCACCAACGTCGGGGAACAGATTCGAGAGAGCGCTCTCGATCTGGGAGAAGTCGATCGACACCTCCCAATCGCCGCGCCATGAAACGGTGGTCGCGGGACCAAGAGTGCTCGCCGCGAGCAATTTCTTTTCGCCGCCGATCGTCACGTCGAGACCATCGCCGAGCCGGCCGTTCAGCTCATCTGCGTAGAGCTGCGCCAACGCGTTGGTTACGTCCGCTGGGACAGGGGAGAAGGGCAGCTCGATGCTGATCATTCCAGGGTTCACATTTGCAAGACGTCTCGCCAGCGAAACAAGGTCGGGTTCCTGTCCGGGTACCGACCCGATTACGACGAATTTGGCTCCGTCATGTTCGATGCCAGCGTTCGTTGGATCGATCGGGTTGACCGTGAGGTTCGCCACGTTTGAGGTGAGGAGCCCGAGGGATGCGTTGGTTGGCTCGCCTGCCGGGCCGAGCGTTATCGAGGACGGATCGATCGTGAAGAAGCGATCACCCCACTCCACTCGCAGGGACGCCGGCAAAACATCGACGGGAGCATCCGGAGATGCGGCTTCGTCGTCGTCTCCGAAAAGGCCACAGGCGCCGAGTATGAGCGAAAACAGCACCAGACCGACGAGTCGAGCAACGATTTTGGGCTTCACAAGAGCCTCAGCTGCGGCGATTCGATCCCGCGGAGCTCGTCGTAGTCGACCTCGACGCACTCGATGGATCTCTCGGTCGCGAGGACCTTCGCCTGCGGCTTGATCTCTTGTGCGACGAAGACTCCTTTTACCGGATGCAGACGGGGATCTTGGTTGAGGAACTCGAGGTATCGACTCAACTGTTCGACGCCATCGATGTCGCCTCGTCGTTTTACTTCGATGGCGACCACCGCATCGTTCTCGTCGCGGCACAGCAGATCGACCGGACCAATATCGGTCGGGAACTCGCGACGGACGAGCTTGTATCCGTCGGCGATCGACGTGGGGTCGTTGGCGAGGAGCTCTTGCAAATGGGCCTCGACGCCGTCCTTGATGAGACCCGGGTCGATCCCAAGGTCCCAATTCGTATCGCTGAAGGTTTCGTGGATTGTGATGATGAGGGTTTCGCCCTTCGGACTCACCACCCGCCATTCAGCGCCATCCTCGATGAGTCGATTGGGCGCGTTCATCCAGTTGAGGGGCTTGTAGGCGCCACCGTCGGCATGGATCGCCACACAGCCGTCCGCTTTCACCATGATCAGGCGGGTAGCTTCGGGGAGATGGGCGGTGAGGCGACCGTCGTAGTCGACGGTGCAACTGGCAACAACAAGACGCACGAAGGGCAAGGGTAGAGGACGATTTGATGATCTCCCATTCGCTCGGGCTGGGCGCTCCCCCAGGTCAAGAACCAGCCGGGTGCTAACTTCCGCTCATGTCCATGTCGCGAAGGTTTCAAGTCGAATTACTGCCCGACCTCGAGTGGAAGGAACTTCGACGCCGAGCAGTGCACTCCGAAGAACTGGGATTCGATCTGGTCACGACCGCTGACCAGTACGTCGATTGGAAGAACCCGACCGTTCCTTGGTTCGATCTTTGGACCACATTGGCAGCCCTGGCCGAAGCGACAACCCGGATCCGCCTCGCTCCTTGTGTGGCGCAGATCCCAATGCGAGATCCGGCGACCTTTGCCCGTCAGGTGCTCACGGTCGATCACATCTCGGGTGGACGTGTTGAAGCAGCGCTGGGGCTCGGCCTCACCGTCGATCCCGGCTACGGCATGATCGGTGTTCCCAACTGGGGGAATCGGGAGCGCGCTGACCGGTTCGGCGAGTACCTGGAGATCGTGACGTCGTTGCTCGGCGAGTCAACATGTTCCTTCGACGGCGACTTCTACACCGTTGATTCAGCTGCGGTCCATCAATCTGTTCAGGAACCTCGGCCACCAATCACGGTGGCCGCGATGGGGCCGCGGATGATGCGTTTTGCGGCATCGCGGGCAGATACGTGGAACACGATGAGTTTTGGTGCTGGAGCTGAGGAGCTGCTCGCCGATGCCGTTGCGCTGAAGGACAAGATGACCGTTGCGTGTGATGACGTTGGACGGGACCCCGCCACGATTCGCCACAGCTTTCTTCTCTTCGATGGCAATGCGCGCGCCAGTGGCGGCAATCTTTTCTATTGGGCGAATGCAGCTGCATTCGAGGATCTGGCGGGTCAGCTCTTCGACCTCGGCTACGACGAGATCGGTGTGTATTACCCGGTCGATGCCCAGCGAGACGTTTTTGAAACGGTCGCCACCACGGCGATTCCGGCGCTTCGCAACGCGAGCTGAGCTCGCCTAGCGCCCGAAACGTTTGAGGAACCCTTTCTTGGTTCTCTGGCCTCGGTGGTTCGACATGCGGTGCTGAATGAGCTCGCGTCGGGCGCGCAGGTCGTTGTACGTGATCGTTTCGGTCGAACGATCGACACCCAGGCTGTCTTTGAACGAGGTCAGGTCGACCTCGACGTTTTCGCCGTCGACCCCGAGTTCGCTGGCGAGCCGTTGTCCGTGGGTCTGGGCAAAGTAGGTGGCGATGTGGGCCACCTCGCCGAAGAGGTCGAGATCGGGAGCCAGGGTGCCGATCGCTGCGTCGACGAACATCATGTTCTTGACGAAGAGCATGAGCTCCTTGGGGAGGCTCGCTCCGTAGCCCAGCATCAGTTTCACGAACCGTTGGAGCTCAGCAATGAGCTCCTCAGGAGCGAGTTGGACGGGGTCGAGGGGCGCCGCGTCGAGCCCGAGGTCGGCGAACACCACATCGAGATCGGTATCGAGCGGTAGAGCCCCCAGGTCTCGAATCGCTGCGAGTTGGCCTTTGACGTCGCTCATCATCCCGGTCATGAGCAGTCGGAGAAATGCTTGGCGCTTCTTCTCGCTCAATCGGCCGGTAATGCCGAAGTCGAACAGCGCTGTTCGGCCGTCGGGTTGTACGAACAGGTTGCCGCCGTGCAGGTCGCCGTGGAATACGCCGTGGATCATCGCTCCTTCAAGGAATCCGATCATCGACGTGCGGACGATGTCGTGTGTGTTCACCCCGGCCGCGTTGATTCCTGCGACGTCATCGAACGAGAAGCCGCTGAGTCGTTCCATAACCAGCACCCGACGGGTGACCAGGGTGGGATGAGGACGGGGGATGACGTACGCGGTCTGTCCCAGCTGGCGAAGTGACATCGCGACATCGAGCATGTTGTCTGCCTCGAGGCGAAAATCGAGCTCCTCGGTGATGGTTTCAGCGAAGACTTCGACGAGCGCGGGTGGGTTCGCGAGCGCCGTTACGGGGATTCGACCGATCAGGAAGGGAGCGATCCACGCCATAACTTTGAGGTCCTGATGGACCAGTTCGCTGACGGCAGGGCGCTGCACCTTGACGACAACTTCTTTGCCGCCACCCGGCGAGATGTGATCGGCAAGAACGGCCCGGTGAACCTGTGCGATCGAGGCGGCAGCTAACGGCGCGCGGTCGAATTCGGCGAAGACTTCGTCCAGTGGTCGACCAAGGTCGGATTCCACGACGGCTTTTACGGCCTCGAAATCCTCGGCTGGAACCTGGTCTCGGCACTTGACGAATTCGTCGACCAATTCCTTGGGGAAGATCCCCTGGCCAGAACTGATGATCTGCCCCAGCTTGATGTACGTCGGTCCGAGGACCTCGGCTGCCTCCCGGAGTCGACGAGACAGGTCTGCGGTCGAGTCCGCTCCGCCACGTCGACGACCGGTCAGATACCAGGCACCGATACCGCCACCGAGCCGTGCTGCAACCTCGATCAATCGACCACCTGCGGGGACTTTGGTCGGCTTGATGAGGTTCGGGACCTGGCGCTTCACGGTGGATCGAATCGTGTCGACTCGATCTCTCCAGCGGGCATCCTCGAGCCGTACCTGCCAGGGGCCCACGTCGCTGAAGGCCGCAAAGCTGAGATCACCATCAAGGATGGGCTGGCCGCTGGCGTCTTCTGCTACGTCGGTCATGGAGTCACGTCGATCTTCGGGAAGGCGATTGTGTCGAGGAACCAGTCGACAAGCCGAGCGCACTGCTCGATGTTGCGTGCTTCATGCTCTGCAGCGTCGGCTCGAATCTGGGCTCGCTCTTGGCCGTATGTGGTGAGGTATTCATCTATCGCGGACGCGAGCCAGCCATCGATGTGCGCGACATCTACTTCGGGGTGGAATTGTGTGCCCGCCATGCGGCCGATGGAGTAAAGCTGCGGACACGAGTCGGTCTCGGCTAACACGGTCGCACCGGGCGGGGCGGTGAACCGATCGTGATGCCACTCCATCCATGGTCCGGGGCCGGCGGGGTTGTCCGCTCCGGAAACATCTTGCAACGTGTACCACCCGATTTCGGTCACCGGCGAGACCTCCACCGATCCGCCGAGGGCTTCGGCGATGAGTTGTCCGCCGAAGCAGATGCCCAGAACAGGCTGGTCGGCGGCGTGAGCTTCTCGGACGAGTTCGAGTTCGTCATAGATCCACGACTCGATCTCTTGCTTCCTCGTGAGTGAGTGAATCGAACCCATGATGGCCAGGACGTCGTAGTCCGCTGCGTTGGGGAACGGCGCTGCGGCGTTCGGCGCGTCGTGGTTCTGTGTGACGAAGTGTGTGTCGACGTCGTAGCCCCGCTCGGTCAGCCGCACGGCCACTTGGCCTCCCGGCTCGTCGGGTTCGTGAGCGATGACGAGTGCTCTTTTCGATTGCATCATTCGTACTGTAGGGAAGGCGCCAGTCAACTGCTTGTCGCCACAGTCACTCTTCGAAGGACACCACACCGGTGGCGTGGTGAGCCGTTTCTGAACCGGTCGAGGCTCCGCTTTACCCCGACCACCACGCCGAGCGGTTGTATCTCGACGGCGCTCGTAGGGCGTTGCGGGAGATGCAGGAACAGGCATCAGCTGTGCTCGAGCTCGGGGAACGCCGAGCTCGCGTTCGGCCGAATCGACGAAGACCCGCTTCTCGCGGACGGTAGCTCCTGGTACGTCGGGCGGCGACACATTTAAGATGTAGCGAACGACCCGCTCGTCGTCGATTGGCGAGTTCCCGTGGCCATCCCGTTCTACAGGGCGACCGCCGCCGACGTGCAGGGATTGAAGCTGCGACGCCGGTTCACCCCCGCTAGCGATGCCTGGCACTGGAAAGACGGCGGTGGGTTTGCACGGTGCTGCGTTCTTGTTGTTCGAGCACTGTGTGGAGTTGAGTACCAGCCAGGTGTTGGTGGTCGGCCCGAACCGGATGTTCCTCCGGTATGTCGGCAACGTTTTGCCGTCGCTTGGGGAGACAGCGGTGGCGCAAGCGACCGTGCAGTCGATGCTCGATCTGAAGTAACGGGTCCGCGCCGAAGATCACCCCATCGACGCCGGTGCGACACGGCGGTCCAGGTCGGGCGATGATCCGGGCTCCCAGAGCAGAGCTGGCTTCAGCCGCTCCCCGATCCGCTCCGTGACGAAAGTCAATCGACCGCCAATCGAATTCTGCCCCTAAACGCCCAATCCTTCGATTGGTGGTTGCTTAGACGAGATCCTCGAGGGGATCGTCGAACTCGCGGAGGCTGACTTGGCCGGGTTCGCATGTCTCGAGAGCGCTGCACCATTTGCAGGCCGGGCTAGTGATGATCCGAGGGTTGGATGCATCGAGCTCGAGGTCGATCATGCGGTTGACGCCGTCGATCGCCCTCTGCGCCGACGCGAACAACATGTCTTCGCTCACGTCCTCGGAGTGAAATCGACCCTCATCGAGGTAATAACTTGCGATTCGACGCGGCGGCACACCGATACGCACCGTTTCGATCATCGCGTAATGGCGAAGGTCGTACATGTGCTGTGCTTGAAACTTGCCACTCTTCAAGTCGACCAACACTTTGCCGGCCTTCAAGCCTTCGGCTCGGCCGAGGGTGAGGTCGATCTTTCCTTGCAATATGACCTTTCCCTCGAAGAGCTCCATACGAATCTTCGACTCGGTGACCGGTCTCCACCGCTTCTTGAGGTCAGGCCAACACTCGTCGAACTTCGACACCAGATCGACGGCATCGGAACGCAGCTGCGCCCGATCGGCAGCGGAGATCTCCTGAAGGAACGTGCTTATGTTCTGGTCGCCGAACTCGAGGCTCGCTATCGCCTCGTCGACAAGTTCCGCCGGAATTGGTAGGCCCTGCCAATTGATCGACAACTCGATTGCTTTGTGCACGACGGTCCCGCGAGCCAAGGGCACGGACCAGCCGGGAAACTCGCGGTCGGCGAGGTACTTCTTCTCACATCCGTGCACTGCGGCGATCGCGTGTTTGTTCGCCCAGATCGATTGATCGTCAGCCAAGCGCTCGACCTGTGCGGCAGTCCCGCGCTCGAGTTCGCCGCGCAACTCGTAGCGAAGCTCGGCCGGGAACTCCGGCCAGGATTCCCGGACAGCGCCGATCGTGTCTACGACCTCTTGTTGGGCGGGGGTCAGGTCATCCACTAGCCGCGAGCGCGTTCTCTCAGAATGAACTTCTGGATCTTGCCGGTGCTCGTTTTGGGGAGCTCACCGAACACGACCGCCTTCGGGGTCTTGAATCCCGCGAGTTGCTCACGGCAAAAGGCTGTGATCTCTTCCTCGGTGGCCGATGCGCCGGGCTTCAACTCGATGAACGCCATCGGTACTTCACCCCACTTCTCGTCGGGCCGTGCGACCACTCCTGCTGCGAGCACGGCCGGGTGTTTGTAGAGCGTGTTCTCAACCTCGACGGACGAGACATTCTCGCCACCCGAGATAATCACGTCCTTCAGCCGGTCCTTGATCTGGACGTAGCCGTTGTCCCTCCAAACCGCTCCGTCGCCCGAATGGAACCAGCCGCCGTCGAAGGCCTTTTCGGTCGCCTCCGGGTCCTTGTAGTACCCCTTCATCACGGTGTTGCCGCGCATGAAAATCTCGCCCTGTGTTTCGCCGTCGCGAGGCACCATCGTCATCGTCTCGGAATCAAAAACCGCGAGCTGTTCATTCATTGGCATCGTGACGCCCTGCCACGACTTCTTGTCGGCGCGACCATCATCATCGAGGTCGTCCCACTCGGCTCGCCATTCGCATTGGCTGACATGGCCCAACGTTTCGGTAAGTCCGTAGACCTGCATCACATCGAAGCCGATCTGTTCCACGGCCTTCAGGATCGCGGCAGGCGGGGGAGCGCCAGCGGTCATTGCGTGCACGACGTGATCGAAGTCTCGACGTTCGTCGTCCGCCGCGTTGACGAGCATCCCCAAGATGATCGGAGCGCCCCCAAAGTGGGTAACGCCATGGTCGGCAATCGCGTCGAACACGCCCTTTGCCGTGATATCCCTGATGCATACCACGGTGCCGCCGAGCAATGCCATGGTCCAGGCGTGGCCCCAGCCGTTGCAATGGAACATCGGAACCGTATAGAGGTATGTCGGTGGCGTTCCCAGACCCCAACCAGCCACGGTGCCCATCGACATGAGGTAGCTGCCGCGGTGGTGGTAGACGACGCCTTTCGGCGTGCCCGTACTGCCGGACGTGTAATTGAGGGCGTGTGCCTGCCACTCGTCGTCTGGCATCGACCAGGCGAAGTTTGGGTCGCCCTTGGCCAGCAACTCGTCGTACGTCTGCGCCCCGAGGCGATCACCGCCGGGACCCGCCGGGTCGACAATGTCGATGATCGTGATATCCCTGTCCACGTTGGCGAGCGCTGCCGACACGGTCTCGCTGAACGCGGTGTCGGAGATGAGGACCTTCGCATCTGAGTGGTCGAGGATGTATGCCACGGTGTCGACGTCGAGTCGGGTATTGATCGCGTTCAATACCCCGCCGGCCATCGGGATTGCAAAGTGTGCCTCGAAGAGTTCCGGTGTGTTTGGGCACATGACGCTGACGGTGTCGCCAATACCGACGCCGAGGTTCGTCAGAGCGCTCGCGAGACGAGTGGCACGATCGCCGACGTCGCCCCACGTGTAGCGGCGATCGCCGTAGATCAGCGCATCTCGCTGCGGGTGGATGTCCACGGTGCGAACAAGGAACGACAGAGGAGTCAACGGAACGAAGTTCGCCGGAGTCTTCGGCAGATCGTCGTAGGGGTTGGTCACGGTTCTCCTCGGGTTCGCGGGGTGGCACACGAGATCTAGCGACGTCACCGTACCGGTGTCGCTCAGCTGACTCTACTTGTGCCGAAGGCCGAGAGCCGAGCGCAGAGGGCCGCGGTCGGAACCGCAAGATCGACCGGAAATTGGTCTAGCGAATCAGCCCTGCCCGTAGTCGGACTCGGTGATTGGGGTCGATCCCGAGTTGATTCAGGCCGGGCAGGCGCGAGCCCGGCCGCTACGCAGCTTGGCGGTTTCCGCGATCACCTGATTGTCGATGGCCGCCATGGTCGTGGGCGACTTCATCGGGGTGTGCTGGCCTGGTCTGCCAGCTGCGGGTCTGCAGCCCGCTCACCGGGTCGGGAGGGCCAAGTTGCCAATACAGCGTGAGCTGCTCCTCGTGGAGCCAGTGATGGCAGTCGGCGCAAATGAGCGCCATCTCGTCGACGTTTGTCTCGCCTTGTTTGGGCGAGTTGTACGGGTCGAGGTGGTGAGCTTCGCAACGAGATGGCTCCGCAGAGCAAACAAC
>JBLIMK010000100.1:0-13192 GCA_047638715.1 Verrucomicrobiales bacterium
GCTCACGCCGACCGAGAGCCGCGCACTGAAGGCCGTGGCAGTTCAGTTCTTCGTGAACGGTGCCGTCGTGGCTTCCTATGTCCCGCGCCTTCCCAGCATTCGCGACAACCTCGACGTCGACCTCGCCACGATTGGCATCGTCATGGCCGCGGCAAGCGGCTTCGGGGTTTTTGGAAGCTTCGTCCAAGGACCGATTATCGGCCGTATTGGAACCCGCTCGGCCATGATCGGCGGCGCCCTGCTGCTCGTGATCATGTTGCCCTTTGTCAGCCTCGTGAACAGTGTGGCGTTGCTTCTGCTCGTGCTCGGAGCCTTGTCGATCAGCGATGTCGTGACCGACGTGGCGATGAACATGCAAGGTTCGGTCCTCAGCGCAAGACGGGACGCACCGGTAATGAACCGCCTCCATGCCATGTGGAGTCTCGGCACGGTCGTCGGTGGCGTGATGGCAGCGCTGATGGCGACGCTCGATGTCGACCTTCGCCTACATCTTCTTGGAGCTTCGCTCGTGCTGGCCTCGACGCTTCTTTATGTAGCTCCGGGGCTTCTACCGAACGATTCCCCAAATCCGGCCGGACGCCCCGCTCGAAAGCCGGGCAAAGCACCGGGGGTCGCCGTCACGTTCGCAGCACTCGGTGCGGCAGCGATCATCCCCGAAATGATCAACAGCGACTGGGCCGCCTTCCGCCTGTCCGATGATCTTGGCGAATCTGAAGGACTCGCCGGTGCTGCATACGTTGCATTCACGGCTGGCATGCTGGTCGCGCGCTTCGCCGGCGATGCTCTCGTGCACCGGTTGGGTGGAGCCGTCGTGCTCCGTCGAGCAACATTGTTGGCGGCCGCTGGAACACTCCTGGCAACGACGATCCCGTCGAGCCTGACGGTGTTCGCGGGGCTGTTCATTGCTGGCTTGGGAGTCTCGGTTATGTTTCCCCAGCTCTATGACGCTGCCGCACGCCACGAACGACCCGCACGTGCTCTGGGGGGGCTTACAGCGGGCACTCGTATCGCATTGTTGATCACTCCACTGGTGGTCGGGTTTCTGGCGAACACGGACGCCTTCACCGTTGGTGCGGCGATCGCGGTGACTGTCATTCCCGCGGCTCTTCTCGTCTGGTGGTTGTCTCGTCGGCTAGCGAGCAGCGAGCCCGATGCGGGGTCGGTGCCGACGTCAAACGAGGTCTAGTACGGGTTTGGCGTGCCGGGGTTGATGTAAACCGAACGGGTGCGCGTGAAGAAGTCGAGGGCAGTGTCGCCCTGCTCGCGAGGCGCATGTCCTGAGGATGACTTTTCGCCTCCGAACGGCACGTGAAGCTCGGAGCCGGTGGTCGGCGCGTTGATCTTGATGATCCCGGCCTCGAGTTCGTTGGTCGCCCGATCGACCCGCCACATATCGGTCGTGAAGACCGACGCTGACAGTCCAAACTCGGTGCTGTTCGCCAATGCGAACGCTTCGTCTTCGGAGTCGACCCCCACGACGGTGCTGATCGGTCCAAAGACCTCCTCCGTCCAGATGTCGAGCTCGGTCGTGCCCGTCAGCAGCGTGGGAGCAAAGAAGCAATCACTGGTGTCTGGAGTCGGCGCACTTGCGACGACCTGGGCGCCCTGCGCGATGGCCTTATTGAGCCCGGCCGTCACCTCGGCGTGAGCGCCCGGTGCCACGAGCGGGCCGATACCCACGTTTGGGTCGAGTCCGTCACCAACCTTGAGATCTGAGACCGCTGCAGCCATGCGCTCGACGAGTTCGTCGTACACGCCTCCGACAGCGATGACCCTGCGGGTCGCCGTGCACTTCTGACCGGTGGAACCCATGGCTCCAGCAACGACCAGCGGAACCGCAACATCGAGGTCGGCGTCGTCGAAGACGATCGCTGGATTGTGACCGCCAAGTTCGAGCTGCACGCGTCCGTTTCGAGCGGTCACCGCCTCGCGAATTCCGAAGCCAACCGGCACCGAGCCGGTGAAGGTCACGCCGTCGACCCGCGGATCTTCGATCATTGCACCGCCCATCGAGCCGGGCCCGAGGATCAGGTTTAGCGCCCCCGCTGGTACTCCAGCGTCCGCGAATACCTTGGCGATCGCAACCGAGACGAGGGGAGTGTTCGATGCGGTCTTCCATACGACCGTGTTGCCGGCGGCAAGAGCCGGTGCAATCTTCCACACGGGGATGAGGATCGGGAAGTTCCACGGAGTCACGATCCCGACGACGCCGAGCGGCGCACGCAGGGTCCGGATGGTCTCGCCAGGCTTGGCGGACGGATAAATCCGCTCGGTAGGCATCTTGATAATTGCGGCCTGGTAGCGACATGTTTCGGCCGACAGAAGAGCTTCGCCGCGTGTCTCGGCCAGCATCTTTCCTTCTTCGAGAGTGCCGATCATCGCGATCTCGTCCGCCCGCTCTTCGAACAACACAGCCGCACGTTCGAGGACCTCGGCACGTCGTTTGAATCCGGCGTCTCGCCACGAACGTTTTGCGTCCACCGCTGCCGATACCGCGTCCGCCGCCGTCGATGCGTCGCCTACAGGGTGCTCGCCGACGGGCTCGTCGGGACGTGCTGGATTGATACTCGTCGTGGTCTTGGAGCCACTTGACACCCACTCTCCACCGATGAGATGTGCGCCTGTTGGAATGTCGATCGATGTCATGTCGACAGCGTACGCAATCGCCACGTTCGATTAGCGGTCGTGGAGACCGACCCGAGATTCATACGGACGCAGAGATTCCGAACTCGTCGCCAGAATCGATGATCGTGTCGAACAGATACTGTCCGAAAGAGCGATCGACGAGGACGAGGTAACTCGGCTGGTCATCGACATCGTTGCGGATCAGGTCGCAGGTGACTTTCGCGACCGAACCCGACGTCACCGCTCCGTCGGGCATCATCGCGTCGGACCAGTCGAGGCCGCAGATCTTCTCAAGCGCTGAACTCGCAACCGCGCCGGTGAGACGGAATTGGGCACGACCATGGGTCCAGTCGACGATGCTCACGTGGCCGTCGGTCGATAGACCGTCGACGTGGGCGCGCACGGCCGCTGTGTCACCGATGAGCATCCACTCATCTGGACGAGTTCCAGCAATGAGGACACCGTCGGCCGTACGGCTGCCGGCGAACGCCTGAGCGAGCGCCGCCCTGGCCGGAGTGCCTGCGGCTGCACGTACGATGACTTTTGCCTGCGAAGACTCATCGGTGAGCGTCAACACTGCGCTGCTCGTCGGCGAATAGGTCTTCGTAATTGGACTCTTGAACGTAGCGGTCATGATCGGAGCCTCGCTCCCTCTGGGTCGAAATGGGCATGGTGTTCTTGAACGATCGCGGTTGCCCGCTTGCCGCTGGTGAGCACGATGGTGAGCTCGACTCCCGAGGACGCATGTGATGGTGGAACCTGGGCCAATCCAATCGATTTCTTCAGGGTTGGCGAGTATCTCGATGATGTGATTCGGCCAAGGATTTCGTTGGTGTTGGGCCGCACGATCTGCGATGCCTCGGGCGGCACGATCGTGCTATCGGTCATCTGCACCGAGACGAGGACCGGCAACTCTTCTTCGAGCGACCACGCAACTTCTGGCTTGCCCGCGAAGTCTTCCTTGTCGAGCTTGATCAGCGGATGCAGACCTGTGGTTGGAGCCTTGGTCAGGCCATCGGTGTCTTGGCCAACAATGAAATGGCCCTTTTCCAATCGCATGATGCGCTGAGCTTCGAGCCCGAAGGGTTTGATTCCGAGATCCGCGCCTTCGCTCATCAGGGTCTCCCAAACGTGGAGGCCAAACCCAGCTGGTACGTGAACCTCGTAGCTCTGCTCACCGGTGAAGCCAATTCGCCACATCACACAATCATCGACGCCGGCGACGGTGCCGGTTCGTACTCGCATGTATTCAAATGTGGCGGGATCGAGGTCGACATCGGTGAGCCGTGCGAGCAATTCGCGGCTGTTGGGGCCTGCGATATTGATCGAGGTATAGGCGGTGGTCACGGGCGTGATGTGCACGTCCCATTCCGGATGCATGGTCTGAAGCCAATTCTCGGCCCACTCCCAGACGGTTCCTGCGCCCGAAGACGTGGTCGTCATCAGCCAACGGTTTTCCTCGAGCCGGCCCGTGACGCCGTCGTCCATAACGACACCGTCTTCGGCGCACATCATGCCGTATCGAACAGATCCAACAGCGAGCTTGGACCACTTGTTCGTGTAGAGCAGGTTGAGCAATTTGGGAACGTCCGCGCCTTGCATGTCGAGCTTGCCGAGAGGCGTAACGTCGATGATCCCGACGTTCTCACGTACGTTCGTGACCTCGGCTGCGGCGTCGCCGTAGTGCTCTGTACGGATCCACTGACCAGCCAGGATCGGGGTTGCACCGTTGGCGACGTGCCATGGGTGAATCGACGAGACTCGCTCGGGTTCGAAGATGCGGCCAGCCAACGCTCCCAAAGTGAGAGGTGCATATGGAGGGCGCCAGATTGTCGTGCCGACCTCAGCGATTGTCTCGCCGCGGGCCTCGGCCAGGACCGCCACCGTGTTCACCGTCTCGAGCTTGCCCTGTGCTGGGCCCATCGTTGCGGTCGTGTACCTCTTCAGAAGTTCGACCGAGTCGTAGCCCTCCCTGGTAGCCGAAACGAGGTCCTTCGACCCGACGTCTTCGGAGTAGTCGACAATGCCGTGGGTGGTCGAGCGGAAGAGCTCGGGGTGAGCATCTCTTCCGAGTTGCGTCCGGGTATCGGCGGGCATCGCTGGTTCGTCGCTGGTTACCGCAACGGCGCGTGCCGTCGTGGCCTGCAAACGATGGGCGATCGCACTCGCGCGACCGGCGGCGAGGATGCCGGTTTGTTTGCCGTGTTCGACGAGTTGTTCGAAGGTTCCGTCTCCAGCGATTCCGCCGGTGACGAGTACGTTGTCGGGCGCACGATCGGGGAAGAAACGCGCCGCTGACGGATCGTAGATCGGCCTGTCGCCGCTCATGTTCAGCAGCGACGTCGGTGCCGTCCAGCCAACAGCGGTGACGAGGAGGTCGGCATCGACGCTGGTGCCGTCGCCGAGCTTCACGGACTTGACCGCTTTCTGCGAACCAACGGTGGCGACCACGTTGCCGCCCGAACGTGCGTCGACGACCTTCGCGATCTGCACGCCAGCACGTTCAAGGTCAGCAACGGTTTGGTCACCAGAATCATTGGCCGTAAATACGACGGCGCGATCACCAGGTTTCACCGCATAAAGGTTGATCAGACGTCGAACCGCACCGGCCAGCATGACGCCAGGTCGGTCGTTGCCCTCAAAGACATATGGGCGTTCGATCAGTCCGGCCGCAACGATCAGCGTCTTTGCGCGGGCCTTGATCAAGCGCTCGGAGGCGATTGCGTGCGAGCGCTGGACAATGCCCAAGAAGTTGTCTTCGTAACGGCCAGTGACGGTCGAGTTCGTGAGGATTTCCACGCCAGCGGCACGCGCTTTGACCTCGAGCCCGGTTGCGAGGGCTCGGTCGTCGTCCGTTCCGTAGTGAAGATGCCCGCCGAGGTGATGCTCGTGCTCTACCAACAGGACCGATGCGCCAGCTTCGGCGGCGGCGGTCGCTGCGGCCAAGCCAGCGGGGCCACCACCGGCGACAACGACGTCGGGATGGGTGTATCGCTTGTCGAAGTACGCCATATCGGACTCGTAATCAACCTTGCCGCCAGGGGCGAACTGCGCGAGAACTTTCTCGTATACAGGCCACAACTTCTGCGGGTGGATGAACGTCTTGTAGTAGAAGCCGGGGGCGAGGAAACGTCCCACGAGTTGGTTGGCAGCCTTGATGTCGTAGTCGAGCGATGGCCACACGTTCTGCGGAGCGACGTCGATCCCGGCCGTGAGCAGTCGATGCCCGGAGCGCACGTTTGGTTCGTTACCAACCTGCACAAAAGCGTTCGGGTCCCAGAAGTCGGCGGTGAGCAGGCCGCGTGGGCGGTGATACTTCATCGACCGTGACATGATCCGGTTGTCGCCCGCTGCGATCGCCGAAGCGATCGTGTCGCCCGCGAAACCGGTGGCTGGTTTTCCGTTCCAAGTGAACGAGATGGGCTGTCCGCGGTCGATGACTTCGCCGGACTGTTTCGGCAAGCGGCTCATGCTCATTGTTGTTCTCCTGAAGTTTCTCCGTCGTCTCCGAGGTTCATGCCGCGCTGATTACCGGAGCTGCCGACGCTGATGGTCGTGTACGTGCTGTGGCCGACTTTGTCGCCCGGCATGGGTGGGTTACGAAATTCGTTCGTTGCTTGGTGGCGTTCAGCTGCGAAGTACGTTCGACAGCCCGACCGGCAATACCAGGTCTCGGTCATCCAGTCCGCGGGGTTTTCGCGGAGATACAAGTATTCGCCCCATTCGGCGCGGGTTGTTGTCTGGGGATTCGGGCGTGGGACCGCCGCTCCGACGAGGCGAAGGTCACTCTGGTTGCGAGGACCGCAGTTGGGGCAAGGTACGAGAAGCATCAGTGACCCACCGCCGCTGCACCTTTTTCGCCAACCAGTTCCCCGGTCTCGAAGCGAGACAACTTGAACGGTTCGATGAGTTTTGGTGTTTTCTGGGTGGCAATACACTCGGCCATTGTTTCTCCTGAGACGGGTCCGGCCTTGAAGCCGTAGGTGCCCCAACCCACATCGGTGAGGTGTCCCTCGACCGGGGTGAAGCCCATGATTGGTGAATAATCTGGTGTCATGTCGCACAAACCCGCCCATTGGCGGAGTAGACGCATCTTCGAGATGCCGGGCATCAGTTCGAGGATGTGGCCAGCGAGCTCTTCGGTGAAGCTGAGCGAACCCCGCATCGAGTAGGTCGACAGGGGATCGACCGAGGCGCCGAAGACGAGTTCTCCTCGATCGGTTTGGCTCACGTACACGTGCAGCGAGCCGCTCACGACGACCGTGGGGAGGAAGACCTTCACCGGTTCGGTGACAGCGGCCTCGAGTGGATGGGTCGTGATCGGCAACTTGACCCCAGCCATGTTGGAGATGAGTGATCCCCAGCCAGCGGTGCAGTTGACGACGATCGGTGCCGAAATCTCGCCGCGGTTCGTGCTCACTCCGGTGACCTTGCCACCGTTGCCCTTGCCTCCTGGGCCATCGCCGCCCTCGACTAAGATGTCGAGCACTTCGGTCTTTTGGTGGAGGTGCACGCCACGATGATCGGCGCCACGGGCGTAGCCCCACACCACTGCATCGTGGCGAATGGTGCCGCCGGGTGGGTGGTGAAGCGCTCCGAGAATTGGGTAGCGCGGATGGCTACTTACGTCGAGGCTCGGTGCGATCTTCTTGACCTCTTGTGGGTCGATGACCGAGCTGTCGATCCCCTGAAGTTTGTTGACCTCGGCACGCCAGTGCATGGTTCGTAGGGCCGAGTCGGTGTGTGCGAGCGTGAGATGGCCACGCTCGCTGAACATGACGTTGATGTTCAGGTCGGCGGCCATCGTCTTGTAGAGCGAGAGCGAGCGATCGTAGAACGCGACCCCCTCGGGTGTCAGGTAGTTCGAGCGAACAATCGCAGTGTTGCGGCCGGAGCCGCCGCCGCCGAGGTAACCCTTGTCGAGGACAGCAACGTTGGTGATGCCGTGGTTCGTCGCCAAGTAATACGCTGTAGCAAGACCGTGCACGCCGCCACCGATGATGATGACGTCGTACGTCGATTTCAGTTCATGATCTCGCCAAACTCGAGGCCAGTCGTCGCCCGACAGCCCCTTCTTCGCAAGCGTTCCCACGCTGTATCGAACAGGACCTGGTTTTGATCGTCTGAGTGAGGCCATCGCGAGAGTTTAGGAATGCGCCTGGCACGCGTCACGCTATCTGCCGTATCAATGTGGCTCTTATTAAGAGGACATGACTATCATTGGGCCTCGATGAATCTTCAACGCCTCCGGTACTTCCTGGCTGTGGCCGACGAGTTGCACTTCGGCCGGGCCGCGGAGCGCCTCCACATGGCGCAGCCTCCACTGAGCCAGCAGATCCGTTTGCTCGAGACCGAACTCGGCGTACAGCTATTCGACAGAACGACCCGGCGGGTTTCACTTACGGCCGCAGGCGCTGTGTTCCGAGTCGAGGCCGAACGCGTCGTCGTCGCTGCAGATTCAGCCGAGCGCGTCATGGAGGAATTCCGAAGCGGTGAGGGCGGACTGCTTCGATTGGCTTTCATCGACTCCGCCTCATTCGAGGTGATGCCCCGGTACCTCCGGGCATTTCGTCAACGCTGGCCCAAGGTCAAACACGATCTACAGATCATGTCGAGCAGCACCCAGGTCGACGCATTGCACTCCGGTGTCGTCGACCTGGCGATCAGTCGAACGTCACCGCGAGACGAAGACATCGTTTCGTCGATGTTTCTCGATGAACCGCTCTTTTTTGCGGTGGGCCCCGATCACGAGGTCTTCGACGAAACAGCTGTCGCTGTCAAAGACATCGACACCCGCACACTCATTGGGTTCGATCGTCGGCTCTCGCCGACGTTGCACGATGAGCTGCAGCAGCTCTTCGATCGGGCGGGTTCGGTGTACGACCCGCAGATCGAAGCGACCGAATACACGACGATTCTCGGGCTCGTCTCGTCTGGCGAGGGGAGCGCCGTGGTGCCCAATGGCGTTCGTACCTTCCAGCCTGAAGGAGTCCGCTACATCGAGATCAGCGATGCCGATGCGTCGATGGCGATGTACCTCAACCATCGGGCCAAGGAACCTCTTCGGGTCGTCGCCCAAGCCCGCGACGTCATCTCAGAGCTCTTTATCTCGACCGATTGAAACCGGTGGGTCGCCCCTGCTGCTGCTCTACCTATGTCGGAACGATGTTGTGCTCGGGCCCATAGGGAAAAGCGGTGATGTTCGTGACCGAGCCGTCGTGGTCGATGACCAAGATGTCGTGTTCGCGATAGCCGCCGGCCCCTGGTTGACCCTCGGGGATCATGATCATTGGCTCCATCGAAACGACCATTCCTGGCGTGAGCACGGTGTCGATGTCTTCACGCAGTTCGACGCCAGCTTCACGTCCGTAATAGTGCGACAGAACGCCAAAGCTATGCCCGTAACCGAATGACCGATATTTCAGGAGGTCGTATCCGCGGTAGATCTCGTTGAGTTCCGCAGCGATCTCTGAGCACTTCGCCCCCGGCTTGATCAAGTCGAGGCCTACCTCGTGGACCTCGACGTTCACGTTCCAAAGTCGAAGGTGTTCGTTGCTCACGGAGCCGGCGAAGAGCGTTCGCTCGAGAGCGGTGTAGTAGCCAAAGATCATCGGGAAGCAGTTGATCGAAAGGATGTCACCCTCTTCGATGCGCTTGTTCGTCACCGGGTTGTGCGCTCCGTCGGTGTTGATTCCGCTCTGGAACCACGTCCACGTGTCCATGAGTTCGGCGTAGTCGAATGACGTTGCGATCTCGCGCACCATGGCTTGGGTGGACGCGAGGGCGACTTCGTGTTCGGGCACCCCAACAGCGATTGCCTCGCGGCACGCTTCGCCGCCGATGTCGGCCACGCGAGCGCCGAGCTTGATGTGCTCGATCTCCTCGGATGATTTGATCGTGCGCATCCACATCGTGGACGTGCCCACATCAACGAATTCCACGTTCGGCATCGCGGCCTTGAGTTTGTCGAGGAGATCCACGCTGACCTCATCGAACTCGATGCCGACCCGGCGAGCGCCCGGCATGAGTGTGTTGCATGCGTGGAAGAAGTTGTCTTTGCGCCAGTCGGTGTAGGTCACATTGTCGCCGTGGGTCAGGCGGAAGGGCTGTCCACCGTCGATTCCGGCAGACACCGACGTCGCTGCATCCTGGGTGACCACGAAGCCGTATTTACGGCCGAACGAGCAATACATGAAGCCCGAGAAGTAACAGATGTTGTGATAACTCGTCAGGAGGCATGCATCGAGATCGTTCTCGCCCATGTATCCGCGCAGTGCCGTATTACGGCGCGCCATCTCGTTCTCCGAGAATGGTCCGAGGGTCTTTTCTCCGTTGTGCCAAGTGACTATGCGATCCATCGCTGGGACCCTAAATCAATCGTCGGGATGACGTCGACCTCGGGCCGGTTTTGGCACCTTCGGTTTTGGGATCCGGTGACCGATACTCGTGGCGATCGCCGAACTGCGTGCAGGGTATGGGCGATACGTCGACTGTTCGTCGACCGGCAGGGCGTCGCGGATAACGATTCGGACCAGGAAATAAAGGAAGATCGCGCCATGTGTGATGATCAGGCTCCAGAAGTAGGCCGACGGCTCGAAGAGCGACATGAGGAGCGCAGCGAACAACGGACCGAGGATCGCGCCCACGCCGTTGATCATCACGAGCAATCCAGCGGCCCCAACCCGTTGGTGATCCTCGATCCAGTCGTTGGTGTATGCAATGGCGAGCGAATACAGCGGAAATGAGGTCGCGCCGATCGCGAACAGCGCAGCGGTGGCGCCGAAACCAGTGCCCGTACCGAGGCCGACGATCGACGCAACGGTGGCGATGAGCGCACAACCCGCCATCACCGCACGACGAGAAATCTTGTCGGATAGCGCGCCGATCGGTAATTGGAATACCAGCGATCCGACGAGTGCAGCCGAGAGGAACAACGAGATCTGGGCATTGTTCATCCCAATCCTGGAGGCATAGACGGGTCCGAACGCAAAGAGGGAGCCGGCCGCGGCGCCACTGAAGAACATGGTGACGACACCCGTAGGCACGATTCGCAGCAAATCCCGAAACGGCAAAGTGGCCTGCTGCGGGATCGCTGGCGCACTCGCTTCGGACAGCGCCATCGGAACGAGCGACATCGACACGAGCACCGAAGCGATGATGAAGAGCTCGAAGCTGTTTGGGTCGGCCACGTTCAGCAGGAACTGTCCACCCGTGACACCGCCCATGGTCACCACCATGTAAAGAGACAACGTTCGACCGCGGGTTTCTGGGGTCGTCTGGTCGTTGAGCCAGCTTTCGGTGACGACATAAAGCCCCGCCATACAAAAGCCGGTGACGAAGCGCATCAGGAGCCAGGTCGGCGGGTTGACGAGGATGGAGTGAATGAGGAACGCAGTCGAAGCTAGCGATGCGAGCGCAGCGAACACGCGAACGTGCCCGACCTTCCCGAGAGCTCGAATCGTGAAACGCGAGCCGAGGAGGAAGCCCGCGTAGTACGCGGCCAAGATCACGCCGATCACGCCTGTGGCGAAATCCTCGTTGGTAGAGCGAACGCCGACGAGCGTGCCCTGCAGTCCGTTACCCAGCATCATCAACAGCACGCCGAGAAACAGGGCCCACATCTTCAGGAGCGGCGACGTGATCGCTGGCTGCGACCTGGTCGAATCGGCGTCAGATTGGCTAGACATCAGCATACGTTAGCCTCGCGCCATGCGAAGACCGCGGCGCGAAGACGAAGCGCCACGCGAGCCCGAGTTGCCCCCAACCGTCGGGATTGAGATCGAGCCATTCGGTGGAGCGCTCGTCGTGTCGAACGCTGCGGCTGAGGCTGCCCTACCTCGGGTTGTCGCGCTGGTTCGCGCAGCCGCTCTCGGGGGTCTCTTGCTCGCCGTAGCGCTGGTCGTGGTGCTGGTCTCAGCCGCGAATCGCGACGCCATCGAAGAGTCGAGGGCACCGTCGACCGCTACTGCGCGACCACTCTCACGGCCCGCGATCCGGATCCCGGTCGTGGTCGAAGAGTCGAAACTTGTCGACCAACTTCCAACGACGCCCGACGCATGGATCGATGGTCAGGTGCTCTCGTGGATCGACAGCACGGGGCAACTCCAACTTCGCGAGCTAGTCGACGGCACCGAGCTCGAGGTCGGGGTGTTGGCGAGAACGAACTTGCCACCGCTCCCAGAACACATTCATCTGGTCGGCGCGCCGAATACGACGTGGCTCGTCGATCTTCAGGAACCCGATCGCTCAGGCAAGCTGTCGAATAGCGTGCGGATGGTTCGATTGGGCGACACCGGCGATAGCTACGGGTTCATCTCGCGCAACGATACAACGACCGACTTCTTCGTGGGATCGCTGTGGGGACCCGCAATAAACGGAACAGCGTCGGTGCCCTTATCGACGGAGGTGTTAACGGTGCGACGAACGGGCATCATCGTGTCGAGTACGGCCGCCGAGAGCGCCGTCGTGGCGGGCGGGGGCCTGCGCGAGCTTCCAAGGCGCTTGGGTCGGATCGTGGCGGCTAGCCCGACTCGGATCGCTGGGATCCATTGCGACAGCCTCGCTCGATGTATCGGGCGCGTCACGAACTGGGACGGAGGTGATGAGCGCGAGGTTCTCGTCGACACGTTGGTGGCTCCGGTGATTCGGATCTCGCCGGACGGTCGGTTCATCGTCGCTACGGGCGCGGAGATGTGGACCGTGCTTGACCTGGATGTTGGAGTGACCAAACAGTGGACGTTAGGGATTGCGGCGAACGACTCGTTGATGTGGACCACCGATTCCAAAACCCTTCTTTGGGAAGTGGATGGAGATGTACTCGCGCTCTCGATCGATGACCCTGATCCTCGACTGACACGAGTCCGTCAGGTGGGCAACATTGGTGTTCGTATCATCGGCAGCGACTTCGCGGTTTTTGCCTCATCGGGGAACGGATAGGCACGTAACATGTGAGAGTAATTTTCGCCCAACTAGCATCGTGTCCCACATTGTGGAACTGTTCCACGAATGGACGAGGTGTCCTACGGTCGTCGTACCTGCGGTTCTGCTCACCCAGAATTGCCTGCTACGGTCGGTGACCGTTGACACAAACGGGGGAATACAGCGTGGCTGAAGCCGGCGAAGAAATCATCCGACTGGAAAACGTTTTTAAGATCTTTGGCCCACAGCCAAGAGGTCGTGCACTGACGCTCGCAAAGAGCGGCATGAAGAAGAACGACGTCCAAGCGGCGACCGATCACGTCGTTGGCATGACCGATGTCTCGTTCAGTGTGAACCGTGGTGAAACGTTCGTGATCATGGGGCTCTCGGGCTCCGGCAAGTCCACGGCGATTCGTACCGTGAACAAGCTCCACGACATTACCGCCGGTCACGTCTACGTCGACGGCGTCGACGTGCAAGCGCTCAGCGGCCCTTCGCTTCAGCAGTTCCGGCGCGAGAAGATGGGTATGGTCTTCCAACACTTTGCCCTGTTCCCACATCGCTCGGTGATCGACAACACCGGCTACGGGCTGAAGGTCCAAAAGGTCGACAAGGCCCAACGAGACGAGGCCTCGCTCGAGGCACTCAA
>JBLIMK010000101.1:0-13058 GCA_047638715.1 Verrucomicrobiales bacterium
GGCTGCTATCGGCGACTCCTTCGGACTCGATCGAGTCGGATTCTGTTCAGCTGAAGTGTTCTCCGAGGTACGGGCCACCCTGTACGAGCGCAAGGCCGCTGGCCTGAGCGCCGACATGCAATTCACGTACCGAAATCCCGATCGGGCCACTGATCCAGCGCGTTCACTGCCCGGTGCCCGTTCGATCGTCGTGGCCGCAAAGTCGTACCGGCGGAAACGGTCGGAGGTCGCATCGAACCCCGCTGGTGCCGCTGAGATAGCTGAATACGTGTGGGAGCCGCATTACGCCGAGCTCCGGAAGGGCCTCGACGCCATAGCCGCACATCTCAAATCCGCGGGGTGGTCGAGTCGGGTTTTGATGGACGACAACGCACTCGTCGACAGGGCGGCCGCGTTCCGAGCCGGTATTGGATGGTGGGGAAAGAACTCGAACATCTTGGTGCCTGGCGTGGGGAGTAAGTTCGTGCTCGGATCGGTCGTGACCAACGCCGTGCTCGACACTCCGGCGACGCCCCTCGACGACCAATGTGGTTCATGTCGGCGATGTATCGATGCGTGCCCGACAGGCGCCATCGTCGACGATGGTGTCATCGATTCCAACCGCTGCCTCGCCTGGCTCGTGCAATCTGCTGGAGTGTTCCCACGCGAGTTCCGAACATCGCTCGGAGGGCGCATCTACGGCTGTGATGACTGTCAAACCGTTTGTCCTCCCAACATCGTCAGCGACCGACGCTCCGAACCGGAGATGACGACGGGCGCTGCTACAGCGGCGGTAAGCGAGCTCCTCTCGCTGGACGACGACGAACTGATCGAGCGGTTTGGCGCCTGGTACATCCCCAGACGAGAGGCCCGGTACTTGCGCCGAAACGCACTGATCGTGCTCGGTAACGTGGCCGATGGAAGCGACCCTGGCGTACGCACACTCGTCGAGCGATGGGTTTCGAGCGACGACGACATCGAACGTTCACACGCACTGTGGGCGGCGAATCAACTCGGCTACTCCGACGTCATCTCTTCGGCTTCGGACGACGAAAGCGACCTCGTGCAAGACGAACTCGAGGCCATAAGGTCAGCCACGTGACCGGTCGGCACCTGCTCGTCACGAACGATTTTCCACCCAAGATCGGAGGCATCCAGCAATACCTGTTCGAGCTCTGGAACCGCCTCGACCCGGCGTCGTTTCAAGTCCACACCACGCCATACCCCGACACCGAAGCTTTCGATGCTGAGCAACGGTTCGACATCATCCGCTCGCGCGAACCGTTTCTGCTGCCACACCCCTGGCTGACCGGTCGTTTGGACAACGCAGCCAACACCTTCGGAGCGTCGTTGCATGTGATCGACCCAGCGGTGCCGCTTGGCCTTATCGGCCCGTTGCTCGACAAGCCCTACGTCGTCGTGCTGCATGGCGCTGAGGTCACGGTCCCCGGGCGGCTGCCCGGAGCAAAACAGGCGCTCGCTCGAGTTCTCGATCGCGCTACGGCGGTCGTCTCCGCGGGGGAGTACGCCCTAGGTGAAGCCGAGCGCGCTGTGGGACGATCCCTCACAAACGTCGTCGTGCCTCCTGGCGTCGACACCGACCGGTTTGGGCCTATCTCGCCCGAGCAAAGGTCGGCAATTCGAGCGAAGTACGACATACCCGACGATGCGCCGTTCATCTTCAGCGTGTCTCGGCTGGTGCCTCGCAAAGGCATGGACACGCTGATTGGGGTGGCCGCATCCTTGCAAGTTTTCTACCCCGACCTGCAGGTGTGCATTGCCGGGTCGGGACGCGACGAAGGTCGGCTCAAGAAACGAATTGAGGTTCAAAGAGCTCCGGTGCGTCTTCTCGGCCGAATCTCCGAAGAGGACAAAGCCCAGCTGATGGGTGCCGCCGATGTCTTCTCGATGCTCTGTCGAAATCGGTGGGCGGGGCTTGAACAGGAGGGCTTCGGCATTGTCTTTGTCGAAGCCGCTGCAGCCGGCACACCGCAGATCGCGGGACGCTCCGGTGGCGCAGACGAGGCGGTCCTCGATGGAGTCACGGGTGTCGTCATCGAGGCGGATGCGTCGATAAGCCAGATCACCGGAACGTTTCGCGAGCTCCTCGATGATCGCGAACGACGGGAACGAATGTCGGTCGCGTCGAGAGAACGAGCCGTCGAGTCCTTTTCGTACGATGTTCTGGCGGAACGACTGTCCAGTGCGCTCGCACAATGGACCGAATCATGAACTCCAAACCGCCCACCCGCACCTTCGCCGAGCTCGATCCCGAGGGCGCCGCGGCCACAAGACTCATCGCTCTTTCGCTGCAAATCTCGATGTTCTTCGCAGCCGCGTCGATCCTGACCTACCTCCTCGACGATCGGCTCGATTTTCCATTCGCAATCATCAGCGCTGCTTTGTTCGGCGTCGGAATCCTGCTTCTCAGCTTGGGCTTCTGGAACGGAATACAGCGCAGTCGGGTCGACGACGTAACGCTTACGGGTTTGTTGGCGATCGACAAGACACATGTTCCGGCCTCGGCACGCAACAAACTTTGGGGAGCGATCGTCATCCAGGTCGTCGTTTCGGTGCTCTTCGCATCGCTGCGCCCCTTTACACAGCAGGCGTTTGGGTTGCTCGTTCCAACCCTTGGTCTCGGCATCGCAACGCTTTGGGGATCACGGTTCGCCGCCTTCCATGAGCGAGGCGAACGCTGAGTGGTTGAGACGCCAAAATCCGACCAGTTTTCCACGCCCCGTAAGGGGTTCCAGGTGGTGCTGTCGGCTATTCTGCGAGTGCTGTCGACGTAACGGAGCAACAATGGCCGATCATGCTGCAGAAAGAACAGAAATCGATGCCTCTCCAGAGGCTTGTTTTGCAGTGGCGACCGACTTCGCGCGGTACACCGACTGGGCGAGCGACATCAAAGAAGTGAACATCGTCGCACTCGACGACGCAGATCGCGGCGGCGACGTCGGGTTCAGAGTCGCCGCCATGGGTCGGTCCACGAGCTACACGCTTCGCTACAGCTATGGCTCGAATCCGCTCCGGATGTCCTGGCGTTTGATCGAGGGCGATGTGATGCAACGAATCGACGGCGAGTACGAATTCGTTCCGATCGGTGACGGCACTCAGTGCGAGGTTCGGTATTACGTCTCGGTCGACATGCTCGTACCCCTTCCAGGCTTCGTCAAGCGTCGCGCCGAGGCGAAGATTTTGCACACCGCCATGGACGACCTGAAGAAGCGAGTCGAGTCGGCGTCGTTGTGAATACGGTCGATCACGATTGGGTCCAGGAGGCCCGGCCGCGGCTCGATGCCGTCGGGAGTTCAGCGACAGGCGATCCGGCGCTGCGCGTACTCGAACTTGATTCACCCCGGCCCGACGAAGCTCCGCTTCGGTTACACAAGGCCTTCTGCGTCATCGGCGGTCTCTCCGAGAGCGCTCGCCATGCGTTGGCTGCAACCGTCGACGGCATTCGGACAAGCAATGCGAACATCGGCTTGGCCGGCACGGTCGAATCTTTTGGTCGTCGGGTCCCGATACACACATTGCGCGTCAGCGATCGCACACCAGGGACAGCCCTTGTCCCGGCTGCGGCCATCTTCGGGCGCACCTCGGCACGCACGGCAGAAGCGGCGTTACTTGCCGAAGTGATCGAGACGATCGGTCAGGCCGTCTTGCTCTCAGGTGCGGAGCTTCGCGGTGCCGACGCGGCAGCGACGGCCGTGACGAACCGACTCCGAGGCCTCTCTCCAGAGCACGCAGACAAACTCGGCACCTCGATCGAGATTCACGACGGCGATAAAGCCGAGGACAGGGCGGCGCTCGCGGCGCTCGGTGAGATTGCGCCCGATCCAATGGCCGTGCGACGAATCGAGGAAGCGCTCGATCTGCTTCGCTCCGACAACGTACGAACGCGCCTCCAAGCCGCTTGTAGCCAAGCCGCTGCCTCCAAAGCACAGCTACTCCCCAGCGACGCAAGGGATGTGGCGATGCTTGCGGACCTCGCCGTCGCCGAGGCGCAGGGCTGTCTCGCGGAGTACGACATGACTCCTGGCTCGCCCGCAGAGTCGCTCACCGCTCAGCTTGCCCAGATCAGCGTGGACGCTGCGGCTTTCAACGCACCATCGATCGCAGAACGGATTATCTCCGAAAGCGCCGAGCTCGAGTCAATCCGTGCACGACTTGTTCGTTCTATCGCCGCGGCGAATCCTTTCCCCGAAGTGGCGTTTCTCAGCGATGAACGGCGTCGCATCGATGAGCAGCGATTGCATATTCAACGCCGGCTTCGTAGCCAGCAGCAGCTACTCGCTATCGCGCGAGAACAGTGGGGGAGGATCGGACTTGGCGAAGTCGACCTCAGAAGCACCATCGATTTGAGCGACGATGCCGATCGACCGCCCCCAATTCTGGTCGAGGATCCGCTGAACGGCCTTCCGGCGCGGCTTAGCGGCGCAATCCTGTCGACGCTTCTTCGCCACAGCTCCCAGACCCAAGTTCTTTGTGTGTCAGATCAGATCGACCTGAAGCAATGGTGCGCCTCGGTCGGCGATCGCGCCGATTGGGTGCCGGCCACCGGCTGGTTCGCTGGGCGTCACGAGCTAGCCGCAACGGCTGACTAGCGAGCCCAGTCTCGGCTACGGTCCACTGCCTGGAGCCAGCGATCGTGCAATGCATCGGCGCTTACGCGATCCTCCGATGGCTCGGCAGAATGATCCGACCGCCATGCAGCGGCCACTTCCTCGGTACCAGACCAAACGCCTTCGGCGATCCCGGCAAGATACGCCGAGCCGAGTGCGGTTGTCTCGGTGATCGCGGAACGGTGCACGGGCACGCCGATCTGGTCTGCCTGAATCTGGAGCAACAGATCCATGATCGACGCTCCGCCGTCGACCCGAAGGCTCTCGACGTTCACCCCACCAGCCGACGCCATCGCGTCGATTACGTCGCGGGTTTGTAGGGCCATCGACTCCACTGTCGCTCGGGCGATGTGGGCGCGAGTCGTGCCGCGAGTCAGACCGATGATCGCACCGCGGGCGTTCGGATCCCACCACGGGCTACCAAGTCCAGCGAACGCTGGCACAACAAAGACGTCGTCGGAGCTTTCGACCGATGCGGCGAGGGGGCCGATCTCAGATGCGTCGTCGATTATCCCGAGTCCATCTCGCAGCCACTGAATAGCTGCGCCGGTGACGAAGATGGCGCCCTCCATTGCATAGGTTGTGGTTCCGTCGGCGAGGGTCCAGCCAATCGTCGTAAGCAGGCCATCCACGGGCTCGGGTTTCGTCTGTCCGACGTTCATGAGAATGAACGAGCCAGTGCCATAGGTGTTCTTGGCATCGCCCGGGGTGAAACACGCTTGACCAAACAATGCGGCTTGCTGATCGCCCGCAATTCCCGAGATCGGGATGCCACCCGGGATTGGAAGGTTCATCGCCGTCATCCCGAACCGTCCCGACGATGGCAGGACCTCGGGCATAATCGATAGGGGGACGCCGAAGAGGTCGAGCATCTCTTCGGACCACTTCTGGGCGCCGATGTCGTACAGGAGTGTGCGGCTTGCGTTCGTTGTATCGGTGATGTGCGTCGAGCCGCCGGTGAGCTTCCACACAAGCCAGCTATCAACCGTGCCGAACGCGGTATTTGCGTCGATGGTGATGTGGCCTCCACGGATCAACCATTCGATTTTGCTCCCCGAGAAGTACGGATCGAGAACGAGCCCGGTCGTGTTCCGAACCATGTCGAGGTGACCGGCTTCGGCGAGCTCGGAGCAGCGCTCGGAGGTGCGGCGGTCCTGCCACACGATGGCGCGATGAAGCGGTTCGCCTGTCGACTTGTCCCACACGACCACGGTCTCTCTTTGATCGGTGATGCCAATCGTCGCGATCGGTTCGTCGAGAGTCGAGGCGAGCTCGGAGAGGGTTGCCACAACAACGTCCCAAATCTCGTTGGCGTCGTGTTCGACCCAACCAGGTTGTGGAAAGTACTGCGGAAACTCGCGATATGCCGATGCAACCGGTTTACCTTCCTCGCTGAAGGCGATCGAACGAACACCGGTAGTTCCTGCATCAACGGCTACGACTACGGACATGTCGTCACAGTAGAACGTGCGTGCCGATTTCGGCCGCTTCTGTTGTCAGCCAGCACTTGTTCAGACGAAGCGAGGCTTGGCTATCTGTAGTTGTGATCGGACATCCCTTGTTCGAAGTGGCTCGTAGTATCGGGGGCGTGAAACTCGCAGTCCTCACCGGCGGCGGCGATGCCCCGGGTCTCAATGCCGTCATTCGCGGAGTCGTCCGCCAAGCCACCTCCGATGGCCACGAGGTCATTGGATTCCTCGACGGGTGGAAGGGCGTGATGGCCAATAGGCACATGCCTCTCGACGTCGAAGGATGCCGAGGGCTGCTCACCCGTGGAGGCACGATCCTTGGGACGACGAGAATCAACCCATTCACGACCGACGATGGACTCGACCGGTGTCGTTCGACGTTCCAGTCGAATAGCGTCGATGCGCTCATCGCCGTTGGTGGCGAGGGAACCCTCTCGTGCGCGCAAGAGATGTACAAGCTCGGATTCCCAGTAATAGGCGTCCCGAAGACGATCGACAACGACATCGGGCTTACTGAGATGACGTTTGGATTCGCCACCGCTGTCGACATCGCGACCGAAGCAATTGGGCGGCTGCATACGACGGCCGAAAGCCACGACCGGGTGATGGTGGTCGAGGTGATGGGACGCCACGTTGGCCACATAGCCACCTGGGCGGGTCTTGCCGGGGGAGCGACGCTTACGTTGATCCCGGAGAAGCCGTTCCATATCGGCAAAGTCTGCGATGCGCTGCAACGTCGGCACAAGCGCGGCAAATATGCCTCCATCGTGGTAGTTGCAGAGGGAGCGAAGCCACAACCAGGGACGCTGAACGTCCCCGAGGACACGTTCGACGAGTTCGGTCACATCAAGCTCGGCGGCATCGGCGAGCTTGTCGCCAAGGAGATTTCGGCTCAAACCGGGTTCGAGACGCGAACGACGGTTCTCGGGTACGTGCAACGTGGCGGCGAGCCGTCTGCGACCGATCGAGTGCTCGCAACGTGGTTCGGCGTTGAGGCGGCGCGAGCCGCCGACGACCGTGAGTTCGGTTCGATGATCGCCTACCAGTGTGGTGAGATGACCCGCGTTCGCATCGCCGATGCCGTCGCGGAACTGAAGTACGTCAACGAAAACCTCTACGACGTCGCAGCTACCTTCTTCGCCTAACCGGGTCTGACCCAAAACCACACATCTGGGTCTGACCCCAAATGGGCGTTTGGTGCCAGAGCGAGCATGTCGGATGTCACAGGGCGTAGGTACGGTTTCGTTACTTCCCCTGTTTGATCTACGACTGGGAGAAGAGAAATGCCTCGACCACCTCGAGTTCAGTACCCAGGTGCCTGGCATCACGTGATGAATCGCGGCGCGTGCCATAAGACAGTCTTCGATAGCAGATACGACCGGATCCGTTTCTTGGCGCTCATCGGGGAGGCGACGCGCCGATATTCGATTGAAGTTCATGCCTACTGCCTCATGGGCAACCACTTTCATCTGCTGGTTCGAACGCCAGACGAAAAGCTCGACGAAGCGATGCAGTTTCTCAGCGGTCAGTACACACAGTTTTACAACCGCCGATATGGCAGGGATGGAGCCTTGTTTCGGGGCAGGTATCGCAGCCTGTTGGTTGACGACGAGCGGTACCTGCTCGCTGTCTCGCGATATATCCATCGAAATCCGACGGTGTTCCTCGGCGCTGATTTCGCGGACTATCGCTGGTCCAGCTATGCAGCCTTCTTGGGAGAGTTGAAACCTGAGTCATGGCTGTTTCTCCAAGAGACGCTTGAGATCGGAAACGGAATCGATCAGTATCGGGTCCTGGTCGAGGCGTCACTTCGAACGGACGTCGACCTCATCTATGACTGCGATGTCTGGCCGGAGACAATTTCCGATGGTCTTTTCGATCTGCACCGCAGCTAACCGGCCGCAAATATTGAACGCGGCTAACCGGCCGCAAATATTGGGTCTGACCCAGAAGCGGTTAGCCGGGGCCGCGGACGAGGGAGAGCGATTGATAATCCTCGCGGCCGACTGGGCGGCGAACATCGCCCTCCTCAGTATCGGTCTTTACCGAGATGTCTTCATCGTTGCCATTTTCATCTCGAACCGCGAATCTGACGCGATCGACGGTGTTCAGTTCGGTGAGCGTGAAGACCAATTGACCAAAGGCGACCGTCCGGTCGCTTCCCTCGATTGTTGGGGCCTCAGAGAGAACAACAACGAGCTGATTTTCAGCGGGTCTCCGGAGACTCAGCACGGCGATTGGGTCATCTCCGGAGGGCACGACCGCAGTGGTTAGATTGTCCTCGAGTTGCTCTTCGGTGGTTGGCCCTTCTAACAGCTGTTCCAAGATCAGTCGCTCGATGTCCGAGCCGCTATCGACAGACAAAATTTGCCGCACCACGGGTACGAGCCTGGCCTCGCCCTCGCCAGGGTCGACGAGGAAGATCGTCACGTCTTCGGTGAGCTGATCGGGAAGTGTCGTCGTGGTGGAGGTCCCTGGTTGGAGCGAAAGAGGCAATTCTTCGCGAGCGATCACTTCGGGCTCATCGTCGAGGGGGATGCCGCAGGACGAGGCGAGCAACCCTAATACCAGTAGCAGAGAGCCACATTTGCGACGACCGAGCCCACGAATGTCACGCATCACGCGAACTCCCCAGGCGGTTCGTGATCGAGGGGCAATTCAACAACGAATCGTGCGCCAGGCTTGCCGTCGTGCCGATCCTCGACCCACACTCTACCGTCGTGCAGATTCACGTGTTCTGCTACCAGGGAGAGGCCGAGACCTACTCCGGTGTCATACCCGCGTCGGCCCCCGGCTCCGCCTCTGCTGAAGCGATCGAAAATGACGAATCGTTCGTCGTTTGGGACGCCCGGCCCAGCGTCCTCAACAGCCATGAGAACCGACTCGTGCGTTTTGCTGACGTGCACGCGGGTAGCCCCACCGCCGTACTTTTCGGCGTTGTCGAGGAGGTTTGCGACGACGCGGGCGAGGCGGCGCTTCTCGGCCAACACGATCGCATCTTCTGCGTCTGGCTCAACGACGATGTTGATGTGTTCGGTCGTCGCTATGTCGACAGCGGCGCGCACGAACTCGGCGTAGAGCAGAGGGTCCGCCTGGAGCGAAGCTGTCCCCACATCGAACTTACTGATCTCGAGCAGATCTTCAACGAGTGTTCGAAAGCGGACGATGTCGGCGGCCAGAAGATCGAGAGCGGTCTGGGACCTGGGTTGCATCTCGTGTCTAGCGTTTTCGAGCACCTCAACGGACGCTGTCAACGTCATGAGCGGACTGCGGAGCTCGTGACTCACTTCAGATGCGAATCGGGCGTCACGTTGGATGCGTTCTTCGAGCCCCCCTGCCATCTCGTTGAATGACGCAACGAGGCTCTCGAGGTCTTCGTCTCCCAGGGGATCGAGGCGGGTGTCGAGCCGTCCGCCCGCGATTGCTTCCGCGGCTGCACTGACGTCGCGCAATGGAGATAACGCGCGCGTGGCGGCAAATCGGCCGGCTAGAGCAGCAAGTGCCGCAACGATGAGTCCGCCGCCCAACAACACCAGTTGGAGCGTGGCCAGCGTGTCCTGGGCTTCGGCGAGGGGCAAGGCCTCGAAGTACACCACGTTGTCGAATCCCTGAATCGGGACGCCATAGATGATGAACGGCTCGTCCTGGATCGTCGTGCGCATTCGCCCGGCGTTTCCCTCCAGCGTGATGGTCCGCAAATCGACTGGCACCTGTTCGAGTGTGAACTGCCCGTCGAGCGAAAAGGAATTTCCGCCATCGGTACTGATGAGTGGCCTGGACCCGGCAGCGGTACTGAGCGAGTCGATCACACCTTGTAGTGCTCCCGGCTCGAGGTCACCTGTAAGCGTTCTCTGCACCCGGGACGCGTTCGAGAAGATGAGCACCTGTGCGACCTCATCACGATCCGAGAGCAATACCTGACGGGTAGTCGTGAGGGTGATGACCGCGAGGAGAGCTGCGACGGTGAGTCCGCCCAGGGCGAACACGACGGTGATGCGCGACCGCAGCCCGAGGCGTAATCGATTCATAGACGAGACCGGATCAGGTCTGGAGCTTGTAGCCCAGACCTCGGACGGTCACGACGTGAATTGGATCGGCTGGATCGGGCTCGATCTTGGTGCGGAGCCGGCGGATGTGGACGTCGACCAAGCGGCCATCGCCGAAATATCCGTAGCCCCATACTTTCTCAAGAAGCGTTTCGCGAGAAAAGACCTTGCCAGGCGCCGATGCCAATTCGACGAGCAAGCGAAATTCGGTCTTCGTCAGATGAACCTCTTCACCGGCACGTCTGACGACCCCCTGGTCGGGGATCACCTCAAGATCGCCGAACGCCATGTCGCCGGTTGGCGTCGCTCCGCTTCGGCTTCGGCGCAGGAGCGCACGGATTCGGGCGGAGAGCTCTTTGGGAGCAAATGGTTTAGTGAGATAGTCGTCGGCGCCTGCTTCGAGACCAGCGACAACATCGTGGGTGTCGGCGCGAGCGGTCACCATCACGATCGGCACATCGGACACTCGCCGAATCGATCGGCAAACGTCGAAGCCGTCGATTCCAGGCAGCATGATGTCGATGAGCACCACGTCGGTGGGATGCTGGCCGAACTTCAACAACGCGTCTTCGCCGTTGTCGGATTCGGCAACTTCCCAGCCTTCGTCTTCTAACGCCATGCGGACGGCGGTCCGGATGCGCTCGTCGTCCTCAACGGTGAGAATACGAGTTCCCACAGCTCCACTTCCTTTGTTCGACCATGACAGCGAAGCCGTCGAGCGAAGACTAGGCGCTCAACATCATTTCGTCAGGTACCGACGCGATCAGCCCGAAATCTTTGCTGCGTCGAGCAGCGCAACAAAAGCCTCCGCTAGGCCTGGTCCGCACGCCCAGGTGAGATCGCCGGTCTCGACGATCGCTCCCGCTTCGGCTGCGATGAGTGCGCCTGCGGCTGAATCCCATGGGGAGAGACCGGTCTCGTAGAACGCGTCGGTCCGCCCGCACGCGACCGCGCAGAGGTCGAGGGCAGCACCACCAAGCCGTCGAATATCTCGCACCGCCGGAAGAAGGAACTGCAACGAGACGGCCTGTTCTCGTCGTCGATCTGTGAGATAAGAGAAGCCGGTACCGACGAGCGCTGTCTCTAGGTCTGTAGCTTCCGAGACGGAGATCGCGTCGCCGTTGCGGGTGGCCCCATGTCCGACCGCCCCGCTGAAGAGCTCCACTCGGACGGGATCGAAAACTGCACCAGCGACCGAAACACCGTCAACTTCGGCGGCGATAGACACGCTGTAGCCGGGGATGTCGTACAAAAGGTTCGTCGTGCCGTCGACCGGGTCGATGACCCAACGGATACCTGTCGATCCCTTGGTATCGGTGCCTTCCTCGCCCAAGAAGCCGTCGCCTGGCCGAAGCGCCGAAATCTGCTCGACTACGGCGAGCTCGGCCCAAGTGTCGATCTCGGTAACTACGTCACTGGTCGACGATTTCGTCGACCACGTGAAGTCGCCCCGCCGCTTCATCGCGACCTCGCCGCCTACGGTACGGGCGACCATCTCTGCAATCGTGCGAAGTTCGGCGGCCTCGGTCAAGACAAGCCGCGGGCTCGTCGAGCCCGGTCTCGATTCTCGATAGCTTTCCACTCCGACATGGCGCGAAGCGTGAGTACAGCTACGACGGCAACGCCGATAGCGCAAACGAGGGCGCTCACCACGCCTGAAATCGCAGCTGTAGTCGAACAATCGACAGCGCACTGCAGGTCGACGACCGACCAACCAATCAGCCCACCGGCAGCGCCAGCGATAAGGATCGATGACGCGGCCGCTATTCGAGCCCAGACCGGCGGAGATGCATCGGGAAGGACGGGGTTGTTCGGCTCACTCACGACGAAAGGCTACTGGTCGAAACTCGTCGTGTGCGATGAAGCGAGAGGCGCCCATCGCTTATCCTTCCACTTAGGCAAAAGCGCCTATAGGTCAGTCGACGTTTCACCCGTAACATTATTTCCATGTTTTCATCTGGAAATAATCACTTTTCGTTTTTCCGTATTTTCGCTGTGGTGCTGGGGCTGACCGTGTTCGCCTCCGCTTGCGCTGCTGATGCTGAGCCGGCGGAGAGCGCTGCTGATGCTGAGCCGGCGGAGAGCGCTGCTGATGCTGAGCCGGCGGAGAGCGCTGCTGATGCTGAGCCGGCGGAGAGCGTGCGAGATTTATGTGACATTGCGCGCGAGCAGAAATTTCATGCGGACGCGTTCGACCCCTTCGGCTCGGATCCAGAGGAGATCGAGGCGTTCTTCGACGATCAACTGGCCCTGGTCGCAGAGGCGATTGCAGCTGCGCCCAACGACGCACTGAAGGCAGATCTCGAAGTGATCCAGGTCGAACAGATTGAGATGCGGTCGTTGATTCAAGCAGCGGATTGGAACATCTTCGCCATCGACCCCGACGCGATGGACGAGACTCTTGACCAGCCCGGACTGGACATTGCGACGGATCGGGTGGAGGCCTATGGGGTATCGGAGTGCGGAATCCCAGCCGATGACGAGGGCGACCCCGAGAACGAGAGCTTTGAGGGCGACCCCGAGAACGAGAGCTTTGAGGGCGACCCCGAGTTCTTTGCAGCACTGCTTGAGAGCCCAATGATGCGCGCCACTATCGTCGAAGGAATGGTCGCAGAGTCAGATGTAACGGAGGATCAAGCGAACTGCTACCTCGACGCCATGATCGAAGCAGGCTTGCTTGAACTGATGAATCAAGAGCTGGATGCGGCGATGGCGATCAAGGCACTTGAGCTATTTGATCAGTGCGGGATCAATCCCAACGCGTTCGACTGATTCGTCGAAATGGTGCGGTCTCTTCCCCGTTGCTGCACCGGCGATCCCGGGCCAGACGACAACCTCTGATCCAAGAAGCTTCAGAAGTAGCGACAGCGAGCGCTGCGAAGGGGCAAGCTGTCAGACATGGAGAAGGCAGAGCATCGTACGATCTGTCATGTCGA
>JBLIMK010000102.1:0-12449 GCA_047638715.1 Verrucomicrobiales bacterium
AAGAAGCAGACGCCGTGGGAATTCGGTATGCAGCTCCTGACCCCCGATCTCGAGCACCTCGCCGATCATCTCGCAACCGGGTTCGAGCACTTCCCGATCTTCCAAGATGCCGGCATCCGTTCGGTCGTCAATGGACCGTTCGTGTTCTCTCCCGATGGCAACCCGTGCCTCGGCCCGGTCCGTGGACTGCCCAACTACTGGTCCGCAACGGCCATCATGGCTGGCCTCTCCCAGGGAGGCGGCGTGGGCCTTGCGCTCGCCAACTGGATGACCGATGGCGACCCAGGCCACGACATTTGGGGCATGGATATTGCCCGCTTCGGTGACTACAACACGATGTCGTTTACCAACACCAAGGTTCGCGAGAACTACGGGCGTCGATTCCGGATCCAGTTCCCGAGCGAGTTCTTGCCCCAAGGCCGACAGCTCCAGACGTCACCCATCTACGACAAGCTCATCGAGAAGAACGCTGTCTTCGGAAATGCCTACGGCATCGAAGCAGCACAGTGGTACCAAGAAGAGGGCAAGGAGCCCATCGAAGAATTCTCTTGGGGACGCACCAACTCGTGGGACCAGGTCAAGAAGTCGACGATGGCCGTGCGAAACGGCGTTGGCCTCATGGAGACCACCGGCTTCGCGAAGTTCGCCTTCACCGGACCCGGCGCACGCGAATGGCTCGACCACACCCTCGCTGGCCGCATCCCCAAGGCTGGCCGCATGTCGCTCACGCCAATGACCAACCACAACGGCAAGCTGATCGGCGACCTCACGGTTGCTTGTCTCCCCGCAACCCCCGGAGAGCCGGAAGGTCCGCTCAGCACATTCACCGGCGGCGCGACCGGCAACACGAGCGCCGATTGCGAGTCGTTCATGATGTTCGGCTCGGGCATCGCTACCCGCTACTACCAGCGCTACTTCGAGTCGATCCTGCCCACGGATGGTTCGGTCATGTATCGCACGCTCGGCTACGAGATGTGCGGTCTGTCGATCGCTGGTCCGAAGAGCCGCGAGCTCCTCGAGCGCCTGACCGATGACGATGTCTCGGCCGAGGCGTTCAAGTTCATGGCGTTCAAGGAGATCGATCTTGGTTGGGCCCGCGTGTACTGCGGTCGTGTCACCTTCTCGGGCGATCTCGGTTATGAGTTCTGGATGCCGGCGAGTTATCAGCGTTACGTGTTCGAGCAGCTCCTGGAAGCGGGCGCCGACCTCGGTATCGAATTGTTCGGCTCCAAAACGCTCGACTCGCTTCGTCTCGAGAAGAGCTTCGGTTCCTGGGCCCGCGAATACCGTCCGATCTACGATCCGTTCGAAGCGAACCTTGGCCGGTTCGTCAACATGAAGAAAGACTTCATCGGCCGCGACGCACTCGTATCAGTCGCCGAGAATGGCCCGGCACGCCAGTTGTGCACGTGGACGGTCGACGTGCCCGATGGACCGGGCGAAGCCGACGTGATCGGCGACGAGCCGGTCTGGCTCGATGGTGAAGTCGTCGGCTGGGTTACCTCCGGCGGCTACGCCCATCACAGCGAAGTCTCCGTCGCGATGGGCTACGTGCCGAGCGAACACGTCGATCGCACCGATGGCTGGCAGATCGAAATCCTCGGGGTGTTGCGCGATGCAACAATGCGCAGCGAACCCCTCTGGGATCCAGAAGCCATAAAGATGCGCAGCTAACCCAACCCGATCGTCCTCTTCGGGCTGAACGGGAGGGCTACACCGAATCGGGAATGTGCCGATTGGTACGTGTGACACTTCTCGACTCACCTCAGGTCGATGCTTCGACGCGCCCTGAACCTCTCGTCGAGCAGCCAGCGCGGCGCACGACCATCGCGATGGCAATGGCGCTGATTGCGATCTATGGCTTGCTGAATCTGCTCGCGAACCCGGGCGCCCACCTCCTCACCGATGTCGGCGGGAAGGCCGCAAGTCTGGAAGCGATGTCGCAGAGAGGCGACTGGAACGTCGACATGGGTTACTGGTTCGAGGACGCGGACCCCACTGGACAGTTCTACCCGCTCGACAAAACAACGCTGACGCCCAACGGCAAGTGGGTGAACACAACCTCGCTGACGATGATCTACCCAATGCGGCCTCTCTACGCCGTTGGAGGAGCACGCCTGGCTGCACTGATCCCGATGCTCGGAGGTCTTCTGTGCGCGCTTGCCGCGGCGGCGCTCGAGCGACGCATCGACACGACGAGCACGGGTCGATGGAGTTTCTGGCTCGTCGGGCTCGCATCACCCGTGGTGGTGTACGCCTTGGATCTCTGGGAGCACTCGCTCGGCCTTGGTATGACCGCGGTCGCCGTCGTCGCAGTCCACGATGCGCTCCATGACCGCATGCCCCTCCGCGTATCGGCGCTCGCTGGACTCATGTACGGCCTCGGAGCGACCATGCGTCAAGAGGCACTCGTCTACGGGTTCGTCGCAGGACTGGTGCTCGTTGCTGTCAGCGCCTCTCGACGAAACGTCCGCACCTCTGTTTCGCGAGGTCTCGCAATGGCGGCAGCGATGATCGTCCCCCTCGCTCTGCACACCATCGTCGAATACATCGTCCTCGGCGGACCGATTCGCTTCCAGCGCACCGCGTCCACCGCGTCGAGCGGAGGCTCGGGAACGTCATCTGATCAGCTCGGGAGCGCCCTCACCTCGACCGTCAACCTGCTCAATGGAACAAACCCAATCCAGACCGTGCTCGGCATGCTCTTCGGCGCGGGGGTCGTGTGGTTCACGCTCGACATGATGGCGGGCCGCCGACCCCGCTACTCCCGATTGCTGCTCATTGGACTCTTCGCGATCGCATTGGTCGTCTACCTCTCCGACCTGACCCCGGTGCCGAGCCTTATCGTGGCGGCACCGCTGACGATCGTCGGCACGGTTGCGGCGGTACGAACACGTACCTGGATTCCCCTCGCGCTTGGCCTCGCTCCGCTGCCATTTGTCTTGTTGAGCCAATTCCCGGGCGGAGACTCATTTCAGTGGGGCGCCCGTTATGCCCTCCTGACCGGCCTCGTCCTCACGGTGACGGCTGTTGGTCTCCTGCGCCGAGAGCACAAACAACTCCTGACCGTGTTCACGGCAGCCAGCATCGTGATCTCGCTCTACGGCGCAGGCTGGGCCATCACCCGGATCAACAACTCGGCCGAGGATCGTGCGTCGATCGCGACACTCACCGATCCCGACGATGTAGTGGTTTGGCGAAGCCCAATCGTCGCCCGCGAATTCGGATCGATGGCGATCGGCCGAAGGTGGCTCAGTGCGGAGTTGCCCGATGATCAACTCGAACTCGCCCGGGTATTCGAACGGCAGAACATCGATTCGTTCGTGTGGATCGATGACTTCACGAACCCCGTGACGCACTTCCCCGGCTACGAGATCATCGAAACGCTCGGCGAGTTGTCCAACTTTGGACACAACGTTCGGGTCCTACGTCGAATCGACATCGACGAGTAACCCGGCTGATTACCTGCCCTGTTGGAGGAGAACCGCTCTCGCCGTTCGCACGATCACCGAAAGGTCGAGACGAATGCCCTGTCGGCGCAGGTAGTACATGTCGTACTGCAGCTTCTCGAGCGCATCACCCTCGTCACTGGCGTAACCAAACTTCACTTGTGCCCACCCGGTCAGCCCGGGCCGCACCGTATGGCGCGCGTCGTAGAACGGAATCTTCTTGCGAAGCTCCTCGACGTACCCAACCTGTTCTGGTCGCGGTCCAACGATCGACAGTTCACCGCGCAAGATATTCAATACCTGCGGAAGTTCATCGAGATGAGTCCGTCGCAGGAGATTGCCGAACGGCGTGATCCGAGCGTCACCGTCTCGGGTCCATTCGCTCGATTCACCTGTCGCGTTCATCGTACGAAGCTTCAACATTTCGAATACGTCGCCATCTTTTCCGACGCGCTGCTGGCGAAAGAAGAGTTGACCCCGGTTCCCCACCACATTTCCGAGGAGCACCACCGGCAGCAGGACGACCAGCCCGATCGCACCGAGGGCCGAGCACGCAATATCGACGATTCGACGAACGCGGACGTATTGCATGCGGTGCAATTCGCCGATATCGAACAGGAGACTTACACGTTCGAGTTCCGAAACAGGAAGTTTCCCGATCCATTCTTCATAAAAGAGAGAAAGCGTCCGGACGCGAATTCCTTCGCTGTGGAGGGTCGCCACGCTGCGCACGATCTCTGCGTTCGCTTGGGCTGCCGAGTCCAGAACGAGCAGGGTCACGCCTTTCCCGTCGATCGCTTGTCGGAGCAGATCTGGTCCGCCCTCGCTGAGCTCGTCAGGCGTGATCATTCCCATTAGCCGCGCTGGCTTTTCGGCCGAATATTCGAGGTCGAAGCTGATGGACCCGAACTCCTCGACTTTTTCGGCGATGAGGAAGAGTCGCGTCCGCTCGCCATCGCGCTCCGCGAAATCGGCCACAGCGTTCCAACACAGGAGCGTCCAGGGCGGGCTGAGGAGCAAGAGAAGTCCGAGCATCGACCGTGGCAGCAGCTGTGAGCCGAGAGCCAATTGAGCCAGGGACACGACCATTACCGCCAAGGTGCACGCGGCGAGACTCGCCATGATCACCCCAGATCGCGTCCGGGTTTGCTCGGGAAGGCCCATTGCGTAGGTCGAGGGAATAAGTGCTGCGAGAAGGACGAGCGACCACGTGAATCGAAACGACCCAACGAATTCGTAGGGCACATCTGCCCACAACGTGGAATGCACCGAGCCAAAGACGAGAACGATCGCGAAAAGTCCGGCCCAGTAGGCGATCCGGGGCGCCCACCTCACGCGGATCCACCGCCGGTTTCAGAAATACTCATCGGATCGAGACGCACTGTGTACGCATCGGCATCTTCAACGCCTCTATGAGGATGCGCGGGCCCGGGCCCGTTGCGCTCGGCGAAGCTACAGCGACTACATTCCTGCGATGATGCAGGTCGAGGCAGTCATCTTTGATCACGACGGGACGTTGGTCGACAGCGAGACGATCACACTCGATCTGCTGGCCACGATGGCTATCGAAGCCGGAGCCGACATCGACCCTGAGAATGTCGGACGCTTCGTCGGTGCGGACATACGGCTCGTGCTGGCCGAGATCGAGCGCAGCCGCGGTTCACGATTGCCGATCGATTTCCTCGACCAGTTCCGTTCCCGCCAAGAACAGGCCATCCGAGATCACCTGACGGAAATTGACGGAGCTACCGATCTTCTCACCGCGATCGACCTCCCAATGGCCGTCGCATCGAACGCACCCGTCGTCAAGTTGGAGCTGTGCCTCGGTGTAACCGGGCTCGATCGCTTCTTTCAGCCGCAGCATCTCGTGAGCGCGTACGACGTCGGCGCATGGAAACCTGACCCTGCGGTCTTCATCGAAGCCGCCCGGATCCTTGGCCATGCACCGCAGAACTGTGCCGTCGTAGAGGACAGCGAACCAGGCGTAATTGGAGCCGTCGCAGCGGGTATGCAGGTCTTCGCTCTCGAGTCGAGCGGGAGCCTTCCCAAGCTCCGTGGCGTCACAGCCGTTTCATCCCTGCACGAACTACACGACTTCTTGACGTAACCCAGGCTCTTTGGTCTAGCGACCCGCGCCGTGGAGCGTCCCGACCGTCAAACTCGTCTGGTTGAAATCGCCGACGAGGCACTGCACAACGCGATCGCTCTGCGCCCAGCGCTGCGATGTGGGAACGAACGTCCACACATCCCACGGTGACGTGGCGTGCACGCCACCGACGAATCGGTCGTATTCGGACATACAAAATGCTTGGCCAAGACGAAATGTTTCTTCGACGCCCGGGTAGTCCGACACCGGGTACACCGTCGCTGCTGCGGCATAGACCTCGTAGGCATGTGGGTTGATGCACTCGGTGGTCTTCACGTCGAAGATCTCCTCGAACTCTTGGTCACTCTCGCCAAAGAACTGGGCCACGCACTGACCTTCTTGCAAGCTCGTAACGAGGGTGTTTCCTTCTACAACGTTGAGGTACACGTATCCGCCGGTCGAGGCGGTCGCGCCGATGGCGATGACGCCGACGAGCGCGCGTTTGATCCCTCTCGACATCCCGCGCTTCTTTTGGACCGGCCCGAGCTTCTTGACGGGCTTGTCGCGCCTTCGGTTCGCTTTCGCGCTCGGTACGCGCGGAACTGGTGTTGCCACGACCTGCTCGACCGGCGGGGGGATCGGTACCGCGAAAGGCATAGCGAGGGGCGGAGAAGACTTTTCGACCGACCCAATGCGCTTCGATCGGATCTCTGGAGGCAACTCGGGCAGCGTTGGGCGCACGATGGTGGCAACCAACGACGTTCCTCCGAAAGACTCCATTAACCGTCAATCGACGAAAAAGACGCGCTTGCGTATGAGCTGTACGACCCAGCGGCCGCCGTCGCGGCTACCGCGAGGCCGCCTGGGCCAGTACGCGAAAAAGGCCCGAGCGGACGCCCGGACTCTTCTCGAAATCGCTAGAAAGGGTTAGGCGTCGTCGGCGTCGCCAGGAATTTTCTCGGCGAGCTCTTCAACCTTCTCGGCCACTTCCTCGATCTTTTCGGCAACGGCCTCGCCGCCTGGAACTTTTTCGGCCACGTCTGCGGCCTGATCGGCAAGATCGTCAGCCTTGTTCATCATGCTCTTGATTTTGTCTAGTATTCCCATTGTGCAAATCTCCTGAATTCGAGCCGTCGTTCGTCGAACGACTCGTCACGTACCTCACGCAAGTTACCGCGAAATTGCCGAAGTGCACCAAACGGCGAACGGCGGGCGAGCACTCGAGGCGAAGTCTCCGACCCCTATCCTGCATAAATGACGAGAGATCTGAACCCGATCGCGGCCCCGTGACGGTCTCTGATGCGGACCGTTGGAACGACCGGTACTCCAATGCTGTAGCTCCAAATTCGATAACGCCGCCCGAAATTGTGGCATCGCAGCTCGCATCTCTCCACCCTGGAGCGCGTGCCCTTGACGTCGCGTGTGGGTGGGGCGACGCTGGACTATTTCTTGCTGCTCTAGGAGCCACCGTCACCCTGGTCGACGTTTCGTCGGAGGCGATCGCCACAGTTCAAGCACGGGTACTAGAGACCGGGGGACGTATCGAGACCGTCGTGAGCGATCTGACCTCGGAGCCGGTCCCGAACGGCCCCTGGGATGCCATCACCTGCGTGCACTATCTCGACCGCGGCCTTCTGCCCCGTCTCGGCCACACGCTCAGCAAAGGCGGGTTGCTCGTCGTTGCTGTGGCGACAACGACGAATTTGGAGCGACACGACCGCCCGTCGTCACGATTCCTGCTCGAACCTAATGAGCTTCCCACCCTGGTGCCCGACCTCAAAACTATTCATCACAGCGAGACCTGGCGAGCGAACGGGAGTCACGAAGCCTGGTTGGTGGCTAGCCCGGCATCTCCGCCATCGGTTCACGGATAGTTCCACTCTCACAGAGCGAGAAACGTTCCGAGCATGGCGCGAAACTTCGCCTGCGTCTCCTCGAGTTCAGCTTGGGGGTCGCTCTGCGCAACGACACCAACCCCAGCTGCGATCGTCGCCGTGGAGCCGTCGATTTGCGCTGTTCGAACCGAGACCGCGAACTCTCCATTGCCCGCTGCATCTACCCATCCAGCAGGCCCGCCGTATCGCCCGCGATCGAACCCTTCGAGCTCATCGATCAGAGCGAGGGCATCGGCTTGCGGATCGCCTCCGACCGCAGGGGTCGGGTGCACCGCTGCGACCAAGTTGAGCACGGGAGCCGCCGGTTCCGAGAGCATGCCCTCGACGATCGTTCCGAGGTGGTGCACGTTCGACAACGTCAGGATGGACGGTTCGGGTTCGGCGTCGACGTAGGAACAGAACGGCAACAGTTCCTCGAGCAGCCAATCGATTGTGATCCGATGCTCGATTCGATCCTTCGACGAAGACAACAGACCCTCGACCTGAGCAACATCGCGTTCGGGGTCGCGATCTCGCGCTGCAGTTCCTGCGAGGGGGTGCGCCCGAACGATCCGCCCCCGTCGACTGATGAGCAGCTCGGGAGAGGCGCCGATGAAACCATCGATAACGAACAACAGGGCCGTGTCGAATCGTTCCGCAAGATCCCGGACTATTGGCGCTATTGGAAAATCGTCGTTCGCTCGCAATGTCAGAGATCGAGCAAACACCGCTTTGCGCAGCGACGTGTTTCCGATATGTGCCCGTGCCCGACCCACAACATCGTCGCGCCACGACTCCGCAGATCGATCGAGATGAAGCTCGATCTCGGTCGGCGATGCCGGATCCGGTCGGTCGAGAACCTGCTCGACGAGCGCCTCGACGTACTCGAGTGTTTCGCCGTTCATCGTCGTGACAAAACGAACGTCCTCAAATCGCCCGATGACTATGGCGGGCACGAAGAGCTGGCCCGTTATGGACCGATCGAACGGCAACGCGGTGAACCCCACCGGACCCGTTCCAGGCAGCTGGAGGTCATCCTCGCCGATCAGCGCTGCGAGGCTCGCCTGGATCGATCCGGTGTTGGTTTCGAGGTCGATGTCGAGCGTCTCGATCTGTCCGAGGCCGACGAGCTCCACATCACCCGATCGCCAAAGCGACCCCGTTGCTGCACCGAGTGCGACAAGATCGATGGTCTGCAGCGGACCCGCAGAGATTTGGTGGGTTGTGGAGCGCACACACCGAGCGTAGGTGGCGGCAGACTAGTTGGGTGAAGCACAGCACCGACCTTGTCGTGGAAGCAGATTCCGCAGCTGTGATCGCTGTTCTCGCCGACCTCTCGACCTACCCGTTGTGGAACGACCTGGTGACAAGCGCGGTGACAACCGAATCCCACGTCGATGATCGTGGCCCTGCATGGTCAACGACGCTTCGTGCACAGATCGGTCCGCTGGCTCGGTCGAAACAACTACGTTTCGTCCAATCCCATCTCGATACTGCAGCCACGAAAAAATCGGTTCGCTTCGTCCGGCGCGAGATCGACGAACGCCATCACGCGGACTGGATTATGGAAGCCGCAGTGAGCGAGGCTGGCGCTTCCTCCAAGGTCACTCTGTCGCTCGCATACGACGGCGGTCTCTGGGTCCCGGCACTGGGTGCAGTCCTGAGCGGGGCGATCGACCGAGCGACCAGTCGACTTCCCACATACTTGGAGACGCTCTGAACATGACCGATTTCGACGCTGCGACTGCGCTGACGCGTGCGGACGACTCTCAGACAGACGAGGTCCATTGGACCGGACATATGACCACCGATTGGTCGATCGGACCCGTACCGAATGGCGGCTACACCGGTGCGCTGATGTTGCGAGGTCTGCTCGATCACACGCAGTGCGCTGCGCCGAAATCGATGACGATCCACTATTACCGTCCGACCATCGGCGATGAAACATGTTCGATCACCACCGAGATTCGCCGGGTGGGCCGGTCAGCCACATACGCCGATGCGACTCTCGAGCAGGACGGCAAGGTCCGGGCGCGGGCCGTTGGCGTGTTCGCGGACTACCCAGCGCCGGCTGTCTTGCTGCAGAGGCCGCCGAAGGCCATTCCGCCTCCTGAGGACTGTCCGGTCCGTTCGGCACAGAACCAAGGCCTGAACATGACCTTGGTCGACACGCTCGAGATCCGCCTCGCTAGTTCCATCGATGACGTGATCGATCAGTCGATGTCGACAGCTGCGGTGGATGGATGGGTTCGATTCCGCAATGGCCGGGCCAACGATGCGCTCGGCCTACTTCTCTTCGCCGATGCATTCCCGCCTGCGGTGCTCGCGGCCGCGCCGGACACGGGCTGGGTCCCAACGATCGAACTCACGGTGCATATATGTGCTCCCGCAGCGCCGGGATGGATTCGATGCGAGGTCTCAACATCGAACGTTCGGGGAGGCACCGTTATCGAGGATGTGCGTCTGTGGGATTCGACGGGCGCCCTCGTAGTCGAAGGTCGACAGATCGCTGTCCTTCGACCTCGCTGACCCTCCGAGCGGAGCGGTCTTTCCGCGTGCAGCGTCAGAAGAGGACTACGGCGGCCCACGCCAACCACAACACGAGGATGAAGAAGCCGATGCCGAACTGCACGATCGCGCTGATTCCGAAACCTTTCGCGACGGCAATTGTGGACGTTTTGGTCAACTCCCAATCGCGTTTCTCGTAGTACTCGGCAAGACCGATGCCCACGATCGCTCCGACCAGGATCCCAACAATGGGTATGACGAAGAACCCGACAACAGCGCCGAGCGCAGCAGCCAGCTGAGATTTCCATGAAGCGCCGGCATCGGCGGCTGCCCGCTTCGGCACCATGACGGCGAGCACGACCGCCGCCGCACTCAGTGCCGTCACGATCACGATCACTGCGATGCCGATTGGGCTGAATCCAACAAAGAACCCGTAGGCGACCGCAGACCCCCACATCAGCAAGATTCCCGGAAGAACCGGGAGGAGCGTGCCTATAAGGCCCACCAGCATGAGGACGAGCAGCACGAGCGTGGCGGTCGTGTCGGACATGTTCAAGCCTCTCTGTCTGGTGACACGAAATGGTCGATTGGTCCGCGGCCTTCGCCGAGGCGCCAACGCGATCCCGAGCGCAAGCCCTCGAGAACAAATTCGGCGGCTCCAGCGATGGCTTGCTCTACGGATTCTTCTCGACAGAGACGCGCGGTAACCGCGGCGGCGAGGCTGCACCCCGTACCCAAGACGTTGATCGTGTCGACGCGCTCATGCTCCATCGTCTTCGTACCGCTCTCGGTTGCGACCACATCCACAGCGTGTGATGGCTCCAAGAGCCCGGTAACGACTACCGCCTTGGGCCCGAATGACAGAAGCGCCTCGGCCGCCCGTGCGGCCGAGACACGATCATCGACGGTGACACCGGTGAGCAGCGCAGCTTCCGCGACGTTTGGAGTGATGACGACAGCGTGCGGAAAGAGTTGTTCGATGTATCTGCTGGCCATCTCCGGCGACAACATCGGCTTTCCTTGCGACGTGACCAGGACAGGGTCGACGACCAAAGGCCCGAGCCGATCGGCTCTTTCTGCTACTGAAGCGACCGCTTGGGGTGAGAACAAAAGTCCGGTCTTAGTAGCGCCAATGATGAAGTCATCGAGCGTCGCGTCGATCTGCGCCTCGATGAGCGACCGTTCCATCGGTACCGCTGACACGATGCCGGTCGTGTTCTGCGCAGTGACCACCGTGACGGCGAAGACACCGTGCACTCGATGTGCTGCAAAGGTCTTGAGATCGGCCGCCAATCCAGCATTTCCACCGCTATCGGTACCGGCAATGGTGAGTGCCACCGGTGGTGTTTCATCTTTCGACACGTTCGCTCCTGTCCAAAACTCCCCCATTTACTTGGCCTTGTTAGCACTCCGGACGGTATGCGCGTCCTGCGGTGTGCCAGCTGCCACACTGAGAACCGAACGTCATTCCGTGGCTGGGGCTGAACCCCTCCTCGGCTCCAGCCATGGAGGCGTTAACTCTTCTTGCTCGGCGTCGACGATCGTCCCGGCCAAAAGAAGCCGACGAGAATCAGCACGACGCCCACGATGATCCCTAACAAGACCCAGTTCGGCCCGTCGTTTCGCACGATCAGTGAGCCGACCTCGTTGTTGCTATCCGCGTCAAAGGTGAAGGAGAATTCCGTCGTCTGCAAGTCGCCGTCGACCGGGTCGGATTCGGAGTGTGTGACAACGTACTGACCCTCGACCGTGAGCGGTGGAAACTCCACGCTGACGATGCGGCCGCCCGGTTCGAGCGTGACTGGGCCAATTGCGACGGCGCGGCCGTCGGGGTCCACGATGGCCATTTGGGGTCGGCCTACTGCGGTCCAAAAGGAGATGTCGACATGGTCGACCGTCCCGCCGACTACCTGGCCCATCTCTGGGGCGCGTTCGAAGACCTCGGTGTGTGCGCCGAGTGGGCCGACGAATACGGCACCAAGGCCGATGAACACCACGACAAGAAAGAGTCGAATTCGCATCCTGAGCAGGGTATCTGTCCGGTGCGTCGGCCTTTCATCGCCCGCTGATGCCCGGCCTATGAGCGCTCGAAGACTCCGTAGCGAACCTCAATACCTTCGTATTCGGGGTGCTGGGGCAGATATGGCCGCTCTGGCGTGACCTCGACTATTTTCCATGTCCCGTCTTGTTCGAGCGTATCGAAGGCGCTTTGAGTATTCCGCGATTCGAAGAGGTCGGTGCGCTGGGTGAGGACGATGATGCCGGACGGTTCGATGATGCGACAGAACTCGCGACAGATCGACTCCACGTCACGGAAGTAGGTCATGACCCCGACGCAGATCAGTGCCGAGAAGCTCGCGTCGAGCAATGGAGTGGGCAGCGATCCAAGGTCGACCTCAGTGACGGCCCGGTAGTTCGAACTTGCCGCTGCGACGTCGAGCGATTGCGCAGACAAGTCGACGCCCACGACATCGTGAAATCCTCGAGCAGCAAGCGCAGCGCCGACCTTGCCCGTTCCGCAGCCAGCGTCGA
>JBLIMK010000103.1:0-11926 GCA_047638715.1 Verrucomicrobiales bacterium
CACCGGAAAAACCCGAAATTCTTGCGCTGACCGCCATAACCGAAGCATCTTGCAGCGAGCGAACCATCGCGACGAGACGATGCTGGTTCGACGCCTCATAGATCGTCATGTGGAAGTCGCGGTTCAATTGCACCCACGCAGCGGAGTGCGGCGCCGCACTCATGGCCGCATGCAGCTCTTGGCACCTGTCGAGGATCTCGTCGGTGATGTTCGGCATGGAGACCTCGAGCGCAAAGGGTTCGATGCGCTGACGGATCTGGTACACCTCGCGAAGATCAGCTTCATCGAGTTCGGTGACGACACCACCATGATGAGGATCGATCCGGATCAGACCCTCAGAGGCGAGATCGCGAAGCGCTTCGCGCACTGGCGTCGTACTAACCTCGAGCTGCGCTGCAAGATCCGACTGAACAAGACGTGTTCCGCCGGCCAGTTGTCCATTAAGAATGGCGAGGCGGATAGTCTCGCGAACATAGACGTGCGCCGTCTGGCCTCGACCAGAGGTCGTGGGTTGAAGTCCTGCGAACGGGTCGGGCGAAGGGGTCACGTCGGTCATGCGTCACGAATGATACCAGTCAAAGATCGAGATGTCGGTGTTCGTCATACCCGACTATCGGACGACAAGCAATTCAACATCAAGAAAAATCGGTCATCCGACCGCAGCTAGGTAAGTAAGTTAGTAAGTCAAGAGCAAACCAAACATCAAGCCCATAAACGAAAAGCAAGGGGAGCAACCGTGAAGGAAGCATTCGGCGTTCTGTCCACCGACTGGCGAGAAGGCATCAACTGGACTGAAGTCCGGGAATGGCGACTCAGACGAGCACGCGAGGCTATGGAGCGCAACGGCCTTGGCGCCATGCTCCTCATGTACGACGAGAACATTCGTTACGTCACCTCCACGATGACCCCTGGCTGGAACCAGCTGAAGCCAGGACTTCGGTACGCCGTTCTCACTAAGGGCAAGGAGCCAATCCTGTACGAACAGGGCGACATCGGCTACCACATCCGCGAACACTCGCCCTGGATTCCAAAGGAGAACGTTCGTTACTCCTACGCGTGGATCAAGGGTGCTGCTGGTCCAGCCTCCGATAGCCAGGTCGCCAAGTTCGCCGACGCTCTCGTCGGTGACCTCGAAGACGCCGGTGTGAAGGACATGCCTCTCGGCGTGGACTTCATGGATATCAACATGATCCGCGCTTTCGAACAGCGTGGCATCAACTGGGTCGATGGCATGACGCCAATGATGGAAGCACGATCCATCAAGAGCCCGAACGAACAGAAGGCCATGCGAATGGTCGGATCGATCTGCGATGTGACGCACTACAACATCTCGCAGTGGATCAAGCCTGGCGTGACCGAAAACGAGGTCACCGCCTTCACGATGGAATACCTCTACAACTTCCCCGGCATGGAGAACGTTGAGGACGTCATTGTTTCGTCCGGACCGAACGCGTGGCCAAACTGGCGAAACCACGGCGACCGAATCATCCGCCCCGGCGACATGGTCATCATCGACCTTGCGGCGCTCACGTGGAACGGGTTCAAGTCGTGCGTCTATCGCACCTACTGCGTCGGCGGAAAACCAACCGCAGAACACCAGCAATACTACGACCTTGCGTCGAAGTGGCTCTGGGACTCGATCGACTTGGTGAAGCCTGGCGTTACGACTGCCGACATTGCTCAGGTGTGGCCTTCGGCCAAGGAGATCTGGGGCTACGAAGAAGAAGACGAAGCGGCCGCGAACCTCTGGGGCCACGGCCTCGGCTTGGCGCAGTACGACCAGCCTGTCATCTCTCGTATCTGGTCACTTGATCATCCGCAGGAGATCAAGGAAGGCATGGTCTTCGCGCTCGAAACACAGCATGGCAAGATGCACGACTTCGGTGTCCGTCTTGAGGAAATGCTTGTCGTCACCGAGACCGGTCACGAAATGCTCTCGACGTTCAAGAGCCACGAAATCATCGTTACCGACTGATGACCGTCGACAACAAACGTGTCCGCGCCCTGGACGATCCAGAGGCGTTGGACATCAATGTGAGTGGTGCCAAGGGTGCCGGAATTGCCCGTGCGAAAGCTGCGGGCTTCCCGGTGCTCGATGGCTTTGTCATCGCACCGCACTGCTCGCAAGCTGCTCTCGATCGTGCCGTTGAGGTTCTCGAACCTCGCGGCACGGGCGGGGCCCGCATGGCCATTATTGGTCATCAACTCGACGACGATCTGGTCGCCGAGATCAATACACATGCCGAAGCACTCGAACCGCCGTTGATCGTGCGATCATCGAGTGTTCTCGAGGGTTCTGGCGAGTGGTCTGGGGCGTTCACCTCGGTGCCCGAAATCCAGCCCAGCGAGATTGGGCAAGCAACGAAGAGCGTGTGGGCAACGTGCTTTTCGATCGAGGTGCTCGAACGCTTCGAAGAGGCGGAACTCGAGCCTGGAAGCGCAGCGATGGGAATCCTGGTGCAGCCCGAGATTAAGCCCGAGTTTGGCGGCGCCGCAATCGTCGACGCCGCTGGCGCGGTGAAGATCGATGCCGTCAAGGGATCGCCAGCCGATCTCATGGCCGGCTGGATTGCTGGCACCCGAGCGGTGCTCGAAGACGGTGTTCTCAAGGGTGCCGAAGCAATAGAGCTCCTAGGCGAGTCAATGGTGCGCACCATTGGTGAACTGGCCTTGAGGGTCCAGTCCGAACTCGGCCACAACCTGATCGAGTGGGCTGTCGTCGACGGCGAGGTAATCCTCCTGCAAGTCCAGGACTCGGTAGTGCACGAGGTCGAGGAGGCAATGATCATTCCGGCCGCACTCGGCCACCCGTTCGCTCTCGATTTCGTCAAGCTCGCACACGAGTACCCCGGTGCTCTCGGCGACGAACTCGTACTCGGCTGGCGTGCGGCCGCTCCAAATCTTGCGGCGGTGCCATTCACACCCACCGGCGATCGAGATGCAACGTACGCCCAAGCAAGGTCCATGGCAGCAACACTTTTAGCCCAGGCCTGGGGAGAGCCCGAAGTCGACGCGGTAGCACACGCCGATCTGGTGTTGCGGCGCATGCGCAGCGATCGTCCGAACGAATCGATCGACGTGCTCCGCGATCTCAACAGCATCGATGAAGGCCTCGCAGCACAGCTGCTCGGCATTGCCGACCATCTCATGGCGACAGCAGACGGAACGAAGCGACGCGGTCTCGATCGTTGGGAGCCTGTGCTCGCCGGCGTCGTGGCGTTGCAAGGTGAGGTTCACGAAGGCGAGCCAAGTGTCGGCGGTGTTGGTTCAGGCCGACTCGTATGGATCAACAGCTCGAAGGACACGTCCCACGTTCGCCCCCGAGACATCATCGTTACGCAGTACCCGTTGCAGAACTACTCCCCTCTTCTGTGGGACGCCGCTGGTGTCATCACGATTGGTGGAGCACCAACAGCGCACCTTTTCGAGGTCGCTCGATCGTTGACTGTTCCAGCGGTCATCAATTGTCCAATCGCCGAGATCGTTAAAGAGGGTCCCGTCCTCGGCATGCTCGACGGCGACGCTGGTCGCGTCGCTCTACTTCCCCGGGATCCGGAAAGGCCGCTATGAGCAGCCCGAAATTGAAGTGCGCAGTCATTGGTTCTGGAAATATCGGAACCGACCTCATGATCAAGTCGATGCGAACGTCGGAGATTGTCGAGGTCATCGCAATGGTCGGTATTGACGCTGAATCCGATGGTCTCGCCCGAGCAGCGCGAATGGGTGTCGGCGCAACCAGCGACGGCATCGACGGGTTGGTCGCCATGGACGAATTTGCCGATGTCGATCTCGTCTTCGATGCCACGTCTGCTGGCGCTCACGCCCACCACGACAAGATTCTGCGCGAGCATGGCAAGCAGATCCTCGATCTAACCCCTGCCGCAATCGGCCCCTACGTCGTCCCACCCGTGAACCTGGAAGAGCACCTCGGCGCACCGAATCTGAACATGGTGACGTGTGGCGGCCAGGCGACGGTGCCGATCATCGCAGCGATCAACAAGGTCGCGCCGGTCGTCTACGGCGAGATCGTCTCGTCGATCTCCTCCAAGTCGGCTGGGCCCGGCACCCGAGCCAACATCGATGAGTTCACCGAGACCACGTCGAAGGCCATCGAGCAGGTGGGCGGCGCCCAGTTGGGCAAAGCGATCATCGTGCTCAATCCGGCCGAACCGCCGATGATCATGCGGAACACGGTGTTCTCCCTTGTGGAGTCCGGCGACCCTGACGAGATCGAACAGTCGATCGAATCCATGGTCGAGACGGTAAACAGCTACGTCCCCGGCTATCGACTCAAGCAGAAGGTGCAGTTCGAACGTCTCGACGATGGCGCCGAAGTTCGAATCCCCGATCTCGACCGCAAGTTCAGCGGATGGAAGATCTCGGTGTTCCTCGAGGTCGCAGGCGCAGCTCACTATCTCCCTGAATACGCAGGAAATCTTGACATCATGACCAGTGCCGCCATCAAAACGGCCGAGCGTCTCGCAGAATTGCGGGTGTCGGCATGAGCAACGCGGCAGAGAATTCTGATGTCAAGGTCTACGTCCAGGACGTAACACTGCGCGACGGCATGCACGCAATCCGCCATCAGTACGGATTGGATCACGTTCGCGAGATCGCCAAGGCGGTCGACGCCGCGGGTGTCGACGCCATTGAAGTCGCACATGGAGATGGCCTCAAGGGGTCCAGCTTCAACTACGGCTTCGGAGCACACACCGATTGGGAATGGCTCGAGGAGGTCGCAGAGGTCCTCACGACATGCACGCTCACAACGCTGCTACTTCCCGGCATCGGCACCATCGAAGACCTCGAACGTGCATACAGCATCGGCGTGAGGTCCGTGCGCGTCGCCACCCACTGCACCGAAGCTGACATCTCTATTCAGCACATCGCGAAGGCTCGCGAGCTCGGCATGGATGTATCCGGGTTTTTGATGATGAGCCACATGAACGAACCTGCCAGCCTCGCCCAACAGGCACTCATCATGGAGAAGGCTGGCGCCCATTGCGTGTACGTCACCGACTCGGGTGGCCGACTCCTCATGAACGATGTGACCGCCCGGATACAGGCATATCGCGAAGTTCTTCAGCCGGAGACCCAGATCGGTATTCACGCACATCACAACCTCACGCTGGGGGTAGCGAACTCGATCGCTGCGGTCGAGGCTGGTTGTTACCGAGTCGACGCATCTCTCGCCGGAATGGGCGCAGGCGCAGGTAATGCACCCATAGAACCATTTATCGCGTGTGCCAATCTCCTCGGTTGGAAGCATGGATGCGACGTCAACCTGTTGATGGATGCTGCTGAAGACCTCGTTCGTCCGCTGCAAGATCGTCCGGTGCGCGTCGACAAGGAGACCTTGAGCCTCGGTTACGCGGGGGTCTATTCGAGCTTCTTGCGTCACGCCGAGAAGGCCGCAGAAATGTACGATCTCGATACTCGCGACATCCTCATGGAACTTGGCGCCCGACGCATGGTCGGTGGTCAAGAAGACATGATCGTCGACGTCGCTCTCGACATGGTGAGCGATCGAAGTAAGTCCTGACCCATGAAGGGCGACCTCTCCGGCGCCTGATCCTTCCCGTCTATCTGCCATTTTTCTCTGGCACGCTGGCGTGGGGGATGCTCGTCCCCGTCCTTCCGCTGTATCTCACCGAGGAGGGCATTTCCGTCGCCCTCATCGGCGTGATACTCGGCGCGACGGGCATCGGCGCTGGGCTTGGCGGCCTGCCGATCGGCGCGCTCATTGCTCGCTTCGGCGAGAACAAGGTCATGCTCGGCACGTTGAGCGCGGTCGGCTTGTCGACTGCGCTCCTCGGTGTGACGAACATGGCAATCGCGCTCATCGTGTTGCGCACAATTTTCGGTGCTGGTATCGGCGGTATGCGCCTCGCGAGCCAGACATGGATTACCCGCAGGGTAGAAGACGGCATGCGCGGCCGGGCCCTCGCCACGGTGGGCGGATCGACAAGATTCGGGCTTTTCTTAGGACCGCTGATCGGCGGAGTCCTCGCCGACTTGGTCGGCTTCTCGGCCACCTTCATGATTTCGGGAGCCATGACAACGGTCGGACTGATGGCCCTGCTTCGGACCGCAGCCGAGTCGTCCGAGATTCGGGATGGTTTCCGACGCGCTCCCGATCGACCCGGTATCCTCCGAGCGCTCCGCAAGCATCGCAAGCTGCTCGCCCGGACGGCCGTCGTACCGTTACTCATCGTCAGCATTCGAGAGGGTCGTCAAACGGTCTTGCCGCTCATCGGAGAAGATCTCGAGCTGTCAGCAACCGCTGTCGGAGCGCTCGTTGCAGTGAGCGCCGGGGCAGATCTCATCCTATTTCCCGTCTCCGGATTCCTCATGGACAGATACGGTCGCCTCTTCGGAATGGTGCCAGCTTTCGGGTTGGTCGGCCTTGGCTTAGCGGCGCTTGGTTGGGCATGGTTTTCCGATTCGCTTGCAGGTGTCGTACTCGCTGGAGTGCTGGTGGGCATCGGCAACGGGATGAGCGCCGGCTCGATGTTGACCCTTGGGAGCGATCTCGCGCCACCGGACGCGACATCGGAGTTTCTCGCGGGCATGGCAGCCTTAGGCGATTTCGGTCGCGTGGTTGGCCCGATCGTCGTCGGTGTCGTCGCGGCATCGATGTCACTTGGCGCCGCGGCGATCACGCTGGCGATAATGGCGATGCTCGCAATAGTTTGGCTTGTCTTGGTGATTGGTGAAACAGGAATGGACGCACGATGACAATTGATCCGAAGATGCTCAGCACGCTGGTTCTCGGCGGGACCGTTGTAGGAGGTTCCGGCAGCGAACGCGCGGACTTACGGATCGTCGACGGCCGTATCGAGGCGGTCGGGCTCGATCTCGGGACTGCAGACCGTACGGTCGATGCGACCGACCTCCTGGTCTTTCCGGGAGGCGTCGACACACATGTCCATCTCATGGAGCCCGGCGACCCATCGCGGGAGGACTTTCCTTCGGGGACCGCAGCCGCGGCCTCTCGGGGCGTGACCACGATCATCGAACACACGCACGGCCACCCGATTCGTGAGGTTGGTGACCTTCTGGAGAAGCGGTCGCACCTCGTTGGTCGCGCCAATGTCGACTACGCCCTCGCTGCTCACACCTGGCCTGACCGCGTGGAGCACATCGCCGGGCTCTGGCGCGAGGGAGCGGCGTTTTTTAAGATCTTCACGTGCACGACCCACGGCGTTCCGGGGCTCGACTCGTCAAACATGCTCAGCGCCCTCCGCGCTATCAGCGACGCAGGCGCATCGACGCTCATCCACTGTGAAGACGAGAGCATTACGGCCGCTGCCGAGAAGGCGCTCAAAGAAAGCGGCCGAAGCGACAACGGGATCTTGATCGAGTGGCGTAACCGGGAAGCCGAGATTGCGGCGACGGCTGCAACCGCATCGCTGGTCGCGGTCACGGGTGCTCATGCCACGATCGCTCACGTGAGCAGTCCTGCGGTCGCTGCGGTGGTCGCCGACGCGAAGCGTCGAGGCGGAGACTTGGCCGCCGAGGCCTGCCCGCAATACTTCAGTCTCCGCGAGGACGAAGTGCACGATCACGGAGCGCTACGCAAGTTCACGCCACCTGCCCGGCTACGCAACGACGCCGAAGAGGCCGAGATGTGGGACCTCGTCCGCTCGGGCGTCTACTCACACTTCTCGACCGATCACGCGCCGTCGACCAAAGATCAAAAGACCGGCGACATTTGGGTCTCGCCGTTCGGACTTCCCGGCCTCGACACGACGTTCCCTTTCCTGATCGATGCCGCACTCAATGGAAAGATCGAGCTCAGCGATGTCGCCCGGCTCTATAGCGAAGCGCCGGCTCAGCGCTACCGACTGCACCCGCGCAAGGGGTCGTTGGCCGTTGGAAGCGATGCGGACTTCGTGCTCGTGGATCCGAAGGGCTCGTGGACGGTGGCCGATGCCGACCTGCATTCAAAGGCCGGGTGGAGTCCATTCAGCGGCCGAACGTTGCGCGGGCGCATGATCGCGACATACCTCCGCGGCAACGAGATCGCCGCCGATGGAGTCACCCATCAACTGCGGACCGGATCCTTCGTCGCTGGCCCCGGCGCCGTTTAACTAGATCGGGCGCGTTACGCCGGCTTGTTTACTGCGAACTGTGGTTCCTCGCCGCGAATCACCGACGCCACTTGTTGCGCGGTGAGCGTTTGAAGGTCGACGACCGAGTCCTCGGAGTAGAACCCAACATGTGGCGTGAGGATGACGTTGTCGCGTCCGATGAGTCGAAGGTCTGACGATGGTGGTTCGTCCGGCAGCACGTCAAGTCCGGCACCGGCGACCTGTCCGGAGTCGAGCGCGTCAGCGAGTGCTTCAACATCGACGAGTTCGCCGCGTGCGGTGTTGACCAATAATGCGCCCGGCTTCATTCGTCCAAACACATCGGCGTTGAACATCTTGTGCGTCTCGTCGTTGAGTGGCGCATGGACCGAAAAATAGTCGGCCTGCTCGATCAATTCGTCGAGTGAAACGCCGCGAACACCGAGCGACGCATAGGTTTCGTCGTCAACATAGGGGTCGTATGCGAGAACTTCGATTCCGAACCCCTGGGCCTTCACCGCGACCTGTCGAGGAATGTTCCCGAAGCCTGCGAGCCCGAGCACCTTGCCGCGGATTCGATGAAGTGGCTTTGCCGAACTCTCATCCCAACGGCCGTCATGAACTTCGCTGTTGAGAAACGGAATCTTGCGTGCGAGCGAGAGCAGAAGGGCCATTGCGTGATCCGACACCTCGTCATCGCAGTACGCCCGGACGTTCGTGACATAGATACCGGCCGCCGTGGCTGCCGCCACATCGATGTTGTTGTATCCGGTTCCGGTACGGGCGATGACCTTGCAGTTTGCGAGCTGTGCGATTACCTCGGCATTCATGTCGGAATAGCAGCTGATGATTCCGTCGGCGTCTCGAGAAACAGCGAGGACATCTTCTGTCTCGCGCGACTTCGCTACTCGTAGCTCAGCGCCAAGTTCGGCCATGATCCGTTCGGTCGGTTCAAGGTTCGGAAAAACGTAATCGGTGACGACCACTACTGGCTTTGACATTCGACTTGGCTCCTTATTCTCGGCCGGCGAATGGCACGAATTGTGATCCACCGTAGGTCTGCTCGGTTGGAACGATCTCGAGCTGGCTGATGTTGACGCGCCACGGCGCGTCGACGACGTGGATGATCGACGCAGCCACATCGGCGGCGGTCACCTCTTCGATCTGGGTGTCGGTCGCCTTGGCCAGCGCTTCTTCGTCGTCGTAAGCAACTTTGTAGAATTCGGTCGTGACGCGACCAGGGTTGATCTCGGTTACGCGGACTCCGGTTCCCTGAAGTTCCAAGCGCAAGTCCTGACTCAACTTGTGAATAGCACCCTTTGTCGCGCCGTACAGTGCCGCTGGGGCCGGATACAGGGCGAGCACCGAGCTCATGTTGACGATATGGCCCTTGCCCCGTCCGACCATTCCGGGAAGCACGGCGCGCACCATATGAATGGCGGACGTGACGTTGGTGTCGATCGTCATTTCGATGTCTTCGATCGGTGCAGTCCAGATCGATCCGATCGCACGGCCGAGCCCAGCGTTGTTCACCAAGATGTCGACCGGAATCGTCTCACCGATCTCGGCGACCGCTTCGCGGTCTCGCACGTCGAGCTGATGCGGGATACAACCGGTTCGTTCGGCAAGTTCCTCCAGGCGGTCCATCCGACGCGCAGCCGCATGAACCACTACCCCGCGCTCGCGCAAAGCGACTACGGTCGCCTCACCAATACCGCTGGACGCTCCGGTGACGAGCGCGACATCATTTGACGAAAGTGGCATTCGAATCTCCTCGATATGTCTGTTCTATTGGCCGCAAACCAACGACACGAACGGCCCAGACGGGCTATCGTACACAATATATTATCCGCCGAGGATAGAAAGAAGATCGCCATGCCTGGATACGCCAAGGGCCCGTTCGCCGTCGATTGGGAAGATCGGTACGAGCTCCCCAGGATGCGCCGCGAACGTGTGGAGAACGCACAACGAGAGATGCGCGCCGCGAATATCGATGGACTCCTCGTCTGGAAGGACGAGAACGTCCGGTACCTCACGTCACTTCGGGCTCAGCTCATCGCGGGCAAGACAATGTCACTCAACGGCGCTCTCCTTCAGCCGGACGGCGACCCGGTGTTGTTGTGCTCGGGCGGCGAGCTCGACAAAGCGCGTATGGGAATGTCGTGGATCGGCGAATCGCACGCCATCCCAATCATGGAACAGGCCGAACTCGTCGACGGGTTCGTGAGCGACATCCTGAAGCCGATCTTGGCGAACCGGAAGCTCGACAGCGGACGGCTCGGTGTCGATGCGGCGAACATCTCGTTCATCGACGCGCTCCGACGTCACCTTCCCCACGTCGAACTCATCGATGGCGACGTCGTGATGCAGGCGGCCCGTCTGATCAAATCCGACGTGGAAATTCAGATTCTGCACGAGTCATGTGCAATCGGCGACGCGGTAACTCAACGTGCGATCGATTCGACTCGAGCCGGCCGTCGCGAGCTCGAAGTTGCCGGCGACGCAATGCAGACCCTGTTCCACCTCGGCGGCGAGATGGCCCACGTCATCACCCCGTTTGTCGCATCCGGCGAGCACATGTCCCCACCGCATCGTCTTGCGACCGACAAGCTCATGCGCAACCACGACCTTGCGTTCATCGACATTGGCGCCATGTGGAATGGCTACTTCGCCGACATCGGCCGCACGACCGTCATCGGCAAGCCGACCAAGCAGCAAAAGACGATCTACACCGCCGTGTATGAAGGCCTGATGGCCGGCGTAGAGAAGATGCGCCCTGGCTACACGAACATCGATGCCGCCGAAGCCATCATCAACAAGGTTGGCGACTACGGCCTGGCCGAGCATATGTTCAGCCTCTTCATCGGCCACGGAATCGGCATCGGAGCAAACGAGCCTCCTTACATTGGCGAGACTCTGCCCGGCGCAACGGGCATCGAGTTCAAGCCGAACATGGTGTTCGCCGTCGAGCCGCTCGTGTGGGTTCCCGACGTCAAGGGCGGCGGTGGCGTTCGAATCGAAGACATGGTCTTGATCACCGATGGCGAGGCCGAGATCATGTCTCGCGTCGAGTATGAAGAACGCCTGATGCTCTGATCGAGATTTCTTTCCCCGCGACCTGACATGTGGGCCGCGCATAATATATTGTGCATTATCGGTCGTGGGCTGTTGGGCAGATCTGCGCAACAGGGACCGCTATTGAGGGGATTACGAATGTTTAAGCGACTTCTGTTAGCAATGTTCGCGCTCGCGCTTCTGGCAACTGCTTGTAGCTCGGATGGCGAAACGGCAACAACCGACGCAACGGACGCTCCGGCGACAACCGCAGCGCCAGAGGATGACGCTCCGGCGACAACCGAAGCGATGGAAGAAGAGGATGACGCTCCGGCGACAACCGAAGCGATGGAAGAAGAGATCGTCTTCACCGACGTGGGTTACCTCGCTGTGAACAACATGGCTCACCTGCCTGCGTTCTTGGCGCAGGACTTCGGACTTTGGGCCGATCGAGGCCTCAACGTTGATGTGCAGATTCTCGGTGGCGGCGCAGATATCGCTGCTGGTCTCTTAGCTGGTCAGGCTGAATTCGGCGCCGTAAACGCAACGACTGGCGTTCCACCACAGCGAGCTAGTGGCTTGCTCACCAAGCTCATCGCCCCATACAACAGCGATGCACTCGACGCTTCCTACGTCGACTGGATCAGCATCATTGGTCGTGTCGACAGCGGTCTTTCCACCGATCCACAGAGCATCAAGGGCAAGAAGGTCGGCGTGACCGGCGGCGGTACGCCACGCGCTTACCTCGGCGGCTTCCTCGCTACCCACGGTCTCACAGAGGACGACATCGAGATCGTCAC
>JBLIMK010000104.1:0-11701 GCA_047638715.1 Verrucomicrobiales bacterium
CCCGTACGGCGGGTTCGATTCCCGTCCACCTCCGCCATCTTCTGCCGCTGCTGCTGACGATGGTTTTCGTCTTGGCACTCGGCTCACCAGCGAGCGCCGCTGCCCGGCTTCTGTCGTCATCGCCGAGCGATGGCGCCTCGCTCGAGGTTCTCGACGAGATCGAGTTTGAGTTCGACTCACTGTTGCTGGCCGAAGGCGCTGACATCACGATTACAAAACTCGACGGCACGACGTTCGACGTTGCTGCTATCGAGGTCGATGGAGTGTGGCTTCGAGGCGAAGCGAGCAAGCCATTGCCATCGGGCAACTATTCGATTGATTATTCGGTCCGGTCATCCGATGGGGCGCGCAACGATGGTTCGATCCGGATCTCGATCGATTCCCCCGACCAGGCGTTGTCGGGCGGGCTCATCGCCGTGATAGCGATCTTCTCTGCGCTCTGCATCTATCTGGGTGTCGTTTTCCGCGTCGACCAAAAACGTCACCGACGGTCATCGGGCCGCGGCACTACCTTAAATCGGGAGGAGGATGGAAGTGATTCCTAGACGAAAACACACGAGGCTGCTGAGAGGTCTTGTCGTCATCCTCATGATCGCTGGCGCCGCTGCCGCCCAAACTCCCGAGCCGGTTGCAGGCGAGGTCGTCGTTATCCCCTTCTCTACGAACGTGCAGGTCGATGGTGATCTCACCGACTGGGCCAACATCGATGTGATCATCACGAACGACGGACCTGAGCCATCTTTGGATCCGTCAACCACCGGCGAGATGCAATGGCAGGTCGCCGCCGACGCCGAGTCGCTGTATTTCGCGGCCACGATCACCGATACGACGATCATCGCGGGACAACACGGCGACAACTATTGGAACGAAGACTCGATCGAGCTCTACCTCAACTTCTCCGGTACCGAGTTCGCGACAACGTATGGCCCCGGCATTGGTCAGATCACCATTTCGGCCGTCGATATCGGCAACACCGACCCGACGCTGCTCACGCTGTCGGGAAACGGCGCGTCTGGCTTCGATGTCACCGGATTCGTCTTTTCAACACACGACGGTTGGGGTCTCGAGATCGCCGTCGGCCTCGTCGGCGTATTCGAACTCGTGAGTGGGGAAGACTTCGGGCTTCAAGTCCAGGCGAATGGGTCGAGCGGCGGCGACCGCGATCTCAAGCTGAACTGGTCGGCGGCAGACGTATCGGACACCTCGTTTCGGGACCCGAGCGTTTTCGGCACGGCTATTGCGTTCGACCCACCTGGCGCGAGGGAGGTTGTTGAGCCCACGAGTGCAGCTGAGTTACCGACCGGCGATGCTGACGCAGGCGTGGGTCTCGAGGAGCAAGCGGTCGTTGAAGATCCACCAGCGACACAGCCATCCAATAACGACGGCGACCCACAGTCGGGTCGAGCACTCCTGATCGCTGCCGTCATTTCCTCCGCGACGATCTTGTTAGGTGGTATTTGGTTCGAGCAACGGAGGAAGAAATCCGAACAGCGGCTCGGCCTATCCGCCGCGAATAGCTCGGACGCTCCGCCTGGACTCGAGAGCATTTTCGATGACGCAGCACTTGCTGACGGGGTAGAGGATGGCGGTGACGATGCGCATCCTTGATATTCGCGAGCGGTCGATCAAACTCGATGTTGCCATTCGCAACGCAGCCTTCTCGTTCGACGACATGACGACATCAATCGTGGCGGTGATGACCGATGTCGTTCGCGATGGCAAGCCCGTTATCGGGTACGCGTTCAACTCGACCGGTAGATATGCGTGTGGCGCACAAATGCGCGATCGCTTCATCCCTCGAATTCTGCGACAGCCGCCCGACGCTCTGATCGATGCTGAGCACGACAACTTCGACCCCGACAAGATCGTCCACGCGATGATGTTTGGCGAAAAAGCCGGGGGCGACATGGAACGTTCGGTCGCGATCGGCACGATCGAGGTCGCCGTGTGGGACGCCATGGCCAAGATCGAAGCCAAACCATTGCACCAACTGATCGCCGAACGGTTCGGCGACGGAACTACGCCCGAGAAGATGTTCTGCTACGTCGGCGGCGGCTGGTACACGCCCAACGAAACCCACGCGACGCTGCAGGACGAGATCCGCAGTCACCTCGACGCTGGTTACACAATGGTCAAAAGCAAGGTGGCCGGACTTCCCCTCGACGAGGATCGAGCTCGAATCGAGGCCATCTTGGCGGTACTCGACGAACCATCGCAGCTCGCCGTCGATGCGAACGGCGCGATGTCGCGCGAGCGGGCGCTCGAGTTCGCTGCTGGATTCGCGGACCTGGGTCTCCGCTGGTTCGAGGAGCCCGTGCACCCACTCGATTACGAAGCAACAGCCGCCTTTGTCGAGGCGTATGGCGCGCCCGTTGCGACGGGCGAAAATCTGTTCTCATTGGAAGAGCAGCGGAATCTGTTGCGACATGGCGGCTTCCGGTCAGGGACCGACGTGGTACAAATCGACGTACCGCAGAGCTATGGGATATCGGCGTGCGCTCGATCGTTGGACATGCTCGGCGACTTCGGTTGGTCGACAACATCGGTGGTTCCACATGGAGGAAATCTGATGTCGCTCGCGGTTGCACTCGGCTTCGGCATGGGAATGTGCGAGGCCTATCCGAACGTCTTTGGCGTTTTCTCCGGTTATGGCGACCACAGTGTTGTGGACGACGGGTACCTGGTCGCGCCAGACGCACCGGGTATTGGGTTCGAAACCCAAACGGCTCTCTACCGGCTGTTCAAAGATCTGAGCGCCTAGGAGCCAGCTCCGGGGCAGTACTACCCGGTCGAATTCGAGTGAGCTGGCGAACTCAACAATAGTGAACGGCGCTCGAAGGAGTTCAGTCCCTGCCTATCGTGTTCTCTCCGGCTGCTTCGTCGAACAACTTGGGGTAGGGCCTGGCGATGCCGACGAGCTGATGGAACAAGGGTGTCCCTCGGTCGATCACGAACTGGGGCACCCCTGACAGCTGGTCCTCTAGTGGGATCACGAACTTGGGCAAATACTCGATCAGGACCGCTGTCCGATCGTGGTCGCTCTCATTCGGCATCGCGCAGTGCCAAACCATGCCGTTGAAAATTACCGCATCGCCCGGGTTGCCCGACATTCGATCGCACTCAGCATGGAAACGATCGCGGTCGGTCTTCTCGGGATACAGCAGGGTGCCTTGGGACCCAGCGAGGAACGCACTCGCTCCCGACACGTCGTTGAACGGATCGAGTGGAATCGTGACCTGCAGGTTGAGCGGATAGCTCGAATTGATGCGGGCCGGGAAGCCTTCGCGCTCGTAGAGATCCCAATACGGATAGTCGATATGTGGCTCTTGGCCAGGGCCGCCTGGCAAGAGACGGTTCGCAGCGATCGACCCGAGATGGAACTTGTTGCCGAGGAAAGCTGATGTGATCCGCACGACATCGGGGTGCTGGACCATCGACTCGAAGATCTCACCTTTCGCCAAGAGGTTCCACACCCGACGCTGAAGGTGGAGTTTGTCGGCGTTGGCCCCTTGAAAATGTGTCTCTTTGTCTGTTTCGTCGGAGTAGCTCATGATGAGATCTCGCGCGGCGGCGACCTGATCGGCGTCAAATGCATTGCGGATGACAACAGCTCCCGGACCGGTGAGCAATTCATCGATGATGTGTTCCATCTGCTCATCGAGTGCGGTGATATCGACTTCGAACATTGTGGCGTCTCCTTTGGACGACGGGGTGGCTAACGGACTCGCTCGATCGTGCGGTTGATGAGGTTCTCGATCATTTCTTGTTGACCACTCACGGGAGTGGGGTCGATGTTGTTCGCCAGCACCTCGGCGTGAAGGTCGGCCAGACCGACCTCTCCAGCCAGAATCTTTTGGCCTCGATCGGTGCCCCATTGGGAATACCGGGCCTCGACGAGCGAGGCGAGTTCACCTTCTTCTATGAGCGCAGCGGCGACGAGGAGACTCTTGGCCATGGTGTCCATTGCTCCGATGTGGCCATGAAAGAGGTCGTTCGGGTGCATGCTCTGTCGCCGCAGTTTTGTATCGAACATGAAACCACCGGTCGTGAATCCGCCGCCCAACAAGATCTCGTACACGCCGAGGCTCATCTGCTCGACCGAGTTGGGGAATTGATCGGTATCCCATCCCAGACGGTCGTCGCCACGGTTCGCGTCGACCGAACCGAAGATGCCGTTGGTCACCGCTTGTTTGATTTCGTGATTGAAATCGTGGCCACCAAGTGTTGCGTGGTTGACCTCGATATTGACCTTTATCTCGTTCTCGAGGCCGTAGTGCTGCAAAAAGCCGTACACGGTTGCCGAGTCGTAGTCGTACTGATGTTTTGTTGGCTCTTGGGGTTTTGGTTCGATGAGGATCGTGCCCTCGAACCCGATCGACTTCTTGTAGTCGACCACCATGTGGAGGAAACGGCCGAGCTGATCGAACTCTTGGGCCATTTTCGTGTTGAGCAACGTCTCGTAGCCTTCACGACCTCCCCACAGCACGTAGTTCTGGCCGCCGAGGCGATGGGTTGCATCCATGCAGTGCTTTACCTGTGCGGCGGCGTGCGCAAAGACGTCCGGGTTTGGGTTGGTCGATGCGCCGGCGGCGAACCGTGGGTTGACGAAGGCCTGTGCGGTGCCCCACAGGAGCTTGACGCTGGTTTCGGCCATCTTTGCCTCGGCATAGTCGACCATCACATCGAGGTTGGCGCAGCTCTCCGCGAACGTTGCGCTTTCGGGCGCAATGTCGCGGTCGTGAAAGCTGAAGTACGGAGTTCCGAGCTTGGCGAAGAACTCGAACGCAGCGTCCATCTTCAGTCGAGCGGCATCCATTGGATCCATCGACGGATCGAACCACGGACGGTCGAAGGTCCCTGTGCCGAAGATGTCGGAGCCGACCCAGGCGAAACTGTGCCAGTAACACACCGCCATGCGCAGCTGATCTTGCATCGACTTGCCGAGAACGATTCGGTCTTTGTCGTACCAGCGGAAGGCCAGTCGATTGTCGGAGTCGGGGCCCTCGTAGACGATGGGTGAGGGCACGTCGGTGAAGAAGTCGGTCATGGTTCCTGCTTGTGAGTTTCGGCTGCGAAGTTAGGAGAGCGATGTTCGCTCAGTCCAACACCGGCCCAGTGGATGAGCGGGTGACAAGACGGGGCTGGATGAATTCGTGCTTTGGTTCGGAGCGGCCCCCGATGCGTTCGATGAGCAGCTCGGTCGCCCGTTGACCAAAGAGTTGGCGCGGTTGGTGGATTGTGGTGAGCGACAATGCGCCAAGGCCGGCGAGAAGTGTGTCGTCGTAGCCCACGACCGCGACGTCTTCGGGCACGCGAGCGCCGATGCTTCGGAGGTGAGCGAGAACGCCGGTTGCCGAGAGATCGTTCGCAGCAAAGATTGCCGTTGGGGGTTCTTTGAGGTTCATGAGGCGCGAGGCTGCGTCATGCCCGGCGTGCTCGTTGAAGTCGCCATCGATCACGATCGGTGCAAGTCCACGTTCGGACATCGAGTTCATGAACCCGAGTCGGCGCTCTGGGCCACTCGGAGAGTTGCCACCGTCGATGTGCGCAATTCTTACATGGCCGAGCGACGTCAGGTGGTCGACGACCAGTTGGGAGCCGTGGTCTTCATCGTTGCAGACCGTGTCCATTGAGTCGGGCTCGTCGAAGTTCGCGACAGCGACGGTTGGTGTCTGCCTCGCGAGGTCATCGAAAACCTCTCCGGAAAAGCGGGCAGCTCCGAGGACGATGCCGTCGGTGCGCATGTTCAGGAGGGTCTCGATCGCTGCAAGCTCACCCGCTTCTCGTTGCCATCCAGACGTGATTAGAAGCTCCATCCCTGCCTCGGCCGCCGCCGCAGCTACCCCTTCGGCGAGCTCGGTAAAGTAGGGGTTGTGGAGGTCGTTGAGCATCACACCGATGGTGTTGGTTTGACCTGAGGCAAGGTTCCGAGCCCAAACATTGGGCCGATATCCGAGTTCGTTCGCCGACGCGAGGACCTTCTTTCGGCTTTGGTCCGAGACGCGCGGAGATTCTCGCATCACGAGCGACACGAGCGCACGTGATACGCCAGCGTGTGCCGCTACATCGTCCATGGTTGGCTGACCCATCGAAGCGAACCATACACAGTGCCGTGCAAGATGTATAGAGCGCTCCATATTTCATTGCTCGAATTGCTGTGAATCGATTGTGAAAACTGCTTCTTGGAACGCCGAATGCAGCCTTATTGGGCGACGATTGCTTGACGACGTACCGTTGATTGATTACGTTGTGGCTCGTCGCCACAAAGTAGAGCGCTCTACTTTGCTCCGAATGTGGTGAAATAACCGATGTATCTGACGTAGTGAGGTTGAAACCACACGATGGGCTTTATGAATCGAATGGCCACGGCGCCGATCTCCTGGGGGATCTGTGAAGTGCCTGGTTGGGGAATCCAACTGCCGGTTGATCGCGTCCTGTCAGAGATGTCGCAGATGGGTTTTCCTGCTACGGAGCTCGGTTCGGAGGGGTACCTTCCCTCCAGCCCCACCGAACTGCGCTCTGTCTTGGCAGAACACGAACTCGATTTGCTCGCAGCGTTCGTGCCCGCGGTCGTCCACGACCCGGCCTTCGCCGCTGAGACCCTTCGCCGTATGACCGAGATGGCCGAACTGCTGCAAGCCGCTGGTGCAACGTATTTTAATACGGCTCCAGTTACTTCCTGGGATTGGGCCCCCCGGTTCGCGCTCAACGACCGCCAGTGGGCTCACGCAATGGAAATGTTCGCCCGCATCGAGGAAATCACCAACGCCCACAGCCTCACCCAAGTTCTCCACGAACACGTTGGTTGCATCGTCGAGACCGCCGACGAGATCCAGCGCGTCGTAGACAACAGCGCAATTCGTTTCGTTCTCGACACGGCGCACTTCGCCGTTGGTGGCTATGACCCCGTCGATTTTGCAAGGAATCACGCCGATCGGGTTGGCCTCGTGCACATCAAAGACTGCGATCTATCGGTGGCAAAACGCCTCAATGACGGCGAGATCACGCTGATGGAAGCCGTGCAGCAAGGAATCTTCCCGACCGTGGGGCGCGGGGACATCGATATCGACTCTGTAATAGCCTCACTTGAATCCAACGGGTACTCGGGCTGGTACGTCCTCGAACAGGACATCGCAATTACGGGAAACCAACCGGAACCAGGAAAAGGGCCAATCGAAGACGTTCGCGCGAGCGTCGACTATCTCCGGGGGCTCGAAGAGCGACTTGCTGCCTGACCCACTGGGTCAGACTGCGCGCTGCTTGGAACGCCGCCGAGAACAACCAAGAAAAAAACTCCCAGGAGGGGAACAACTATGAAGAACATGCGTTGGCTAGCCATGCTGCTAGCTCTCGTCATGGTTGCCGCAGCTTGCGGCAGCGATGCGACTACAACAGAAGACGCCTCAGGCGACGCAGCAGATGCTGCCGAGACTGCAGACGATTCTAGCGAAGAAGAAATCGAAGCCACCCAGGCTGGCGAGCTCACCTTTCACATGATCACGCACTCTGACGATGGCCCGTTCTGGTCCGTCCTCAAGCGTGGCGCTGAAGCAGCTGCTGCCGATGTTGGCGTTGAACTCGTATGGCAGGGCTCGAACAACGACGCTGCGGTTCAGGCTGAGCTCATCGATGCTGCTGTTGCAGCTGGTTCGGACGGCATTGCCGCTTCGCTTCCAAACGTCGACGCTGTTGGACCGGGCCTCAAGGCAGCTGTTGCTGCTGGCATTCCCGTCTACACGCTCAACTCGGGCGCAAACGACTTCACTGAACTCGGAGCTACCACCCACGTTGGACAGACCGAGGTCATCGCCGGTAACGGTGCTGGTCTTCGCTTCAACGCTGCTGGCGCAACCACGGTCCTTTGTGGTCGCCAGGAGCCAGACAACGGTGCACTCATCGAGCGCTGTGACGGTCTCGCAGAGACCTTCACCGGAACCGTCATCTCAGAGTTCATGGAGCTCGACGCTGACCAGACCGCACAGGAAGCAGCAATCAACGCTGCTCTCGCTGCGAACACAGACATCGATGGCTTCATGGGCGTAGGTCCAGTCATCACCATGTCCGGTCTCCGTGCAGCTGACGCCCTCGGGCGTGAGCTCTCCATCGGTGGCTTCGACATCACGCCAGAACTCCTCGATGCAATCGAGGCAGGCGACGTGATGTTCACCGTTGACCAGCAGCAGTACCTCCAGGGTTACATCCCAGTTATCTTGATGTACCTCGAGAACACCAACTCGAACACCCTCGGTGGCGGCTTGCCAATCCTTACAGGACCTGGCTTCATCACCGTAGACAACGCGACCGCCGTAAAGGCACTCGTTGCAGCTGGTACTCGCTAGCCCATTGGGCTAACGAAATGTAGTAATACGTTTGGGGGTCGTCACCCATTGGGTGCGACCCCCTTACGTTCCAACTTCAGGGGGAAAGATACAGATGTCTGACACTGACGTCCCGATCGGGGCCAACAGTGACGCCACTGCAGCTGCCGATGCAATGGCAGCAACGCTTGCTGGCGGTGACGAGCGCCTCGCCTATCGCGGTATCTTCCAGCGCCTCCTCGTTCGTCCTGAGATAGGTGCCATCGTCGGCGCTGTCGCGATCTGGGCGTTCTTTTGGGCCGTATCGAAAGAATTCGGTACCGCCGGCGGCATGTCGTCGATTCTCGACGTGTCCGCAACCCTCGGCATTATGGCCGTGGCTGTGTCGCTACTGATGATCGGTGGCGAGTTCGATCTGTCTTCTGGCGCCGCTACCGGCACCTTCGCAATTATCACCATTCTTCTCGTCAAAGACGTTGGCGATTTGGGCGGCGGTGGCCTCAGCCTCTGGGTTGCGATCCCGCTCTCGTTGGTCTTCGCTCTCGCCCTCGGCTGGATCAACGGCACGATGGTAGAGAGAACGGGGCTGCCCAGTTTCATTGTCACGCTGGCCACGTTCTTCATACTTCGAGGCTTCAAGCTCGGCTTCTCCAAGCTCATCATCGACAACCTGACCGTCGGTCGAATCAGCGAGGCTTCAGGTCGTGGACACGAATTCTGGAAACCGATCTTCGCCACGGTTTGGATCCGTAACGAACATCAATTTGAAAGCCGCGATGCCGTCTACACGATCGGCATTATCGGCGGCCTAGCGCTCTTGGCATTTGCGATCGCGGAACTGAACTTCACCCACCGAGACAAGCAAAACCCGGCTGGACTGGCCGTCTCGGGTGCAGGCATTGCCGGTGTCGTCGCCGGAATTCTCTACATGCACAACTCTGATGGCGTCGCCGCGAACACGGTTGCGGCTGTGATCCTCGCAGCCGCTGGTCTTGCTGCCTTTGTTGGGTTCTGTATGTGGCGGTACGAATCCCAATCGCTCGGCACCATCCAACTCGGCAACTCTGTGGCACCGCTCCTCGCAACGGGTGTCGTCGCCTCGATTCTTGCGATGGTCTCTATTCTCGTCTTCGATGTCGAATCACAAGAATCTGTGCTCGATCTCGTCGGCTTTCTCCAGTGGCCATTCGTCATCTTGATCGGCGGCTATGCCGCCTACAGAGCATTCAAGAAGAGTGAAACCGACAGCAACACGTCCTCACAGACGGCCGTGAACGTCGCCAGTATCGGGTTGGCATCGGGCTTTGCGGTTTATGCCTTCATGTTTATGACAACCGAGCAAGGCCTCCGCTCAATTCTCTTTGGGCTTGCGATGCTCGCCGGCCTCTCGATCCTTGCTGTTGCTGCGGGCAAAGCGGGCCGCAATAGTCCAATTTCTCGAGGGCTGGTGCTGACCGTCTTCTCCCTCGTGCTCATGGTTCTTGGCTTCTTTATTCGCAGTCAATCCGAATCGGTTAAATTCCGCTCGGAACTGTTCTCCGTGCTTCTTGCGACTGCACTCGTCGTCTTTGTTTGGGCCGTTTGTTCGTCCATGTTCACGCAGCGGCGCTTTCAGGAAACAACTGGCGACAATCTCGGAACGCTCATCGCGAAGATCGGTGGCGGCGCGGTCGTTATTGGCATCGTCGTCAAGCTCTTGTTCACTACACAGGCCGAGCTCGACGCGGGCATCCCTCGCGCCGGGTTCCGCGTCAGCATCTTGTGGTTCATTGGCTTCTCTCTCTTTGCGACGTGGCTGCTCGGTCGAACCAAGTTCGGCTCGTGGATCTTCGCCGTTGGTGGCAACAAGCAGGCCGCTCGCCAAGTCGGCGTTCCTGCGGCTCGCACGAAGACCCAGCTCTTCATGATCGTGGCGGTCGCTGCCTGGCTAGTTGGTCTCCTGCTCGCCTTCCGTCTCGACACGGTGCAGTCCGTTGCCGGCAACGGCCTCGAGTTCGAGTACATCATCGCCGCAGTTGTCGGCGGGACGTTGCTGACCGGCGGTTACGGATCGGCGTTTGGTGCGGCCATTGGCGCCGTCATCGTGGCCATGGCCAAACAGGGCATTCCGTCCGCCCGATGGAACTCGGACTGGCGATTCGCCTTCCTGGGATTGATCCTGCTGGCCGCCGTGATTGCGAACAACTTCATCAAGACAAGAGCTGAGGAGTCCCGATGAGCGAGACCACTGACCAACTGCTGCTCGAGCTTGATGGCATCGGTAAGTTCTACGGCAACATCATTGCGTTGCAGGACATTACGACCGAAGTGCGCGCTGGTGAAGTTACCTGCGTGCTCGGTGACAACGGTGCCGGCAAGTCGACGCTCATCAAGATTCTTTCTGGCGTGCATAAGCGCGACGAAGGTGAGTTTCGTCTCGAAGGTGAAGCCGTCGACTTCAACTCACCTCGTGAAGCACTCGATCACGGCATCGCTGCGGTCTACCAGGACCTCGCCATGGTGCCGCTTATGTCGGTGTGGCGAAACTTCTTCCTCGGCGCTGAGCCCACAAAGGGTGTCTTTCCGGTGCGGTGGGTTGACAAGCCCGAGGCGAAGCGAATCGCCAAGGAAGAGATGGCCAAGATGGGCATCGACATTCGCGACACCGAACAGCCTGTGGGCACACTTTCGGGTGGCGAGCGTCAATCGGTCGCTATCGCACGTGCGGTGTACTACGGCGCGAAGGTGCTGATTCTTGACGAGCCAACGTCGGCCCTCGGCGTGAAGCAGTCAGGCGTTGTGCTTCGCTACATCGTCGAGGCCGCAAAGCGTGGTCTCGGCGTGATCTTCATTACGCACAACCCTGCTCACGCCTATCCAGTTGGCGATCGCTTCCTCATCCTCAACCGAGGTCAATCAATGGGTAACTTTGCCAAGGACGAGATCACGCAGCAGGAACTGACTCAACTCATGGCCGGTGGCGCAGAACTCGAACAGCTCCAACGCGAGCTCGAAGCAGCGATCGCCAGCAAGTAGGCGAATCTCCACGAACGTGGGGCGCCGCGGATGGCACCAGAATCCTCCCAGGAGGCTCGATATGAACCGGATGCGTCCCACTGTGGCGGATCTCCTCGCCGAAAAGGGCAGAACAAAACGCGCCAACGTATACGTCGACTCCCTCGATGAGGCAACGGCTGCTGGGCAGGCTGGCATCGGCATCGTGACGGTGCAGGACTCGCGCATGAGCGCGGAAATTCGCGCTGCAGCCGACGATGCGTTCATGGTTGCCGGGCTCGATTACGGCGTGCACGTGACAACCGATGACTACCTTCGGGCTGGCTTCGCGATGCTCCAGCTCGGCGCGGATGCGGTGTGGAGCGCCGCGAGCCTCGAAACCATCTCGC
>JBLIMK010000105.1:0-11624 GCA_047638715.1 Verrucomicrobiales bacterium
CGCGGAGAACGAACATGAGCCGTTACGTCGGTACCAACGTTGTCCGAACTGAAGATCCGCGGCTCCTCACAGGCAAGGGTCGGTACGTCGACGACATCGTGCTACCCGACATGTTGCACGCTGCCTTCGTCCGGGCCGATCACGCCCATGCCCGGATCAACGGCATCGATGCTGACTTCGCGAAGACGATGCCGGGAGTCCATGCGGTGTTTACGCTCGCTGACCTCGGGGAACCCTATAACGACAAGATTCTGGCGCAGCCCTATCCGTCGCCTGCCTTCAAGCAGGACATCAGGGCCTATCCGCTAGCGAAGGACGAGGTCTGTTTCGTCGGCGATCCGATCGCGATTGTGGTGGCGGACTCGCGTCCGCTCGCGGAGGACGCTGCTGCATTGGTTCAGGTCGACTACGACCCGCTGCCGGCGGTCGTGGATTGCCGGACGGCGCTCGACCCTGGCGCACCGACGGCCCACGAGGAGTCGTCGGACAACCTCATCGGCACGCTCGGTGTCGCGTTCGGCGATATCGACGATGCATTTCGCGACGCACCGAATGTTCTTCATTCGACGTTCACTCAGCATCGGGGGGGCTGCCATTCGATGGAGTGCCGTGGTGTCATCGCTTCCGAAGATCCCCACGATGGCGGGCTACTGACCGTCTACACATCTACGCAGGCGCCATATCTCGTGAAAGCAGTACTCGCGAGTTATCTCGAGCTCGACGATGCGCGGGTGCGGGTTATCGCCCCCGATGTCGGCGGAGGATTCGGACCCAAAGGTGGGATCTACCCCGAAGAAGTCGTCGTCCCTATCGCTGCTCGGCTGCTAGGCCGTCCAGTCAAATGGATCGAAGATCGTCGCGAGCACTTCATCTCGATCAACCAACAGGGTGATCAGGTCTGGGACATCGAAGTCGCCGCAGATGATGACGGCAGGATCCGCGGCGTGCGAGGCAGCGTGATCAACGACAACGGTGCCTACACGAACTATGGGTTGGTCCTTCCCATCACATCGCTCTTCCCCCTGCCCGGTCCGTATGCGATCCCGGCCATCGACATCACGCTCGATTCTGTATTTACGAATACGCCGAGCAAGTCGCCGGTGCGTGGCGCGGGCCGCCCCAACGTTGCGTATGCGATGGAACGGATGATCGAAGCGGTCTCTCGTCACCTCGACCTCGACACGACCGATGTTCGGGCGCTCAACTTTGTGCCCGCAGATGCGTTTCCGTACGCGCCCGGCCACAAGACCGCCGGGGGCGACCCGGTCAGTTACGACAGCGGCGACTTTCATGCGTGCCTCGACAAGGTCAAAGTGCTTTCCGATTACGCCGACTTTCCGGCCCGCCAGGCTGCTGCCCGGGCAGAGGGCCGATATTTAGGCATCGGGGTTTCGTCGTACATCGAAGACACCGGCATGGGCCCCTTCGAGGGGGCGACCGTTCGAGTGCAACCGAGCGGGAATGTGCACGTGCTCGCGGGCACTGCCAGCCAGGGCCAAGGCCACGCGACCGTGTTCGCGCAAGTTGTGGCCGACGAGCTCGGGGTCGATATCGCCGACGTTGTCTACCAAGCGGCCGACACTGCCACGTTCCCTCTCGGCGTCGGCACGGTGGCCAGCAGGACGGTAGTTGCGGCCAGCACGGCGATCTTCAATGCGGCTGGTGAGGTACGTGAAAAGGCCATAGCGCTCGCAGCCGACCTGCTCGAGGCCGCCGAAGCGGACCTCGAACTCGTCGGCGGAATGGTTTCGGTGAAGGGCTCGCCGGGCGCCTCGGTGAGTTTGGGAGAGCTCGCAACGAAGCTCAGACCGTTCAACACGATGGTGGTTCCAAAGGGTTTTACGCCCGGGCTCGAAGCGACCTCGTACAACGTGACGCACGGACCTCCCACGGCGAGTGGCAGTCACATCGCTGAGGTCGAGGTCGACATCGAAACCGGTGAGGTGTCGATGCTGCGGTATTCGGTCGCCCACGACTGCGGCCGGATGCTCAACCCGAAGCTCGTCGATGGACAGATCCTGGGTGGCGTGGTCCACGGTCTGGGCAACGCGCTGTTCGAGCGAATGCACTACGACGAAGCTGGGCAGCCGTTATCGGTCAACTACGGCGAGTACTTTTTGCCCTTGGCCGCCGAGATGCCACCGATCGCGATCGTGCACCACGAGTCGCTGTCGCCATTGAATCCTCTCGGCGTCAAGGGTGCCGGCGAGGGTGGCACGATGCCCGCAGCGAATGCCATCATTTCCGCCATCGAGAGCGCTCTCGAGCCATTCGGCGTGATCGTCAACGACTATCCGGTCGACCCTGAACGAATCTGTGATCTTCTCGACGAGGCTGCCGCGAAAGCCGCTAGCTAAAACGGCTTATCGGCGAGATCAGCTTTCGCGGGCCGCGATGAAGTCGATCTCGATTCGCCACGCGGGGTTGGCCAACCCCGAGATGTACATGAGTGTCGATGCTGGACGGTGTGGTCCGAGCTCGTCATCGCGTACCCCCATTGCTCCCTCACGGTCGGCTCGGTCGATGAGCAACATGTTGAGTTGCACGATGTCGCCAATGTCCATTCCAGCTTCGCTGAGAATTGTGGAGATATTGGCCCACGTGATACGAGCTTGATCCTCGATGCCTTCGGGCACCGAGCCGTCGAGTTCTTGCCCGGTCTGACCTGCACCGAACAGAATCCGGGCGTTGCTTTCGACCTCCACAGCGTGTGCGTACGTTGCAAATGGGCCGGCAATTCCTGCTGGATTGATACGTCGCATTGGACGGCTCCTCTCCTTGAGCGTCTCCGCTTTTGTCAGATCGTATATTGTGCAATGTTGCTAGGGACATTCGACGAAGGCCGGGGGCCAAAGATGTGGAAGAGCGAGTTGCGCGACGGGATGCGTATCGATTGGGACGTCGAGATCGAAATGGACGACGGCGTGGTCATGCGTGCCGATATCTTCCGACCCGATGACGATGGAACGTACCCGGTCATTCTCTCGTACGGCCCCTACGCCAAAGGCCTGGCCTTCCAGGAGATCTATCTCGACCAGTGGACTCGAATGGTCGAGGCCTATCCGGACGTCGCGGAAGGGTCGACGAACAAGTATCAGAACTGGGAAGTTGTCGATCCCGAAAAGTGGGTACCGGAAGGGTACGTGTGTGTTCGGGTTGATTCCCGCGGCACCGGCATGTCGCCCGGATATATCGATCACTTCTCGCCGCGCGAGACGCGCGATTTCTACGAGTGCATCGAATGGTCGGCCGTTCAGCCATGGTCGAGCGGCAAGGTCGGCTTGAACGGCATCAGCTACCTCGCGATCAATCAGTGGCACGTGGCGTCGCTCAAGCCCCCATCGCTCGCGGCGATGTGCGTGTGGGAAGGGGCGGCCGAGTGGTATCGCGACATGACATACCACGGAGGGCTCCTTTCGACCTTCTGGGACAACTGGTACCCGCTTCAGGTGACCGCAGTGCAATACGGGCTCGGCGACAACGGCTACAAGAGCCGGGTGACCGGACGAAACATCTCGGGCGAGGAAACAATGTCCGACGAGCAGCTTGCTGCGAATCGCTGTGCGTTCGGCGATGAGATCGCCTCACACCCGCTTAATGACCAGTACCACATCGATCGATCCCCGGTGTTCGACAACATCGAGGTGCCGTTCCTGTCAGCCGGCAATTGGGGCGGTCAAGGACTGCACCTCCGCGGCAACGTCGAGGGCTACGTCCAGTCCGCATCGAGCCAGAAGTGGCTGGAGCTTCACGGCGAAGAGCACTGGACACACTTTTACACCGACTACGGCCGCGAGATTCAGCTCGCCTTCTTCGACCACTTCCTGAAGGGCGAGGACAACGGTTGGGCGGAGCGCAAACCCGTTCAGCTCCAAGTTCGACACGTCGACCGGTTCGAAGAGCGGTTCGAGGATGACTGGCCGATTCCTCGAACGGCGTGGACCGAACAGTTCATCCATGCCGATGGAGCGCTGACCCTGTCGCCTCCAACCGAAGACGCGTCGATCGAGTTCGATGCGACCGGAAAGGGTGTCGACTTTCGCTCGGCACCGCTCACCGAAGAAACCGAGTTCACGGGGCCATTGGCAGCGAAGTTGTGGGTGTCGAGTTCGGAGCCCGACGCCGACATCTTCGTCGTGTTCAGGGCTTTCGATCCCAATGGCGACGAAGTGGTGTTTCAGGGAGCGGTCGAGCCCAATGCTCCAATCGCTCAAGGCTGGCTCCGTGGGTCTCATCGAGCTCTCGATGAAGAGCAGAGCGATCCGTGGCGTCCAATCCACCCTCACACCGAAGAGGACCTGCTCGAGCCGGGTGTCGTCTACGAACTGCACGTCGAACTCTGGCCAACTTCCATCGTTGTTCCGGCCGGTTACACACTCGGGTTCAGCGTTCGTGGAAACGACTATGAGTACGAAGGTGAAATCGACGAGTCGAAGATGGAAATCGCGAGCTTCGCGAACCGCTTCACCGGATCGGGTCCGTTCATTCACGTCGACGAACGAAACCGTCCTGCCGAGCGATTTAGTGGCACGACGACCCTGCACATTGGGCCCGACCGGCCTGCGAACATTCTCACGCCGCTCATCCCGTAACAGGAGCGAGGCTCAGATCGGGTCCTCAGAGTTAGCTACTGTCGTGCTGTGCACGAAACAGAGCCGACCGAGACAATTGCAGAGTTACGCGCTTCATTCGCCTACGGGAGCCGTAGCAACCTGAATTTCAAGTTCCTACGCGACCTCGGCGACGACGAATTCGGCGACATGGTCGAGGAACTTTTCGACGCCGTAGCCAACGCTGGTGACACGAACGACCCGTCTGAGGTCGTCGACGTGGCGCGCCGCTGGCAGGGACGGGCCTACAAAAACAATCTCGGCGACCCCAACGACTATCGATACGCCTACGACGACGTGCCGTTTACGCCAATGACGAAACCGCTCTCGGAGGCACGGGTCATCCTGCTCACTTCGAGCGGGCACTTCGTCGAGGGACACGACCCAGAGCCTTTCGGCGTGAAGAACATGTCCCAAGCCGAGGCCGAGACCCGCATCAAGGAGTCGATCAAGGAACCGCCGACGCTTTCGCGAATACCGGTCGATACCCCCGCCGACCAGATCCGGGTACGTCACGGCGGCTATCCGGTGCAGGCTGCTCTCGCCGACCATCAGGTCGTCTTGCCGATCGGGCACCTGCGAGACATGGTCGCTGAAGGTTTCATTGGAGAACTCGTCGAGGACGCCTACTCGTTCGTGGGGGCCGCGCCACAAGGTTTGATGCGAGGCAAGATCGGCAAGGAGTGGGCCGATATGGCTCGAGATCTCAAGGCCGACGCGGCGCTGCTCGTACCTATTTGACCTGTGTGTCACGTGTCCGTGGGGCACGTTCAGCGAGCGATGGAGACGGCGGGCATACCGTCGACCAGCGTCTATGTGCGGGCCTTCGACGAGCACCCCAAGCTCATGGGCCTTAGCCGAACGGTGATCACCGACCACCCAATGGGACGCCCCCTCGGACGCCCCGGAGATGCAGCCCGTCAGCGTGCCGTCGTCGAACGAGCGCTCGGCCTTCTTCAGGCAGAAAGTCAGACGATCGTCGACTTCGGCGAGTCGTACTGAGACGGTTCGATCCATGCGACGGTCATGCCGGCCGACCAATTCGCAAATCGATCACCCCGCGGCCCACTAGCTGACCCCCGGCAAGATCGGCGAATGCATCATTGACGTCGCCAAGCTTGTAGGTCTTGGAAACAATGGCCTCGATGGCGCCTGTGGCCAGGAGCTCCGATGCTTCAACTAGGTCGGCGTGGGTCGAGGCGCGACTACCGAGAATTTGGCGTTCGTTACGAACCATCTCGAATACCACAGATGAAATCTCGGCATCTGGGGTGTATCCAACGAGGACCAAACGGCCGCCGGGCACCAGCTGGCTCAGAGCAACGGCGGTTGACGACTCGTTTCCAACGAAATCAAACGCCGCCGAATATCCAGTGGCGAAACTTCCATTGGTTGGAGGAAGGATCGTGAGTTCTGCTGGCTCAAGCGTCGCCACGGCACCCCGATCGAGGGCAAGCTGGCGTTTCACGGGATCGGGCTCACTCACGCTGACTTCGGCACCAATCCGAACCAGAAGCTGCAGCGCATGGATGCCTAGGCCGCCGGCGCCAACGATGAGGACACGCTCGCCTCGTTCGATCTGCGCTCGGCCAATGGCGTGATGAACCGTGGCAATACAGTCAGCGAGAACAGCAGCTTTGAGCGGGTCGATCTCGTCGCCGAGTGGAACCACGAGGTGCGCGGGAGCGCACATTACATCGCGCAGTCCACCGTCGCTCGTGAACCCCGGGCGCCCGACCAACGCCGAACAGAATTGATCCGCTCCGCGCCGACACGCCTCGCAGGCTCCGCAGGTCCAAGCGAGAGGAACCACAACCAATCGGCCGATCAGGTGCTCGCCCTCTGGTCCGCCCGCTGAGGTGACGCGGCCGGCGATCTCGTGGCCCAGGATGAAAGGCAGCGGCATCTCCGGGAACACACCCTTTTGCAGCTTCAGATCGGTGCCGCAGACACCGCAGGCCTCCACCGAGATGGTGACCTCATGAGGAGCGGGTTTAGGTTCGGCCTGCTCGCGCATTACGAGCGGGGCTCCGATGGCTTCGAGCATCATGGCGCGCATCGTGTTCAGCTGCCTCTCTGAGAAATCGTGGGCGACTCGCACATGGTCAGTGCCTTGATGCCTTCGTGCCTTCGCAACCTTCCAAGGGCGTTCGCAAGATCATCGAGGTTGTGTTGATCCGTGACCAACGGCTCCCATTTGACCTGACCGCTCGACAACAATTCGAGCGCGGGAACGCTCGTGGAGTTCATCCCTCGCGAGCCAACGATTGTCAGTTCCCGTTCATAGAGCTTCACCGGCTCGATCGAAGCCGTTTCGCCCTGTGCGCACACGCTGAACAGCAACAGGGTTCCCCCGGTATCGGCAGCCTCCAAACTGGAGGGCAAGACGGACGCTTTTCCCGTCGCATCGATCACCAGCGAGAACTTCTCTGGGTGGGTTTCGACGGCCTCATCAATGTTTTGGAAGATCTCATCGACGTCGAGGCGTGCAGCCACTTCCCTTCGTGCCGCCACGGGCTCGCACACCGCCACAAATGATGCCCCAGACGCCCGCACAGCCTGAGCGAGCAAGAGTCCGGCGGCGCCGCCGCCGACAACGAGCACGCGCTGCGCTGGCACTTGAGGGACTCGGTTGAGTGCGTGGAGCGCGCAGGCCAGCGGTTGGGCTACGGCGGCAGCTTCGAACGGCAGCGATTCAGGCAGGGGCACCAGATTTTGAACGCCCACGACGCAACGCTCGGCGGAACCTCCGGGTCGGGTTGCTCCGTAGGCGCCCAAGGTTCTGCACAGGTTCACACGCCCCGACGTGCAGTGGTCGCAGGTGCTGCATCCCACGACAGGATCGACCGCGACTCGTTGGCCGACCAAGTTTGCGTCAACGCCCGGCCCCACTTCGACAATTTCGCCGCTGAATTCATGACCCGGTATCACCGGGTACTGCACGAACGACCATTCTCCATCGAGCAGGTGAAGGTCGCTTCCACAAATGCCGTTGGCCTTTACCGCAACGACTACCTCGTTCGGGCCAGGCTCGGGCTCGGGTACATCATCGATGGTGATTCGATTCGGTTCGTGCACCACTGCGGCTCGCATCGGAGAGCCTCAGCTGCCGCAGAAGTTCTTGATCGCTTCTGCGAACGGAGTTGGTTCGTCGTTCATTGGGAAGTGTCCCGAATTTTCGAGCACGATGACATCGCATTCCGGGAGCGAAGCCTCGAACTGGGCGCGGGTGGCGATAGTCGGTCCCTTCGCCCCGTACATCAGCAGTGTGGGGCCGGTCACCTGTTTGGCCCAATGACCGAGTTCGTATTCGCGTATGGCCCACATCGTGGACATCATCGACTTGGATCCCGCTTTGTTCCTGTCGATGTTCCACCGTGTCAAAAACTCGTCGCTTACCTCGTTGAAACGCGCCTCGACTGCCGTGCGGTTCTGTGTCGGGACGGCGAAGAGTCCGTCGACCGTCTGCCAGTGACTTGCCCACTCGGCGTCGGATCGAAACATTGTTTCGATCGCCACGATGTGGGAGAAGCGATCGGGATACCGGGCGCCGAGCGAGACGACAAAGAGGCCGCCGATCGATGTCCCCGCAACGGCTGCGCGTTCCACATCGAGGGCATCCATGACCTCGATGAACGAGTCGGAATATTCGTCGATTGTCATGTGCCGGGGCAGACCGTCAGAGTCGCCCTGGCCGGGCTGATCCAACGCAATGACGTCGAAGGAGGAAGCCAGATCGTCGATGACGTCCTCCCATTCATGGACCGAGTTGCCGTTGCTGTGCAACAAGATGAGTGGGTGCCCGGAGCCCGCTCGCACATAGTGAACTCTTCCGAGTTCCGTCCCTATGAAGCCCTCATGCATCGCAGATCTCCTTTGGCCTTCTACAACAGCCGCGCAGCTCGGACGACACTAACCGAACGAGGGCATGACGGTTTCGGCGAAGTGCTCGAGACGAGGAATGCCGCCCGATGGGTCGATGAGAAGCACTTGGCCTACGCCAGCTGCTTCGAGGGTTTTCAATTTCGCAATGCAGGCCTCGGCCGTGCCGCCAATGACAGCGTCCTCGGTGGTTTCCCGAGCCGTGTCGTAGAAGGCGTGGTCGGCGATGGTGAGTTCCCGGTCGTCGCCGGGTGCTTTGGACGCCTCGCGAAGCTGCTTGATCCCCGCGAGTCGATACTCGTACTCAGCTCCGAGGGTGTGGAGCTTGTCGTCACGCAAGAGCGTGAGGTGGCGGGCAGCACAAACATGGGCCGGGTCGAACACCCCACCGTTGCGTTCGATTTCATCGCGATACCAACCAATTCGTTCGCACGTCATCTCGATCGTGCCAAATTGATCGACGAGCAGCCGTGTGCCGCTATGGGCAGCGGCACGGATCGATGCCTCAGATCCGGCACCGATCCAGATTGGCGGGTGCGGTGTTTGGGCGGGTGTTGGTTCGACGATTACATCCTTGTAGCTGAAGTGTTTGCCTCGGTGCGAGAACCGGCCTGTGGTCGTCCAACTCTTTCGAAGGACCTCCAAACACTCCTCGTAACGTTCGTTTGCTTCGTCGCCAGGGTCGATGTCAAACCCGTGAAACTCATTGGGGCGATAGCCGCGTCCAACGCCGAGGTCGAGCCGTCCGCCCGAGAGCAAATCCACCGTCGACGCCTGTTCGGCCAAGAGGACCGGATCGTGCCAGGGCAGGACCAGAACGGCTGTGCCCAGCCGAATCCGTGTTGTTCGGCCAGCGAGATACGCGAGCATGCTGAGCACGGCGCTGACCTGACCAAATCCAGTGAAGTGGTGTTCGACCGAGAACGCCGAATGGAAGCCGAGTTTCTCAGCCTCGATGACGTAGTCCACGTAGGTGTTGTATGACTGGCTGTCGCCGCCGCTGTTATCTACCCCACGTTTTGCGCCACCAAACAACCCGAAATGCATAACTTCCCCTTCGATTCCCAAATCCTATGATCGCTACTTCGATACCGCGCCGTCTGCCTTTATGGGCGCGATGCGGCCAGCACGACGCGCTTCTTCGGCAGGGAAGTTCAACTCGATCCTGATCGCGTTGATGGGCACCCAGAAACACCTGGTGGAACGAAGGACCATAATTTCAGGCTACTCCGTGGTTAGTTCCCCATGATCGGCTTGTTCGCGAACGGGCTTGGTTCGGTGTTGAAGGTCGTGAACCAATCGAAGACGCCGGACCGGATCGCGTCCTCATCGTCGTCAGCTTTTCCCATCGCCTTCATCCGATCGACGTCCTTGCGGTCTTCGGCAGTGAGCTCGACTTCGAAGTTCTCGAATTGGAGCGGAAAGTTGGGGAATTGTGGCTCGAAGTCGGGGTCGCGCACGAGTTCCCGATCGGTCTTGATTCCCTGAATCCGGTACTCATCGAGTGAGCGCTGATTCTTCAGACGACCAAAGCGGTGGAGGTGTTCCTCTGTTGCGAGCTCCGTTTCGGGAGAGCTTTCAAATACCTGGACTCGAATAGGTTTGAGGGAGTAGTTGCTGATTCCGGTTATGTCTCCGGACCCACAGATGATGGGCACCGCAAGCACGTCCATGAGTGCCAACAGATCGACATAGTCGCCCTGCTTGCCGGTGTTTCGGCGAATGTCCCAGCGGCCCCGATCGTCCCAACCGGTGTTCATCCACATGTTGAACGAATCGTGGGTGTCATCGGGGCTGAGCCCGTATTCGCCGATCGATTCTGCGAGTGTGTCTTGACAGTTGGTGTGGGTTTCGAAGTCCCATGCCGCCTCGAACAGGTCGGGGCTACATCGCGACCCGATGAGATCGGTGATGCATGTCTCGGGCATTTCGGCAATCCACAACATCAGGTTGCTGCGTGGGGGAGCGCTGAGGGCGTAGTCGCCCTGCACAACCCGGATTCCCTGTCGGCGCATATGGCCGACCGCCATGTATTCGCGGTAGTCGTGCAAGTTGAAACAGTCGAAATCGACGCACTGGCCGCCGACCTCTTGGATGATTCGAATCGTCTCGCCCTTGTACACGGGTAGGGCCTTGCCACTGACTGGTTGGAGGACGAGGTCCTCACGCATTTCTCCCAATTCCATGTGACTAGGCCCTCCCGACATTCCCGAAGCGACCCTTGCCCAGGGCGTGCTCGGTGTAGCGGCGAAAGGCGCCCAAGATGATCTCCGGATAGTCATCGCCGAGCTCACCTTGCTGTTTGAGCCGTTCGAGGATCTCGATTTGTTGTTGCGTCAATCGAATCGTCACTTTGTCTGCCGTCTCGTCCATTGGTCACCTCTCGTAGAGAGCCGCAGCCTAGAAGAGACTTCAGCCAAGGTCTAGGCAAGTTCAAACGTGTTGAAACTTGTCCGGACATCGCATCTATAAGTTGGGCGAACCTGGGCCTGTCGCTGGTGGTCGAGAAGGACCTTGTGCCCTGTTGGTGGCTTCGCGAAATCGCGAAGCTGAGGTGAATCGAGAACGTCGACCGACGTGCTCACGAGCCGGGAGTTTCCCAATGACAATCACTGCGACAGAACGACTCGATGGTCGTCCAACGACCGCCACGACCGAGGTGCCTGACGGACGAAGCTCGATGTGGGCGTGGACCGTGTTGCGCCTCCTATTGGGGTGGTCGTTCGTCTGGGCGTTCCTCGACAAGATGTTCGGTTTGGGCTTTGCGACGTGCCGCGCCGGCGACTCTTCGGCGATCGACTTTGGATGCGACGCTGCGATGATCAACGGCGGCTCGCCGACCTACGGCTTCTTGAACTTCGGTACTGCTGGTAGTCACACCGGGTTCTTGTTCGACTGGATGGCTCCATCAGCTCCCGATGCGATCAACCTGGCCGACATCGGCTTCATGGCTGCGCTTTTGTTCGGCGGTCTGGCACTGATGCTCGGTATCGGCGTCCGGCTCGCAGCGATCGGCGGCGCCCTGTTGATGCTCTTCATGTTCCTCGCTGGCGACATCTGGCCAGAGAACAATCCGATCAACTCGAGCCACGTCATCGAGATGGTGGCCTTCGGAGGAATCGCGACCGTTGG
>JBLIMK010000106.1:0-11365 GCA_047638715.1 Verrucomicrobiales bacterium
CGCGACACCGGATCTGGCAACAATGCGACTTGTCGGAGATTAACAGGGGCAAGGCCGGACCCACAAGGTTCCCGCGGTTCCGGTCGGGGGCACACGGAACGACGCCTGCTTGGTTGGTGCGATCGTCGTCCTTCCTCACTTCGGAGCTGGCGTCTCTTGATGCGTATACAGGCTCACGCGTTCAGCTGGTTCCAGCTCCGCTCTCGCAGCTGACTTCAGAAAGGCGCGGGGATCTATACACACGGAAGGACGCCTCGGGCGGCAGGAGAGCGAAGCCAGCGAAGCGAACACGCCGGGTTCCGCGGATCTCGACCGGAAGTGTCGAGGTGTAGTGGCGCCCTCGGCTGGATTCGAACCAGCGACACACGGTTTAGGAAACCGATGCTCTATCCCCTGAGCTACGAGGGCCGACCGCTTGACGATACCGCTAGGGTTTGCCGGGTGAGCACTCCGAGGGCCGTCGATGACCAACTGGCGATCGTTGACACCGAACTGCAGAACGCGTTGATCGGTACAACGAAGTGGAACGAGTCCCGGATTCCCGTCATCCGAGGGACCTTCGCCCGCTTGTTGAACCACGTGACATTGCTTACTGCGGCTGACACCGACAAACCCATCCTCGAGATTGGGTGCGACGGGAAACTCGCGAGTTCGAAGGTGTTGCATGGGTTGACCGGGCTCGATGTCATTGCATCGAACCTGACGATCTCGGGCATGGATCAGAACATTGGCGACTACCCGATCACCCTCAAACAGAACGATGTCGGAGCCCTCAACTTCCCCGACGACAGCTTCTCTATGTTGTTCGGTCGAGCCGTCCTCGAGCACATCAGCGACATGGATGACTTCCTCGCCGAATGCGACCGCGTCCTCGAGCCCGGCGGCGTGCTCTATCTCGACGGAGGGCCGCTTTTCTACAGTCCTCGGGGACACCACATGGCAGTGAAGGGCCCGTCCGGCACACATTACGGTTTCGACGGCATGCGCGATCTACTACCCAATTGGTGCCAGCTGGAATCGAACGAAGAAGAGGTGTTCCTGCACCTGACCGAGCTGAAAGGCATCGACGCAGCCGATGCGAGGGTCGTGGCGAATTACGTCTTCACCTCTCCGGAACAAAACCGAATGTCGGCCACGATGGTCATGGACACGTTCGCTCGAAGCCCGTTCTCGAATCTCAAACATGAACCGATGCACGTGAAGAAGATCGTGCCGCCGCCGCACCTCGTGGAGAAATACGGCGAGTTCGATCTGACATGCAATGGGCTGGCCTATTTCGGCACGAGCGGTCCACCGCAGACGGGGCCTACGCCTCCCAGCCGCCCGTTGTGGCGGCGCATCGGGTCGCGGGTCAAACGGATCTTCTCCTGATCACAAACCTCGACAAGGTGCGAAAGTTGCGGGCCGGGGGGTCGATACGAGTTTCGTGACTCCTTCTTCTTGTGCTGTAGTGGCCGAATGACCGGCGCAGCGTTTTTCGATCTCGATCGGACTTTGCTCCCGCATGCCTCGGGCACGATTTTTGGCAAGTATCTCGAAGCCGAAGGTCTGGGCACTCGGGCGTCGAAGATTCCGGGTGCCGAGCTGATGGTCAGCATCTACGACCTGCTCGGTGAGACTCGCCTGAACATGCAGATCGCCCAGCTCGCAGTGAAAGCGGCGAAAGGCTGGTCAGTAGCAGCCACGGAGCGTGCCGCCAGGAATTCGGTACCCGACCTCCTCGCGGCCATTCCGGGTTATGCGAAGCTGCTCCTCGAAGAACATCGGGCGGCAGGTGTAAAGCTTGTGATTGCAAGTACGACCCCCGTGGTCTTGATGCAGCCGCTTGCCGATGCGCTCGGCTTCGACGATGTCATCGGCACCGTCTGGGCGCACGATGGCGAGAGCTTCGTAGGGAAAACCGACGGACCATTCGTATGGGGCACAAAGAAGCGCGACGCAATCGTGGAGTGGGCCGATGAACACGACGTGTTGCTGTCCACATGTTTCGGTTATTCCGACAGTTACTACGACACCCCGATGCTCGATGTCGTCGGTACAGCTGTCGCGGTCAACCCTGATGCCCGACTCGCTGCGGTCGCAGCGCTTCAGGGCTGGGAGATTCGAAACTTCGATGCACCGCCTGGTGTGCTCAAGTTCGCGGGCAAAGAAATACAGGACTGGCTGAGGCCTTTTAGCCGCGAGGAATTTGCTCCCATGGCGACCTGGGAGTTCTCGGGACTTGAGAACATTCCTTCCGAGGGGCCAGCGATTCTCGCGTTCAACCACCGGAGCTATTTCGACACGATGGCGATGAACCTACTCATTGCTCGGACCGGTCGGCCGTGCCGCTTCCTTGGGAAAGCCGAGATGTTCGAGAATCCAATACTCGGCCCGATCGCCAGACTCGCGGGCGGAATCCGCGTCGATCGAGGTTCCGGTTCGTCGGAACCGCTGCGCAAGGCTGTCGACGCGCTCAACGCGGGAGAGATGGTGACGCTTGCTCCTCAGGGCACGATCCCGCGAGGTCATGCCTTTTTCGAACCAGTTCTCGTGGGACGGCCAGGCGTGGCGGAGCTAGCTAAGGACTCCAAGGCGCCGGTGATTCCCATTGGTTTGTGGGGTACCGAAAAGGTGTGGCCGCGCAATCGGAAGGCGCCATCGCTCGATGTCCGGAATCGACCTCACGTCAGCGTCACTGTTGGGCCCGCCGTTGACGTGAAGCGTCGAAGCGTCGACGCAGACACGAAACGAATCATGGCTTCGATTTCAGCGCTGTTGCCAGAGGAGGCGAACGAGCGTCATTCGCCGACCAACGACGAGCTCGCGAAGACCTATCCGGCCGGACATAAGCTCGGCCAGGACTCGCCGGGCCACCGGTCATGACCGACGAGACTCGCGAGATTCGTCAGTCGAGTCGGATGACGGAAACCGAGGCGCTTATGTGGGCGGCGGAATCCGATCCGTGGCTTTCGTCGGGAATGGGCTCCGTCTTCATTCTGGATACTGCGCCCGAGTTTGGTCGATTCGTCGAGACGATGGAACGAGCGTCACACACTCTCTTGCGGCTTCGCGAGCGTGTCGTCGACGGCTTGGGAATAGCGCCCCCGAGCTGGGTTGTCGATGAGGAATTCGATATTCACGAACACGTTCGCCATGTAAAGCTGCCGAGCCCGGGCGGAGTCCGCGAGCTTCTTGACGTCGCCGCACAGGTTTTTCAAGACCCCTTCGATGTTCACCGACCGTTGTGGCAGTTCATTGCGGTCGAGGGCTCAGGTGGACGAAAGCGAACAGACTCGGTGCCCGGCGGCATCATCATGAAGCTCCATCATTCGGTTAGCGACGGCATCGGCGCGCTTCGACTCGCAGAGATGTATTTGGACTTCGAGCGCGAGCCGTCCCCTCCGTCGGAGGATGCCACGGCGGCAAAGGTTGTGGCCGGGAACCCAAGGTCGAAGCCTCGGCCGAAAAATGTGGTGGACGCGGCGCTCGGCGAGCTCGACTATGTCGCTCGTCAGCAGCTCGAACTCGCCCGGCGTGCCGTCGCGGAGGTTTCACTTTGGGGAGCGGATCGAGGCAGGATCCGAAAGGCCGCGGATCAGGCCGCAGCGACGGTGAAGTCGGTCGTTCAGCAGAGTTCCTCGCCGCAATCCCCAGACTCGGGATCGCCGTTGTGGAGCACCCGCTCTCGACATCGCCACCTGGAAGTGTTTGACGTCCCACTCGATGAGTTGCGTGCCGCGGCGAAACGCCGCGGCGGATCGGTGAACGATCTGTTCGTGGCCGGGAGTGCCCTCGCAGCATCGCGCTATCACGAGGAGCGTGGCGCCGCCGTCGACGCGTTCAATTTGAGTTTCATTGTTAGTACGCGAGCCGACGACGCGGCTGGCGGTAACTCGTTCGCCCCGATTCCTTTCAGCATTCCGGGTAGTCCAATGACGGCCGCTGACACGTTCCACAGTGTGAAGCTGGCAATGTTGGAGAAGCGAGATGAGCTTTCGAGCTCGCCAGCAGATGCGATGAACTTGATGATCGGCATGGCGACGATGTTGCCCGACTCGATGATTTCCAAAGCTGGTCGGGCTCGGGCAGCGAAGCACGATTGGGCTACGTCGAACCTACGCGGCGCTCCTATCCCGATCTTCACCGCTGGAGGGCAGATCACCCACATGTATCCGGTGGGGCCCCTCGGCGGGACGGCGTTCAATCTGACCGCGATGTCGTATTGCGGCACGCTCTTCTTCGGCGTGTTTATCGACCCGCGTGCGGTCGATGACCCAGCGAGCCTGCGCTCGCATCTCATTGCGGCTTACGCCGATCTCGTGAGCTGACCTGCGTGTTGGTTTGTCGCCTCGGCGCGGAGGCATGTGACGGATGTTGCAAACTAAAGTACGCAAAGGGGGTTGTGCACTTCGCAGTGCGTAGTAAAGTACGCATATACAAAGTTTCGCTTCCGGGAACCGGAGGCCACGACCCAGCGCAAAGTCGCTGGCACAAGGAGCAAACCAATGCCAGTCCTCGAACAGATCACCGGACAACTCTCCGAAGCTTCCGACAAGTTCTTCGACGTTGCCGAGACCGCAAACGATCGTGCACACGGCGCGACCAAGAACCTCGTTAGCCGAATCCAAGACACCGACCTTCCCTTCGCCGATCGTCTTCCTGAGCCAATCAAGGCCGTCGACGCTTACTTCGGCTTCTGGTCCAAGGGCATCGAGACCAACCGTGCCTTCGCTGAGAAGGTCATGAACCGTTTCACCGACGTTTCAACCGACGTCATCGAAGCTCCCGTCGCCAAGACGCCAGCGGCCGCCAAGAAGGCCCCAGCCGCAAAGAAGACCACCAAGAACGTCACCGCCAAAAAGGCGTAGGTCCCGGCGAACTGGCCTTTATGGCCGCGTCCCCCCTCTAATGTGAGATGCGCTGGCTTCGGCCAGCGCCTTTCTCACGTTCATCCCGACGATCCGAAGGAGCGCAGTGAGTGACGACGAACGCAGCCACCTGATTGGCCTCGGCTCATTCATTCGCTCGCAACGCCGCCTGGCCGAACTCTCCCAGCGCGAGCTCGCCAAGCTCACCAAGCTCTCGGACCCGTACGTGAGTCAGATCGAGCGTGGGCTGCACGCGCCATCCGTGCGGGTCTTGCGATCGCTCGGCAAGGCGCTGAACATCGCGCCCGAAACGCTCATGTCCTACGCGGGCATGAAGGATGACGTAAAGGACGCGACGCTCGATACGGCATGTGCGATCCGTCAGGACCCCAAGCTCAGCGATGCGCAGAAGGCTGCGATGCTCGAAATTTACAAAGGTTTCACGGACCAGGGGTCGGCGTGACCAAAATTGGACTCGTCCTCGGCGGCGGAGGTATTGCTGGCTTTGCCTATCTGACCACGACCTTGACCGTGCTCCAGCAGATCACCGGATGGGATCCCCGAAACGCAGACGTCATCGTTGGTACTTCGGCCGGCTCAAACATCGGCGGGTTTCTTCGAGGCGGCACCCCGATTGGGGAGTCGCTCGACGACATCATGACGCTGCCAGCCAATCCTCGATCGATGGAGCGCCTCCGAGTGCTGAGCGGTCGCGAGGCCGACCGGTCGATGCGCCTCTTTCCGACATCGCTGAAGATGGCTGCACGAGAAGCGGCTCGAGGTCCCTTTATGCGACCATCGCGAATCGTCTCGGGCCTCTTACCGAACGGCAACATCCGCACCGACACGATCGGTGATCGAATGATCGAGCTGCATGGCACCTCGTGGCCCGATCGCGAATTGTTTATCACCACCGTGCGGTTGCACGACAGCGAACGAGTGGTGTTCGGGCTCGATCGCAAAGATGTCGACGTCGGCACCGCCGTTGAGGCGAGCTCGGCGATTCCCGGCTACTTCAAACCGGTCACGATCGACGGATTCCGGTACGTGGATGGCGGAACGCACTCGCCGACAAACGCCGATTTACTCATCGACCGCGATCTCGATCTCATCGTCATCGCTGCACCGATGTCGGTCGACAACTACTCCACGGGTTGGATGATGACGAATGGTGCGCTTCGCCTCTTCTGGCGAAACCAAGTGCAGCGCGAGGTTGCTGCGCTCCGGTCCGCCGGGCACCGAGTGCTTCTCCTCGAGCCGTCGATCGACGAGGCCCGCTCGATGGGGCCAACGCTCATGGACCCGACCCGGATCGTCAACGTTGTGCTTCAAACATCGTCGGCCGCCAAAGCAGCGATGACCGAAGACAAGCTCGGTGCCGAACTCGATATCTTGCGAGACGCGGCTTCGAAGACGGACGCCTGACGTGGAGCGAATGACACCGCAGGATTTCGCGATCCTAGAACTTGAGAACCACGTCACCGCGGCGCACGGACTGACCATTGGAATCTTCGATGGTCCGGAGCCTCCCTACGACGACATCATCGATCGGGTCGCCGATCGAGTACGGCTTATCCCGCGGTATCGCCAGCGACTCCTCGAAGTTCCACTCGATCTCGAGCGTCCTGTGTGGGTCGATGATCCGAACTTCAGCATCGACTTCCACGTTCGTCACACGGCCCTTCCTGCTCGCAAAGATCGAGATCCCTTCAACGCGTTCGTCAGCCGCTGTCTGTCCCAGCGCCTCGACCGTGGGAAACCTCTGTGGGAGCTGTGGGTTGTCTCGGGACTACCGAAGAAACAGTGGGCGATCATCTCGAAGGTCCACTACGCGATCATCGACGGGGTCTCCGGTACAGACGTCATTGGGTTGCTCGCCGACGATATCGAGGCCCACCCAACCATTGGCCTCAAGATGCCAGCTCCGCTGCCCGGGAATCGACGGCTTCTCACCGATGCTGTCACCGACCTGTTGTTCGACCCGGTCGAGTCCTTCCGTGCTGCTCGGAGCTTTGTTGAGCGTCCTCTGCGGATGGCCCGAAAGCTGGGCGCAGGTTTGATCGAGAGTCCCAACCCCGACGGGCTTGGGCGCGCCGTTGGGCCGCACCGCAAGTGGCAGTCGGCGAAGATCCCTCTCGACGACCTGCGCGAGGTGCGAAATTCCTACGCGTGCTCGACGACCGATGTGATCCTCACGGCGATCAGCGGCGGAATTCGCAGCTATCTCGTCGAGAATGGCAAGCCTTTACCCCGGTCGATCGAGGTGGTCGTTCCACTCGCTGTGGGCGCTGCGAGCGCAAGTATTTCGGGCCAGGTCACGACGCTCTCGGCCAATCTTCCAATCGCCGAAGAGGACCCCGCTGTTCGGCTCGGCGAGATTCATCGCCAGACGAGCTCTGGCGCCGTGAAGAGCGGTGCGATCGCAGGACGTGTGCTGCGCCGCCAAGAAGATTTTGTCGCGCCGAGCATCTTGGCCCAAGGTGTTCGGTCAACGATGCTCGAGACACAGGGTCGGCGAATGCCCGACACCGTGGCGATCAATGTGCCGGGTCCTATTGAAACCATCAAGATTCTCGGCTACCCGATGGTCGAGGCGTACCCGGTCATTCCATTGCCCGGTGGTGTGCAGATCGCTGTTGCTGCAATGTCACTCGAAGATGTTGTGTACTTCGGTATTACGAGCGACTTCGACTCGACCCGGGGATTGCGGCACGCGTCGACCGGTCTGATCAACACAATCGCCGAACTGCGGAGCTAACCCTTCGCCCGGCGATTGCTATCGACGAACGACCTCACCTTGGTGCGGGCGTTGGAGGAGACCTCGATAGACCTCGGCCGCCGACCGCCCCTCTTCCACGACAGCGCAGATCTCGTTGCAGATTGGGAGCTCGACGCCGTGTTCTCGACCGAGTCGAGCTACCACCGGTGCACTCTTGATGCCCTCGGCGACCTGCTGCATCTCTTCGATGATCTCGTCGAGAGCGCGTCCTTTTCCGAGCTGTTCACCAACGGTGCGATTTCGGCTCTGTGGACTAATACAGGTCGCGATGAGGTCGCCCATTCCAGTGAGCCCGCCAAACGTCTCGGGCCGGCCACCCATCGCCACGCCGAGTCGGGTGAGTTCGGCCAGGCCGCGGGTGATGACCGCGGCTCGGGTGTTGTCGCCAGCCCCTAGGCCGTCGGCCATGCCGGCCGCGACGGCAATGACGTTCTTGAGCGCACCGCCGAGCTCGCAGCCCACGAGATCTGGGTTTGTGTAGACGCGAAACAGATCGGTTGTGAAGACTGGCTGCAGCCGGCGTGAGATCTCCGGGTCGTCGAACGCGATGACCGAAGCTGCTGCTTGGCCAGCCAAAATCTCCTTCGCAAGGTTTGGGCCGGTGAGCACCCCGACGGGATTGTCGGGAAACTGCTCGCAGATCAGTTCCGACATGCGTTGCCCGGTGTCCCTCTCGAGTCCTTTGGCCAACGACACGATCGGGGTGCCGTTGCGAACGCATGAGCTGAGAGCGTTGAGGGTTGATTCGAATCCGGCCGACGCCACCCCGATGATCACGACGTCGGCATCGTCGACGACCTCTTCGATGTCGCCCGAGGCGGTCAGCTCATCATGGAGACGAAAGCCCGATAGGTAGCGAGGATTCTCATGTTCGTCGCGGATGCCAGACACGACTTCGTCTCGTCGGGCCCAAAGCACTGTTGGGGTATTGTGAGCACACAGGTGAGCAACGGTCGTGCCCCACGAACCTCCGCCAATCGCTGCGATCTTCATGCCCAGACCATAGTTCGGCGAGGAATCTTATGGCTGGGCGCGCTCTTCGGCCCACGGTGGGGTGAGGCGAGGCTGGCGGGCCAGGGTGAACGAATCGCCCTCGAGGGTCAGGTTCGGCGAATAGGCCGGGTCGTCGGACAGGACGTCGGCCCATCGATCGAGCACCCGATCGACCTCGTCATTGAAGCGCGCCACCTTCACCGGGTCGTCTTCGGCGCCGCGACTGACACTTTCATGGTGATACAGAAGCGCGTCCGGGGTCCAGAGCACCCGCTCGCCAGCTTCGTGTCTGACTCGTAAGCAATAGTCGACATCGTTGAAAGCGACGGCCAGTTGCTCATCGAGACCCCCGAGCAAATTCCACGTCGACCGCCACGTGAGAAGACAGGCTCCGGTCACGGCTCCGACCTCGTGGGTGAGCGTGAGGCGATTGAAGTACCCGGTGCTCGAACGCGGCTTGTGGAGATGCCCATGACCGGCGAGGCCGCCGAGCCCCAGCACGACGCCGGCATGTTGGATCGTGTCATTGGGATAGAGCAGCTTGGCCCCAACAGCACCGACACCGGGCAGAAGCGCCCAGCGCACCATCGAGGCGAGCCAGTCGGGTTCGATGACCTCTGTGTCGTTATTGAGCAGCAAGATCAAGTCGCCCGATGATGTGGCTGCACCCAGGTTGTTGACGGCCGAGAAGTTGAACGGACCGGGAGCCGAGACCACCCGATGATCGTGGCCGTTGTCGAATTTCTCCAACCAAGTGATCGTCTCGGGATCCGTCGAGTCATTGTCGATGATGATGATCTCAAAGGCCGGGTACGTGGTGCGCAGCAAGCTGTCCGTGCACTGTCGAAGCAGGTCGACGCGATCCCGGGTCGGAATGAGTATTGAGACCAGCGGAAACTCGTCGAGGGGCGGAACGCAGCGGTAGGCGGTGGGTGCAGCAGCCTTCCCGACTCTCCATTCGTCTCCCAAACGATCCTCGAGCGCTCGGATAGATGCATCTTCGGTGTAGTTCTTCTCGCCCGGCGCCAGGGCGGTCGACCCCGCAATGGCACGCCAGTGATACGCAACCAGGGGGATATGGCGAATCCGATCCGGTGCCGTCACGGCTGTGACTCGCAAGAGGAGATCGTGATCCTGCGCGCCGTCAAGGCCTTGTCGAAGACCGCCCGCGTCCGCCAGCACTGAACGACGGATCACCGTCAAGTGCGACATGTAGTTCTGCCCGAGCAGGAGTTCGGGATTCCACGAAGGTTTGCAATGCGGGTCGAAGTGGCGGCCACCCGCATCGATCTTGTCTTCGTCGGTATAGAGGACGTCCGCTGCGGCCGACTCGAGCGCGACGGCGGCTAACGCGAACGGTGCGAGCTCGTCGTCGTGGTCCATAAACGCAACAAATTCCCCAGTCGCGATCTGTAGAGCATCGTTGGTGGCGAGTGCGATGTGGCCGTTCTCGAGGCGATGGCGTACGAGGATCCGATCATCCGACGATGCGGCTTCGTCGAGCAGCGCAACTACTTCGGGATCTGTAGACGCGTCGTCGATCAGGCAGAGTTGCCACTTCGCATACGCCTGGTTCTGCACGGACAGAATCGCTGCCCTGAGCCACTTCGGGTCGGGGTTGTAGACGGGCATGACAACGCTGATCGTCGGACCGCCGCCTGGGAGATCGGCCGAGCGTTCGGCCAGCCGATCCGTGTCATCGTCGAACATCGTGGCGTTGCGAACTCTCCAGGACGGATAGTCGACCCCGTCGCCGGCTCGTCGATGCTGCAGATGCTCATACGCCGCGGCGATCTCTTCGACGGCCGCGCGCGTTCCGCCAGTGGATCGGGCGTCCTTCAGCCGGGTGGAGAGCGAACGGCGGTCGGTCGTACCGAACACACTCGACCCCGCAACATCAGCGGCCATCATCGATGCCGCTAGTGGCGCGGGTAGACGTCTGAAGGAGACCCGCGAGATGCTGACCCACTCAAGCCATGGCGAGACGTCGAGTTGAATGCGGCTCGTGCCGGCGGGACAATGTACAACTCGCGTTCGACGGCTACCTACGACCGGAATTGGACGACGGGCGAGAGGCACGGTGCCAGAACCTGGGAGAAAACGCAGTGCGATCGGTGGTGCCGTTGGCAACCCCTGGTTGTCGTCCTGACCGCTGGTCAGATCGGTGGTTAGGAGATACCAGCCCTCTGCAAGTTCGTCGCCGTGAGCCTCAAGATCGAACGCGGGTCGGCCGCCTGACACCGTCCATCGAGTGGAGCTGGCATCATCCGCGGAGAGATCGCGCGCTGGGGTGACGTCGAATTGCACTTCGCACAGCGTAAACGGTGAGGATGGTCGCAGCATTTTAAACGTGTTTATACGGATCGGAGTACAACATCTGAATGTTGTCTGTTCTCATACATAGTTCTCGTATGTACTTCAGAAGTCTCTAGGTCAGTCCTTACTTTCCCGATGTTGAGTGGTAGGGGTACAAATGCCACCGAGCGAGCAATCCCCCCCCGGAAGGATCAACCCATGTGGGACCCCTCAAAGAATGAAGACGACACACCGTGGCCAGCAACGGTCACGCCGATCCCACCCGCACCGGCCCCACCCGCGCCGGCCCCACCCGTTCAGACGGCCCCACCCGTTCAGACGGCCCCCCTTCGTCCAGCGCCCTTCAGCTCGATCGGTAGCCAATCTCCCGCGGTCAACCCGGCGGGAACGGTGCTCGGCGCTCCAGCGACCGAGGAGCCAGCTCGCA
>JBLIMK010000107.1:0-11243 GCA_047638715.1 Verrucomicrobiales bacterium
AGACGCTCATGCACCACGTCGGCAAGGAGTCGCAGACAGCGGTGGTCGTCGATCACAAGAAGGGCCGGCGGAGCGAGTTCGAGTACATCAGCGGCCATGTCGTGAAGATGGGGGCGCAGACCGGCGTACCGACTCCGTACAACAGCGCCGTCACCGACTTGGCCTGGCAGATCGACCGCGGCGAGATTGCCATGGGACCAGAGAATTTCGATCGGCTGAAAGCGGCCGTTCACACATAAGCGTCGTCAAGACGAGAGAGATGCGGCTACATGAGAACAGCAATGTTGGGATCGCTCGAGGTGTCGGTGATCGGACTTGGGTGTAACAACTTCGGCCGGGCCCTCGATCAGGATGGAACGAATGGAGTCGTCGCCAAGTGCCTCGACGTCGGCATCAATTTCTTCGATACGGCAAGCAATTACGGCGAGGCGAAGAGCGAGGGTTATTTGGCCAATGCCCTCGGTTCGCATCGCGACGAGGTGGTAATCGGTACGAAGTTTGGCTTGGCAATCCCAGGGTTCGAACAATCCGGAGGTGCTCGGCCCGAGTACGTGCGTGCTGCGATAGAGCGGAGCCTCACGCAGCTCCAGACCGATCGGATCGATCTCTTCCAGCTCCACTTTCCCGACCCCGATACGCCGATAGCCGAAACACTCGGCGCAATGAACGAGCTCGTCGCAGAGGGCAAGGTCATCGAGATTGGTTGTTCGAACCTGAGCGCCGAGCAGATGACCGAAGCGGCGGTCGAGAGCCGTGGGTCAGGTGTCGCTCGTTTTGTGAGCAACCAGATCGAATACAGCATGGTGAACCGCGAGGTTGATGCCAACGGGTTAACCGACGTTGCGATGTCGCAGGATATTGCGCTCCTCCCGTATTACCCACTGGCGAGCGGACTACTCACGGGCAAGAAGCGCCCCGGGCAACCAGTGGAGGGTCGACTCAACATGGAGCGTTACCACCGGTTCCTGACCGACGAGAACTATTCGGTTGCCGACGGGCTGCGGGACTTCGCCGAACGGGTAGGTCAAGAGATGTCTGCAGTCGCACTCGCGTGGCTCTTGGCGCAACCCACCGTTCCATCGGTGACGCCTGGTGCAACCAAGCCCGAACAAGTCGTGAGCAATGCTAAGGCAGCCGACTGGATTCCGAGCGAAAGCGAGCTCGTCGAACTAACCGGACTTCTCGACTCATAACCGCGGATCGCCCTAGGCGTAACACCTGTTGAGTTCCGGGCAGGCCGACGCCGGGGCGGTCGTCCCGAGTCATTCGTGCCGCACCTTGTGTTGATGGAACCTCGCTGACGGCGGTTCGGCTTGTGCCCGACGCCTTGCAGGTGGGGTCTCATCGGCCGTGGCTGGCCGGAGTTTCCAACGACGTCGAGAGTCTCGATAGAGGGTTTGTTGGAGGTCGTGGATGAAGTGGTGGCAATCGCTGCACACCAGTGCCATATCCTCGATGTTCGTTTCGCCTTTTTGTGGAGCGTTCCACGGGATGAGGTGGTGAGCTTCGCACTCCGACACCTCTGCCCGACACAGGACGCAGCCTTTGTCGCGGGCGATCAGCCCTCGGATCTGTGCTCGTGTGGCATAACGATGCTGTCTGCCGTGGTGCAGGACTTCGCCGTGTTTGTCGAACACCGTGCTGGCGGTAGTGCCCGCGCACATGTGTCGGGCCAGTACGACCGCTGGGACGAGGCTGCCGTTTGCGAAGGTGGCGTTGTGTTTCCCAGCGAGGAAGTCGTCGAGCTGAATCCACATGTGCAATGTGGCGCTCGGTGGCGTCGTGCACGGATTCGACACGGCGGACGAATCCCGGATGAGTGTTTGGTGTGCAGCGTCGAAGAGTCGTTGAGCGCGGGAACGGGGGTGCTTGTTCGCCGGAAGGTCGCGGCCTCCGTCCTTTTTCCACAGCTTCTTGGCCCTGGCCTTGAGCGCATCCCACATCTCGGTTATCGACTCGTCGTCGCCCTTGAGAAGGATGGCCGAGCAGCCGTCCTTCGTCTCGAACTTCCACACATCGCGCATTCGGCGCTGGCGGGCGCGACGCCTAGCGGCGGCGCCGTCGTCGTCGGGGTGGTTGTGTTCGTCGATCCATTTCTTGGCAATGTCCCGGGCTTCATCGGGCGGGGAGTCTTTGATGTTGTCGATGAGGGTTTGGTCGCGTGCGGCGTCGCCTTACGTTTTGGCCGCGGCATCGGCGATGGCGTCCACTTGGTCGGTTCCCAGTTCGCCCGATGAAAGGTCGTCGGCGAGATCGGGGTTCTCGCCCACGGCGGCGCCTCGTTTTGCTCGGCGCTTAGCATCGGCTTTGGTTGTCTTTCGGCCGCGACCAGCCAAGTCTTCATTGGAGCGATCCGATGCGCCTGCTGCCTTGTTGCGGGCGAGCAATTCGGCTTCCAAGGCAAAGAACCGAGCTTGGTATCGAGCGGTTCGGGTTACTGCTTCCTCGAGCGGCAACGTGCGGAGGACGTCGACCACGAGCCCGACGGTGTCGTCGATGTCGTCGGGTGCCTGCGAGCGGGTGTCGAAGGAAAGAGTGTCGTGCAACGCCATGAATGGAACATAGTTCGAGGGTGTGACACTCTGATTTCGGCTGTTGGTCTGCAGCTAGAAAGGGGCTTCTTCGCCCGCGATCGTGATGCGGTGCATGCGCCGGCGATGGCCGTGATAGTCGTCGATCGCGTAGTGCTGGACGCATCGGTTGTCCCAGATGCCGACCGTGCCTTCACTCCACTGGAACCGGCAGGTGAACTCTTGGCGGCTGCCGTGCTGATACAGGTACGTGAGGAGCGGAGCGCTTTCCTCTTCGCTCAGTCCTTCGATGCCAACCGAATGTGCGCCGACGTTGAGGGCTTTTCGCCCGCTGTCTGGATGTGTCCGTATCAGCGGGTGATACCCCTGTACCTGCACCTCGCCTGGATCCTTTTCCTTCATCCCGCTGAGCTCGGTAAATCGCGGCACTTTCTGGTTGCCGACGTTGAGGACCCGGAGTGGAGCTAACAGCGCCTTCATGCCATCGGACAACGCGTCGTACGCGCGGAACATGCTCGCATAACCCGTGTCCCCGCCCGCCGGCGGGAGTTCGAGCGCATACAACATGGTCGCCTTCGGAGGTATGGCGATGAAGCTCGAGTCGGTGTGCCATTGGTTGCCGAAGGCGTAGGTGTCGCCTGGTTCTTTCAACACCTGCAGGATTTCAGGATGACCGGGAAGGCCTTCCATGTAGGGATACAACATGATGTCGCCCCAACGCTCAGCGAAGGCGATGTACGCCTGCTCGTCGAGGGTCTGATCACGGAAGAAGACGACCTGATGGGCTACGAACGCTCGATAGATCTCCTCGAAGATGTCATCGGAGATGTTTCCGAGCTCGACTCCGGATAACTCGGCGCCGAGCGATCCGGAAACTGGTTGAACCTCGAGATGCCGATACGAGTCCGTCGTCATTGGTCCTCCTTCACGTGCGTTAGCCGATCACCTCGTCGTTGCGGGCTGCGCCTCCATAGACCTCCGGGTTGAGAATGTCGAACGGCTTCTTGCCGTTCAAGAATCGTTCGACGTTGTTCACCGTCCGCATCGCCATTTCATCTCTTGTCTCGCGCGCTGCGGACCCCATGTGTGGCGTGAGTACGACATTTGGTAGGTCGTAGAAGCCAGCGAGCGGTCCGGGGTTCGGCTCGGGAACCTCGGTCGTGTAAACGTCGAGTCCAGCACCGAAGATCCGGCCCTCTTGCAGGGCCTTCAGCAAGGCAGCCTCGTCGAGGATTGGTCCGCGCGACGTGTTGATCACGATCGCTGTCGGCTTCATAAGCGAGATGAGTTCCTCGCCGATGAGGCCCTTTGTGTCGGCTGTGAGCGCCGGACAGAGCATGACGAAGTCCGACTCCATGCAGAGGTCCTCGAGCGAGCGGTATTCGGCATTGCCGAGCACAAATTCTTGGGAGGGGCTGAGCCGACTCCGCTGGTGGTAGATGATGTCCATCTCGCATGCGGCTGCACGTTTCGCGACGTGGGAGCCAATCGTGCCCATCCCGACGATGCCCAGCGTTTTGCCGTAGAGCCGAGACCCGAGGAACGCCGTCGATTGGTTCTGGGTCCACTTACCGTCGCGGAGGAACTGGCCCGCTTCCTGGAGCCTCCAGGCGGTCGTGAGGAGCATCGCGAAGGTGAACTCCGCAGCCGTCTTGCTGACGAAGTTCGGCAGGCCCGACACGGGGATGCCGCGTGCGGTGCAGGCCGCCTGATCGACGAACGTTGCCTTCATGTGCATGGCCGCGACGAACTTCAGTTCCTTGGCTGCGGCGATCACGTCGGCATCGAATTCGACCTCGCCCAACGCATACATAATGTCGACGTCGGAGACGGCAGCGATGATCTCCTCCTTGGGCATAGGGCCGTCGGTCCCGGGCCATATGGTCACGTCGCCGAGTTGATGGAGCTTCTCGGTGGCGATGTCTGAGATTGCCTGTGGGACGAAGATTTTGGGAGTCATATATTTTGTACGATCTGCAGATGTGTGATCGAGACCATACGCATATTGGAGAGGCAACGCCACAAGTTCCTTCGAATTCGAACCCCGATCCACTACGCTTGCGGCTCTAGGGTCAGCTTCCCAACGCAGTCATCGGTCCACCCGATTGGCGAGGTGGGCGAGGCCATCGGAATGGTGATCCAAGCATGAGTCGACTTCGTCGTCTCGGTCGTTTGGCCGTGGTCGACGTCTCCCCGTTACAACAGGTACCTGGCTACCGCTGGTTGTTCGGTGGCATGCTGCTCGCCCAATCGGGGCGTCAGCTCACCGTCGTCGCGGTCCCGATTCAGATATTTCTTCTCACCGGCTCAACCCTCGCGGTCGGCCTTCTCGGGCTCGCTCAGCTCGTCCCGTTGTTGCTCGTCTCGCTCGTGGGCGGCGCCCTTGCCGATGCGGTCGACCGCCGCCTCCTGCTCGTCGCCTCCGAGGTCGTGCACACGCTCACCGGGCTCGGCCTGTTGTGGAACTCGCTCACCGACGACCCGATGTTGTGGCCGCTCTATCTCCTGAGCGGCATCAGCGCTGGGATAATGGCGGTCCACAATCCTGCGAAACAAGCGCTCGTGCCCGGACTCGTCGGGCGAGCCCTATTCCCTGCAGCCCTCGCCTTGAATCAGACGCAGACGAACCTCGCGAAGACGGCGGTGCCTGCGGTGGGTGGGCTCCTGATCGCCTTCGCCGGTCTCCCTACCGCCTATGTGATCCAAACCATCGCGTTCGTGCTGAGCGCAGGGTGCTTCACCCGAATCACTCACTTCAAGATCGAAGGTGGAGGAAGAACCTTCTCCCTCAACTCCATTCGCGAAGGTTTCACGTTCTTGAAATCGCGGCGGTTGATCCAGGCGGCGATGCTGATGGACCTGGGCGCAATGGTGTTCGGCATGCCCTCCGCGCTCTTCCCAGCATTCGGCACAGAGGTGTTGGGTGGCGACGAATTCACCGTCGGGCTGCTGTTCGCTGCTCCGGGCGCAGGTGCGATGCTCGCTGCGTTCACGTCGGGCTGGGTTCCACGGGTTCGCCGACAAGGACGTGCGGTCGCCATTGCGGTGGCCTGCTGGGGCTCTGGGATTGCCGTGTTCGGCCTCAGCCGGTCGTTGTGGCTCGCACTCGGCATGCTCGCCTTCGCAGGCGCTGCTGACGTCGTCTCCGCGATCTTTCGACAGTCGATCATTCAGCTCTCGGTTCCAGACGCGCTTCGGGGCCGCCTGGCATCGATCCACACGATCGCATCGGGCGGGGGTCCGAGGCTCGGCGATCTCGAGGCAGGCGTGGTGGCAGAGGTGACGTCGGTTCGATTCTCCGTCGTATCTGGCGGTGCGGCTTGCGCGTTGGCGGCGCTTGCAATCTCGCGGTGGTCGCCGCGGTTCTACAACTATGAGTACCGGCCCGACGCCGACGTCGAAGAAGCAGCGGAGGCGGCCCTATGAGCGGGCCAGGCCGGGGAGTGTTCTGGGAGGTCGGCGACCGGCACGATTCGCCTCGAGAGCTAACGCGGCTGACGTTGTATCTCCTGCTCGGTATGGCGGTCCTGATCCTCGGGTCGAACTGGCCGGTCATGGTCACCGCGTTGAAGTCGGTGACCCCTATCTGGCATGCGACGATCCGAATTGCGGGCGCTGCGGTTGCGATGTTTGCGATCGCGTTCCTGACCGGAAACTTGGTCGTTCCGCCGAAGCGAGATGTGCCGCTGATCTTGTCGACCGCGATCGTTCGGCTCGCCGGGGTCATGGTGCTCGTCTTCATCGCGCTCACGTTGGTGCCTGCCGGGCGCGCCTCCGTGCTCGTGTGGACGAGCGCACTGTGGACGGTGCCGATAGCGGCGATGTTCTTGGGCGACAAGATGACGAAGCAGCGGTGGACAGGGCTCCTTATTGGACTCCTGGGCGTGTTCGTAATCTCCGAGCTCTGGAACAACAACTGGAACGACGGCGATGTTGTTGTCGGGACAGGTCTGCTCCTCGCCGCTGCGTTGTGCAATGCGTCGACGTCGGTGCATATTCGACGTCATCGCTGGAGCATCGATCCGCTTCAGGCCATGCCGTGGCAACTGCTCATTGCACTCGTGCCCGTCAGCGCTCTTGCGTTGATCGTCGACGGACCGCCCGACTTTGACCTGACGTGGCAACTCGCCACGAACTTTGCGTATCAATCGGTCGTCGCGAGCGGTCTTGCCTTCTGGGCGCAGATGATCGTCCTTCGCAGGCTGTCCCCGGTTTCGGTCAACCTCACCATGATGGGGGTGCCTGTCGTTGGGGTCATCTCATCGGCGCTCGTGCTCGATGAGGGCGTGAGTGCCCCGTTGGCAATCGGGATGGCGCTCGTGCTCACGGGCGTCGCTGTGAACCTTCTGTGGGATCCACCGAGCCGTAGGACGGAACCAGCCGTGGGCGAGACGATCGACTTCAGCGCGCCCAAAGTTCGAGAAGCACAAGCCAAGTAAAATCGATGACAGCAGTCGACATCTGCAAGGAGAACCCGAAATGAAGATTACGAAGGTCGAAGCCCTACACATCACCGTCCCGATGACATCACCCTTTCGAAAGGCGGGCCGGGTTCAGCACGACGCCGACAACGCCCTGGTTCGAATCGAGACCGACGAGGGCCTCGTCGGTTGGGGTGAAGCGGCCGCTGCACCGCTACTCACAGGCGACACCGGAGCCAGGATTGCAACGTCGGTCGGCTTCCTCGCCGAGCTCCTCATCGGTCAAGACCCGCGATCGGTCGCCTCGCTGCACGCGCGTTTGTCGGGTGCGATGTTGCACAACGAAAGTGCGGTTTGTGCCATCGACATGGCGCTCTACGACATCGCAGGAAAAGCGCTCGGTGTCCCGATTTTTGAGTTGATCGGCGGACGAAGCAGGACAGCCCTGCCATCGTCGGTTGGGCTCAACGCCGTCCCCGACGACGCCCAAGCAGCCGCCGACTGGCTGGCTAAGGGAGCCCTCGCGTTCAAGGCCAAAGTATCACTCGCCGACCCGGCCTACGAACAGGCTGCGCTCCGGGAGATCCGGGAAGCCGTTGGTCCTGACGCTGAGTTGGCGATCGATGCAAACGGTGCATGGTCGCCCGCTCGAGCCATCACGTTCCTCGACGCCGTCGCCGACCTGAACCTGGCGTTTGTCGAGCAACCGATCGCGGCGGGGAGCCTCAGCCGGCTTCGTTCGGTGGCCGAACGCAGCCCGGTGCCCGTCTACACCGACGAGAGCTTCGTGAAGCCGATCGATTTGATCTCACAAGCCGAAGTCGGCGTCGCAGGCGTGAGCATGAAGACGATCAAGATGGGCGGAATCACCGGGTTCATGTCGGCTGCATACCTCGCGCGCATGCTCAACCTAGGCGTGAATGTCGCGGGGAAGTCCGCTACGTCGAGTATCGGTGCGTCGACCATGCTGCAGATCGGGACAGCGTTGCCTGAAATGAGCGGCGGCATCGGCCTGAGCAATCACAAGCTCGTCGAGGATCTGGTGACAAATCCGGTCGGATTGGTCGATGGTGTCTTGACTGCGCCGACCGGGCCGGGCCTTGGCGTCGAGGTCGATGAAGCGGTCGTGAACTCCTTCGTGCAATCGCGCCAGACCTTCGTGGCCTGATGGCCAGAGAACGAAAGAACATCGGTATCGGTGTTGTCGGCGTGGGCAAGATCGGCGTCCAGCGTGCGCGTCTCGCTGCACAACATCCGTCCGTCGACTACCTCTCGGTTATGGACATCGACCACGCTCTCGCCGAGAGTGTTGGCGAACAAGTCTCTGCGGACGCTGTTGCCAACAGTGTGGACGAACTCGTGAACGACGACCGCGTCGATGCGGTCGTGATCTCCACCGCTGAGCCGTTTCATGTGGAACCTGCTCTGGCCGCGCTTGCGGCGGGCAAACCCATCCTCATAGAAAAACCGATCGCAATGTCGCTCCCAGATGCCGATGAGATCGTGGCGGCTGTCGACGCGGCCGGCGTCGATGCACGTGTCGGGTATTCGATGCGTTACCTACAGAAATATTCGGTGGCGTGGGACAACGTCGCGCAGGGAAAAGTCGGCGAGGTGGTTGGCATAACCGGCCGGGTTTACAGTACTCGCGCCCAGGGACTCGCAATCCTTCGCCGCTCGGCCGCAGCGACTCCCGTTATCGACATCGTCACCTATTTGGTCGATGTCGCGAATTGGTATTTGGCTCCAGACGTGCCCGTCGAAGTTGTGTCGCGAGGGCACGGGACCGTCTTTCGTGAGAACGGATTCGATTGTGACGACATCGCGTTCTCGATGGTTCGTTACAGCGACGGAACGGTGGCAGATCTCGGGGTTTGTTACATGCTGCCAATGGGTTTTCCGACCGCCGGTCAGAGCATCCGATTCGAGGTTTTCGGAACCGATGGCGCGCTCATGATCGATGACGATCATCGTGACCAAATGATGTACTCAGAGCACGGTTATCAAAATTCTTATGCCACCGACCAGCAGCTCAACTTTGCGTTTCTTGGCAGCCGCACGACGGGGGAGTGGGTCGGCGACACGATGTTTGGGCGGCTCGCGAACGAGACTCGGGCGTGGCTCGACAACCTGGTGACCGGTACCCCGTGTCACCTCACGACGGTGGAAGAAGCGCGCCGAGTTCTTGCGGTCACGGTTGCGATGGAGGAGTCACTGCGTACCGGGAACAGCGTTGAGGTCGCTCGGTTGTTGTGACCCCTAGTCGATCGAAGTTGCTTCTCATTGAAAAGGTTTCGCGGGGCGCGTTGACATTGAACGTCTGACATCATATATGATCTTAGGAATTGCTGATGTGGGAAGCATCGGTGGAGGAGTGGCAGCTCAGCCATCCCGAATATGATTTAGGGGGAAAAGTTGAATACTGGAAGACAAGACAAGAAGCTCATGCGGGTGCTCATTGCACTGTTCGCATTGCTCGCCATAGTGGCAGCGTCGTGTGGTAGCGACGAAGCAGCGGTTGTGACCGCTACCACGGCAGCGGCAGCGCCAGCCGATTCCGGAGATTCCGCCGGCAGCGGCGCATTCTGCGGTGATGGCGACGTCGATCTCCTCATCTGGGGTTCACGCGACTACTACCTTGCTGCTGACCTGTGGCAAGGATTCTTGGATGATTGCCCGAACATCACCATCACCACCCAGGTTGAGCCAAACGATGACATCTTGCAGCAGCTCCAGCGCATGCAGGACGCCGGTCAGCGCCTCCCCGACGTGATTCAGGACGATACATTCCTCATCGAGGCATATCAGAACGCTGGATTGCTGGCTGATCACACCGAACAGCGTGGAATCTGGGAAGAAGAAGATCCCGACTTCTACAACTTGATCCTGCCGATCGCTTGGGAAGAGAACTCCTTCGGCGATGGCATCTATGGTCTGGCCATTACGGCCAACTTCGACATCATCTACTACAACATCGCAGTGTGTACAGAAGCTGGTGTCGACTGTGCCGGGATTACAACACTCGATGGATTCCTCGAAGCCATGCAGGCCGTGAAGGACAGTGGCTCCGATGCGATTCCACTAACGGTGCAAGCGCTGCCTGGAACGGGCATCACGACGCTGAAGACTTTCCTCGCCGCTGCAGATGCACCATTCGACGGAGCGGTCCCTGACCTTCAGTCCGAGGGTGGCCTCTACACGTTGAATTGGTTCCTCGACGCAGCCGCTGCAGGACTCCTTCCAGAACAAGCTGTGGCCTGGGGTGAAGACGAAGCACGTGGCGCATTTGCTGGCCAGCGTGCTGCATTCATTCTCGACGGGTTCACGGTTGCTGGTGAGTTCAACGAGATCGACGGCTTCAACCTTGGAACTGGCTGGGGCGTTGTCCCATCGCCAACCCGTGGTGATGGCAACCAGGTTTCGGCTGCACGTACGTGGGCGGTGACAAGCGCAAGCGAGAACCCTTACGAGGCAATGCTGGCCATTCGTCACTTGTCACAGGCGGGCATCCTCGTTGACAATGCTGCTGGTGGCTCCGTGCCCGCACGTAACACCGACATGCTGGCTGACCCACGTCTCGATGACATCTGGCCATTCTTCGACGACAACCTTCGGGCCGCTTACCTTGGCAGCGATGCCACGCCTGCAGGCTTGAACGGTGGCGAGGTCGAACTCGAGCTCGAGAAGCTATGGGGCGAGATCATCTCGGGATCGGCGACAGATGCGCAGGCTCTGGCTGACAAGTATCAGCCAATTCTCGAAGGCCTGTAAGACAGGAATCCCATTCGTCCAGGACGTGATCTTGGGCGGAAAGTTATGACTTGAGTACGGCGTGCCGGATCACGAGAGTGATCCGGCACGCGACTCTTAGCGCAATACAGGCGAAGACGAGGGGAATGACGCCGGAGTGATCGAGTGACAGCTGTAGCAGCACCGCCGGAGAAGAAACGGCGAAAGAAGTCGACGAATACCGCCACCGAGGCAAGAAGCCAGCCGGGCCTCATTGGTCAGAGCAAGGCCTTGCCGTATCTCTTCTCGTTTCCTGCCGTGCTTACGGTGAGTGCGATCCTCGCTTACCCGGTGTTATCCGGGATTTATCAAAGCCTTTTTCGGGCTCCTGAACTCGGACTCGACGAGGAATGGGTTGGTGTCGAGAACTACGTAGACCTGTTCAACGATCGAGACTTTTGGTCTTCGCTGTGGCGCACCGCAATTTTCGTGATGGGAAATGTCGCCGTCGGGCTCTCGCTCGGGCTCTTCTTCGCCTTTGCCCTCTATCGGGCGGTGGGGC
>JBLIMK010000108.1:0-11191 GCA_047638715.1 Verrucomicrobiales bacterium
GGCCATGCAGCGGTTCTTGGATCAGCCCCTCCCGCACCTCATCGGAGGCGAGGCAGCGATGAGTGTCTCCGGAGAGACCTTCGACAACACGTCGCCGATCGATGGAGAACATCTCGGCGCTGTCGCCGCCGGTGACGTCGCCGACATCGACGCAGCAGCTCGGGCAGCGCATGAAGCTTTTGATTCGTGGGGATCGATGCCCGGCAGCGAGCGGAAGAAGATCCTGCATCGGCTTGCCGACCTCATCGAAGAACGAGCTCATCAGATCGCCGTGACCGAGTGCATCGACACCGGCCAAACAATGCGCTTCATGAGCCAGGCCGCACTACGCGGTGCAGCGAACTTCCGCTTCTTCGCAGACCGTGCTCCGGGCGCCGCAGATGGACAATCACTCCCGTCGGCCGATCACATCAATTACACGAGCCGATCTCCGATCGGGCCGGTCGGCGTAATTACGCCGTGGAACACACCCTTCATGCTCAGCACATGGAAGATCGCACCCGCACTTGCCGCTGGCTGCACAGTGGTCCATAAGCCCGCGGAATGGAGTCCGCTGACGGCACATTTGTTGGCCGAGATCGCGCTGGAAGCTGGCCTGCCACCGGGCGTGCTGAACGTTGTGCACGGCATGGGCGAGACCGCTGGAAAGAGCCTCACCGAGCACCCACTGATTACGGCAATCGCCTTTGTCGGTGAGTCCTCAACCGGCTCGATGATTCAGAAACAGGGAGCAGACACCTTGAAACGGGTGCACTTCGAGCTCGGTGGGAAGAACCCGGTCATAGTGTTCGACGACGCCAACCTCGAGCGTGCGCTCGACGCCGTGATCTTCATGATCTACAGCCTGAACGGCGAGCGCTGCACCAGTTCGAGTCGAGTACTCATCCAGGACACAATCTACGACGCCTTCACTGAGCAACTCGCCGAGAAGATGAAAGGCATTCCTGTGGGCCACCCACTCGACCCAGCGACCGTCGTGGGTCCGCTCATCCACCAGCGCCACCATGAAAAGGTATGCAGCTACCGGGCCATCGCCGAAGAGGACGGGGCGACCGTCATCGAAGGCGCGACTTACAACGACGCTCCTGCGGGCGGCCAATGGGTAACGCCGATGCTCTTCACCAACGCCACGAACGACATGCGAATCGCACAAGAGGAAATTTTCGGCCCGGTGCTCACGGCGATCCCGTTCGTCGACGAGGCTGACGCTGTGCGGATTGCGAACGACATCGAGTATGGGCTCGCCGGATATTTGTGGACGGCCGATGTCGGTCGTGCGCACAGGGTCGCCGATGCGTTGGAAGCTGGGATGATCTGGGTCAACTCGCAGAATGTTCGCCACCTCCCCACACCCTTCGGCGGCGTCAAGGCGAGCGGTATCGGGCGCGATGGCGGCGATTGGAGCTTCGACTTCTACATGGAAACGAAGAACATTTCGGTCGCTCTCGACACGCATTCGATCCCGAGGTTGTACTCATGATCGCGGTCGGGGATCGAATGCCCATTTTTCTCCGCACTGCCGGCGGAGATCCGTGGAAGCCGACGTGGTTGCTACGCGAGCTCCGCTCCCAGCAGGAGCGCTCATGAGTCTCTATTACACACAAAAGTTTCTCTATGAGCTGAACCGGAATGCAGATGTGCAGGCGCAGTATGGCGTCGATCGCCATGCAGCGATTGCCGAGTACGACCTCACTGATGACGAGACGCAGGCGCTCACAAAGCCCGACGTCGGCTTGCTCTTCCACCTGGGCGTGAATGGGCAGATCCTCATGCACTTTGCGGCCCTGCACCAGATCGAGTGGGCCGATTACCTTCAGCTCATGCGTGACGGCATCGAGCAGTACGGTCCCGTACGCGAAGGTGTGTACGCAATCACGGGCTACGGAGGCACCGACGCGCATGCTGAAGCACTCGGCCAGAAGAAGGAAACCTGATGCCACTTGTTTACGCTGGCGTGTGCAGCCATGCGCCTGGGATCACGGGCCGCGCCGACCAGGCTGATCCCGTCGTTCGAGACGCCTTCTACGAGGCGTTCGATCGGATGCGGTCCGATATCGAAGCGTCGGGTGCCGAGGCGATCGTCGTCATCGCCGCGGAGCATTTCGCCAACTTCTTTATGAACAACATGCCGAGCTTCGCTATTGGTATGGCCGACTCATATGACGGGCCGATCGAAGACTCGGGATGGCTTGGCATCGAGAAGTTCCGCGCACCCGGCGACCGAGATTTGTCTCAGCGAATAATCGGTGAGGTGATGCAAACGGTCGACGTCAGCTACGCCGAAGAATGGAAGTTCGACCATGGCATCTCGGTGCCGTTGCACTTCCTGACACCCCGATTCGACACCACGATCATCCCCGCGAACATCAATTGCCAAGGCCCGCCGCTGACGCCGATCCATCGTGCGTGGGCATTTGGTGAGGCCCTCCGCCGCGCCGTAGATGCGGTCCCTGAGAAGCTGGCCATCGTCGGCACGGGGGGTATCTCGCACTGGCCCGCAACGCCGGACTCAGGGAAGATTAATGAGGCGTGGGATCGGGACTTCCTCGATCGGTGGTGTCGCAACGATAAGGACGCGCTGCTCGATTACGACGACCTCTCGGTGTATGCCGACGCTGGGCAGGGTGGGTTCGAGATACGCACATTCGTGGCGGTAGCGGCGGCAGCCGCAGGCGCGACAGGAACCGTGCACTTCTGCGAACCGATCCCGATCTTTGCCGTCAGCTGCACCGTCGCAAGCTACGACCTGACGTCCTAACAGCGCGAGAGATACCCCATCTCAAATCTTGCCCTGGCACCTAATTGCGTTTAGGGGCCAGGCCCCTAAACGCCAAAAGGGGCCAGGCCCCTAAGTAGATGTTTGTTCGGCGTAGTGGGCTGTGAGTCGGCCAAAGCCTTCGGCGAGGGACACCGACGGTGACCATTGGAGCGCAGCGCGAGTCTCGCGTTGGTCGAACCAATGCGCGGTCGACAACTGCTCCGCGCCGAACGCTGTCATTGGCGGATCGTCGTCCCTCGAGGTTCGATCCCACACCTTCTCGATCAGCGCGCCGCCGGCTATCGCCACAGAAGTTGGCACCGAACGGGGCGTCCATTCCGTGCCGACGGCTTGGGTGATCCGCGCAAACAGCTCGTGGACCGTCCGAGGTTCTCCGTTCGACACAACAAACGCACGGCCGCCGAGCTCTGGCGCCCGGTCGACGGCCGCCAACAACGCCTCGGCGGCATTGTCGACCCATGTCGTGTCGACGAGTGCGAGTCCCGAGCCAATCAAGGGGAGCCGACCTTGCGCAGCACGATCGACGATTCGCCCAACGAGTTGGGTATCTCCTGGCCCGATGACGAGATGCGGGCGGATCGCGACGACGGACATGTCCGCAGACGACGCGGCCAGCGCGAGTAGTTCGGCCATCGCCTTGCTTCGGGCGTAGTTGCCGCGCGCTGCATCGGGATCGGCGGCATCGGCTCCGCCTCCAACGATCGAGCGGCCACTATGTGCAACAGAAGGTGATGACACGTAGACGAAACGTTGAACACCGCAAGCCCGGGCGGCGGCGAGCAACGTCGAGGTCCCTTCGACGTTCACCGCAAAAAAATCGTCCCAGTCGCCGACGAGACTGACCTTCGCCGCCAGGTGAATGACCGCGTCCTGGTTAACCATGGCTTCGCCAACAACATCGGGATCGGTGATCGAACCGTTGATCTCCGCGTCGCCTCGACCGCTCGTCGACCGCTGGAGCGTCGTTACGTCGTCGCCCCTCGCCATGAGCAAGTCGACCGTCATCTGACCGATCATGCTCGTTGCGCCGGTGACAAGAACTCGCATCGCTAGATCTTTCCCAACGAACCGCCGGCGAGAGCAACGGATGCCCACTGAGCTATAGCCGTTCGATCGATCTTGGAGTTGTGTCGACGGTCCACCGGGAGTTTCGGGATTTCGAAGACCGCCACGACATCGGTGACAGCGACACCGCGGATTGCATCGACGAGATCGAGATCCGCGAAGCATGGCTTCGACTCAGCCTCGACTCGTTCGACGACCACGACGACCTGCTGATTTCCTTCGGGGCCCACGCCGACGACGGCAGCGCCAGCGATGTCATCGAGCGCCTCGACAGCTTTCTCGAGCCCGACGGGAGCCATCGGTCCTGACGCGGTCTGGATGACGTGGCTCAGTCGCCCGCCGACCCACAAGCGGCGCTCGTCGTCGAGGAACCCAACGTCGCCAGTGACATGCCACCCGCTCGGCTGCGATGCCAGATGACTCGTGTGCCACAAACGGTCGTACGAAGTGCGGGCATGCGGAGCCCGGACCACAATCTCGCCCAGTTTGTCGCCGTCGGAGAGCGGACGAATATCTACGTCGACGCCCGGTAGAGGGAATCCGACGCATACTCCGTCGCCGTTGCCCGCCCGGTGCAGTTCGGGCAGGCTGATGCTGGCCACCGGAAGTATTTCGGTCATCCCGTATGGAGTGTGGGCGATCGCGTTAGGAAAGACGACCTTGCTGGCATCGAGGAGCGACGCCCTCACGGGTGCGCCAGCTGAGAGCAGGAGCCGTACGGCAGACATTTTGTCGACGTGACGATCCTCAACCTCGCGCTCGGTGCGAACCAGATTCTCGAGCGCGGCGGGCGATGCGAACACCATCGTCGCGTCGATCGCGTCGACGGCCTCGGCCAGACGAGAAGCTCCGAGACTTCCCGGAGCCGACACATCCATATCAGGAACGACCGAGGTGATTCCCAACATCGGTCCGTACAACGCAAAGGGTGCGAACGCTGCGACCAGTCCGTCGCTCTCGTCGATGTCGTAGAGCTTCGCAATTGCATCGCGCTGGGCTGCGATCTGTCGATGGGAGTAGCGGACGCCCTTTGATGGGCCGGTCGATCCGGACGTGAAGACCACTCCCGCCTCCGCATCGGCGTGAGGGCTGGGGAGGTTGAACAACGGCTCGGTGGCCTCGATGCCTGCAAGGTCGTGTTCGACTCGGAGAAGTCGCTTCTGCGCTGACGACATCGACCCGGCCGCGATCCGACGCCCCGGCCAACGTAAGGCGAACGCCGCAGCGAGAGCCTTGGGGATGCCGATCAGATGTTTTGGGTACGCGGCAGCGAGGGCGGCGCCCATCTGTTTTGGGCTGAGCGCACCGTCGACCAGAACAGGAACGGCGCCAAGCCGCCAGCATGCATAGACAGTGACTGCCAGATCGACGCCCGGTGGGATCATCACGGCGACTCGATCGCCGGCGGCGACGTCGATCGCCGCTAAACCATGAGCCGTCCGATCGACCCGCTTCGCGAGTTCGCCGAAGCTGATACTGCGTTGATCGCCGGTCATCTCCCGTATCGCAACCATGGTTGCCAGTGCCGGGTCGGCGATGCGATCGAGCACTCGTGTCAGATCAGCTGGATCGTGTAGGCGCGACGGCTCAGGAGTGTCGGCGAGGGTGTCTATCCAGTCGATGATCACGCTCGCAACGTCGGCGTCCTCGGTTACGAAGTGGCCCGCGTGCGCCCAGCGATGAACGTCTGCGTGTGGAAGGCGAGCTTCGAGATCGTGCAGGTTGAGGTCGGAGAACACGAGGTCTTTCGAGCCCCAGAGCAATAGTGCTGGTGTGTTCCGAAGCAGGTTCAGGCCTTCCGCTACGCCGTCGAGGACCGGCGCGGTTGGATGGTCGTCGTCGAGCGGAATGTCTACGACGAAAGTCCCGATTGCGCCGCGTCGCTCCTTGGTCAGATATGGAGCAAGAAAACCCTCGCGGATCTTTTTCGGAGTTCGTGGGTGCGACATCTCGAACGCGCCGGTAATGAACGCTGTTGTCTCGACGGTCGCCCGCCGGAGAACCGAGCGGGACCGCGCTGCTCGAATGACCCGGGGAGCCGGAGAACCTGCAGGCTGATGTACTGCGGTGTTGGTCAGCACCACACCACGTAGCTGGGGTATGTGACGCTGCGCCCAACCGAGCGAGATCGGACCACCCCAATCGTGTGCGACAGTGACGACCGGGCCGGTCAGCGCGAGTGATTCGGTCAGGGCGCAGAGATCATCGATGCGATCAGCAAGCCTGCGAACGGTGCCCGTTCGATCCGAGAAACCCATGTCGAGATGGTCGATCGCGATTCCCCGCACGCCCCCAGGGAGGGAGGCCAGAAGGTGACGCCAGAGGTATGACCACGATGGGTTTCCGTGCACGCAGAGCAGAGTGAGATCGGCTCCGCCATCGGGCATCGTGTCGAGCACATGGAATGTGCGTTGAGTGTCGTCGAGGTCGACAGAGACCAGTCTCGACCATGTGGGCTCGAGCCCATCAAGGTTCGACGGAGGGAGCCGGGCTGGATCGAGCACCCCAATCATTCTGTCGACACTTTCGTTCGACGACTCCACTCGTGAAGCGGCTTGCTCGGCGAGTTGGCTACCACTCGATTTCGACGATGGCGGCGTTGATTCCCGATCCCATACCTTGCAGCATCACGCCATCACCGGGCACGAGCGTGTCGGTGACCATGGCCAGCGTGATCGGAATGGCCGCTGGACCGATGTTGCCGTAGGTCGGGAAGCTTAGGGGTAGTCGATCGGAATCGATTCCGAGCGTGTCGACGACGGCTTGCGTGTGCACCTGGGAGACCTGGTGGAGTACGTAGTAACGCATGTCGTACCAACCAGGGCGTTCGCCAGCGTCTTCCCATGCCAGCTTCGCAACTTCGGTGCCCGCCTCGAGGAGACCTCGGCTATCGGTCCTCATTCCGTCGAGCGAACCAACGCAGAGCTCGTGATGATTTGTCGCAGCGCGGAAGAATCCGCCCACCATCTTGTGGCTTCCCGGGTTTTCCGAGTGGCGGCCGAGCACCATAGCTGCCGATCCAGATCCCAGGGTAAGCGACGCGAAGTTCGAGAACATATCGTCGAGTGTCGAGTCGAGGGAGTTGAGGCGATCGATCGTGTTGTCGTGGATCTGCCGGGTGCCTTCACCATCGACGACGAGTACATAGTCGACCTGACCGGATTCGAGCATCGTGCCTGCGAGGTGCATGCCATTGAGGAAGCCGAGGCAGGCGTTGGAGATGTCGAAGTTCATGCACGTCGAGGGCATGCTCAGCAGGTGGTGGACGGTCACGGCACTCGAAGGCTCAAGCCGTTCACGGCAGACGCTCGAGTCGACCATCAGGCCGATCCGCTTTCGATCGATTCCCGATGCCGCGATCGCCTTCTCGCCAGCCATGGCTGCCGCATCCATAAACGAGGTGCCTTCGTGCCACTGGCGGCGCGCAGTGATGCCAGCCAAGGATTCGAGAAGACCTGGAGTTGCGCCAGTTCGCTCATAGAACGGAGCCAAACGTTCGTCGATGTCGCTGGAGGTGACCACCTCGGGGGCATCGATTGCTTCGACCGAAAGGATCGCCACATCGTTGAAGAAGAAGTTGGCGTTCCCGGTCATGGAATCCTCTGGCAGCGGTCGAAAGACTATTGCACGCTAGGGCCCTTGAAGGCCGGAATGTTCGCTTCGGACTAAATCCGTCTTATCGGTGGGTCAGGCCATAGATGGGTTCCCATCCCCACAAAAAGCCTCAAAACCTAGGTCGCACCTTAGCTGCAATCCTCTTGCTCTCTGCGCTTGTGGCGACCGCCTTCGCGAACGATCTGGTGACGCCGACTACCCAGGAGCCGTTCGACGCCGAATTCTTCGACCCGACCGACACCGATGAGGAACGCCCGGACCGCTATCGGGAGACACTTCCGCGAGATGCGATCTACAACCCCGAGTTCGTGCAAGCCAACGAGATTGAGTGGCTGGATCAGGAGTTGGTCATCGGCGTCAATATCGGGCGCTTCGGATCTGGGCGTGAGTTTGGGTTGTTGGGGTAGATCCGGAACGCGAGACAGCGCTCTGCGAATCTGGCGATGTCTTAAGTCGTCCGAATCCGAAGAGACCCCTGATGGAAACTGATGGTAGGCGGGGACCTTCAAGACGAGTCATGCCCTACTGAGGTTCGCGCGTCATGCACCCAACGATCGTTTGGCCCAGCCTTCGCAGTGGGCTCAACTCGGCGCGATCGAGAATCTGGTGGACCCGACTGCCAGCAGTGAGGGAGTCGAGAGGAGGCATCATGTAGGTGACCTCGTCGAGTTCAAGTCCGCTTTGACCAGCGAGCCGATCGAGATCCGTTTTCGTGAACGCATTTGCGTCACTGAAGCGACGATGAAGAGGCTTGATCCAAACGAGTCCTGGAGCGATTGGGCCTGGATAGCGACGCTTACCCAGGAGCACTCCGTGTTGTTCCAGGGGCCATGCCCGGTTTGGAGTGGTAAGAAGCAACTTTCCACCGACCTTGAGCACCCTTTGAATCTCGGATAGGGCGACTCGCGGCTCCGAGAGGTGTTCAAGGACCTCGACCATCGTGACGACGTCGAAGGTTTCGTTTGGATAGTCGAGGTCGTTCGCAGACATGGATTTGACCGTGACATTGAGCGGATGACGGGTGGCGAAGAGTTCGAGTCGTTCTGGTTCGATGTCAATGGCATCGACCGTCTCGAAATCGGGAGCCATTCGGTTTGTGTACTCCCCGGTGCCGCACCCCACATCGAGCAGGCGTTGCCCACTTAGCGGAGCGAGCCTCCGCATCGCTCTAAGGCGTCCGCCTATGTTTCGCTCACCTCGGGCGGACCCGTGAAGCGCTCCCACGGAATTCGCATCGTCGGTGAACTCTTCGAATACTTGCTTGTCCATCGCCGCTGATCCTTTGTCCGCCGTTGCCTAAGGCAGAAGGTACCGAAGTCTTCGGACAGATTAAAAGTCGAATTTGACACAGCTGGCTCGCCAAAGCTGCAATCCGCGGTCGCAGAGCCAGTCGACGTCCCGCACGGCGGTGGCCTGTGAGCGAATCCACTCATCGTGTTGCCCTGCGGAGATCTCTTTCGTGTCGATTCCGTTCCATGAAGAGCAATAGCGAGCGTCACTTGTCGACATCGTGGTCGAGAGCCGGGGTAAAGTACATGTTGCATCAGCGTGATCATGAAGCCGAGCATCATGTTCGTGCCCGTCCGTCACGCAGAGTCCAGCGCTCAACTCCCATTTCGGCTCGCCGATTGGCTACGTGATCAGGCGAAAGACCTGTTGACGGGACACGGTAATGGATCACGACCAACTCGAGCTCGGTCATTGCGGGCGAACAAAGAGGGGCATTTCGATCTGATGGCAGTGATCACGTCATCGACCATGAGGGGAGCTGTTGGGCGCCGTCGCAGGTTCGAGCTGACAGGGGTTGTCCATCCTGGACTGCCGTTTTACGTCGTTGTGCTTCTTCCAGTGTTTTGGGCGCTGGGTGTTGGGTTCTTCACCTTTGCGATCGCAGCTCTTCCGATGGGGTTGGGTTTGTTGTTGATCAAGCCCATTCGTGTGCCTCGCGGCTTTGGGTTGTGGTTGTTGTTCGTCGGGTGGATGTTGATCTCGGCCTTGATGCTCGAACCCACGGTGAATCGGTATTTGTCGTTTCTTGTTCGGGCGTCGGTGTACATCGCGGCGACGATCATCTTCTTGTACGTGTACAACATGCCCCAGAAATATTTGCCCACAGGGAGAATCCTGAACGTTCTCGGCGGCATCTTTGTCTTCGCGGCCATTGTTGGCGGGTATCTCGGACTGATTCTGGGTGAGGTTCGTTTCAACACCCCGTTCTCGCAGATCCTGCCACGCTCAATGTTGCAGAATTCGTTCGTCAACAGCGTTGTGCGGCCTCCTTTTGCGCAGCGACACGACTTTCTTGGATTCCCGATCAATCGTCCAGCGATGCCCTTCTCGTCTACGAATGATTGGGCGGCGACACTCGCTCCTGGAACGTTCGCCGCTATTGCGGCTGCCGCGCGGGCCCAACGTTTCCGCCGTTTCATGCCGGTTCTTGCGCTCCTTGCTTTGGTGCCGATGGCTGTCTCGGCCAACCGCGCACTGTGGATTACGTTGATCCTTGCGGTCTTTTACGTCGCTGCTCGGCGGGCATCGTCGGGGCAACTCGTTCTGGCTATCCGTCTCGTGATTGTGTTCGTGTTCGCTGGTGCGTTGATCTTGGTCTCGCCACTCGGCGAGATCGTGGGTGCTCGAGCAACGAGCAGTCACTCGATCGAGGCGCGAGGCGACATCTATACAGATGTGCTCGAAGCAGTGCCCGGCTCGCCGATCCTCGGCTACGGCGCCCCGCTAGCGAATCCGAATCCAAATCGTCCGGCGATCGGGACACACGGCATGTTGTGGACGTCGCTCTTCAGCCAGGGGATTCCTGGTGCGATCTTTTATGTCGGATTCTGGATCGGCATGACCCTGCGGACTGGGCGAAATGTGCGCAACCAAGAACATTTGCTCCTTCATCTCGCTGTGGCCTCTTCACTTCCCACACTGCTGTTTTACGACCACATTCCCGCGGCGTTGCCGATGTTGATGATCTGTGCAGCCGTCATTCTCCGAGATAGTCGAGAGAGTGATGCCCGCAGCGCGGCTGCCGTCTCACGGCATACAAACCGATGAGTCGGCAAGCGCCACGGCCGATGAGACACCCGTCATTCACGGCGCCTGTGGCGTCGGTGTAGGTCAGGGTCCCGCACTAGGTGTTGCCACGGGTGTGTAGAAGGTTGTGGTATCGCCGGTTTGTCTGCCGCTGTTCGTCAACCCGAGACGGATCGACGGTCGAATCCATCGATGTTCGCTGAACCGTCGTCACGGTTCGATGTGGTGGCCGCCGCATCGCTGATTGAGTACGCGTAGAACCCGGTCGTCGCGTTTGGTGCTGAGGACCGAAGCTGTAGCGGTATCGAGGACGAACCGTTTCCCTTCACCAGCGTCGAGTCCAATCCATCGCGCGATGAGAATTGCCAGCAGATGACCATGGGCGAAGACAACCACGGGGCCATCGGCTGCCGCTGTCTGGAGACGTTCGATCGCTCGATCCGCGCGGGCGCCGACATCGACCGCCGATTCGCCCCCGTCCAGCGCTCCAACCCACTTCGACCATCCTGGCTCAGCGAGCTGAATCTCATTATTCGTGCGACCCTCATAGACGCCGTAGTCCCATTCGAGAAGGTCGTCGTCGATCGAGAGTTTGCCGATTACGCCCGCGTTGTTCGCTGTATCGAGCGCACGAGAAAGCGGCGAGGAGAAGCGGTGAGCGAAATCCCAGCCGCGCAGCGTTGGGCCCACCATGGC
>JBLIMK010000109.1:0-11045 GCA_047638715.1 Verrucomicrobiales bacterium
ACTGTTTCCTCTCGCGCAGGAACACATCAATTCAGCCGTAACCGGGTTGCTCAATGGGGCGACGCCGGTGTTTGTCGGCCTGATCTCGGCGTTGCTTGTCAAGGTCGTGCCCAAGGGCGTGCAGCTCCTCGGGATCATGATCGGATTTGTTGGGATCGTGTTGGTTAGCGTCGGCTCAGCGGGCGGAGGCGCAGATGGAAGCGCAGAGGCCAAGGGCGTACTCATGGTGCTCGCGGCGACGGTTTGTTATGGCTTAGCGATCAACCTGGCCGCACCTCTTCAGGCCAAATACGGAGCGATCTCGACCATGACCGGAGTTCTCGGACTGGCGACGCTCTGGGTGCTGCCCTATGGGTTGTGGTCGTTCGGGGACACCGATTGGTCGCTCCGCCCTGTCGTCGCGCTCATCGTGCTTGGCGCGGTCGGGACCGGCATCGCCTACTGGATCATGTCGTCGCTCGTCGGCAGGGTTGGCGGCATCCGGGCGTCGTTCATGACGTACCTGATCCCTCCGGTCTCCTTATTCCTGGGTGTGACCTTCCGTGACGACGCTGTCACTGGAATCGCAATCATGGGCACCGCGCTCACAATCTCCGGAGCGCTCCTCGCGTCGCGTCGCAAGACCGCCTAGGCGGACGGTAACGACATCGCCATTCGCACTGCGCCGTAACGCTCCTGCGGGCTGACGGCCGGAAGCGAGATCGGTTCATAGTCAAGCTCGCGGTACACATCGAACATATGGCGATGGACCGCTGCCTGATATTGCGCATCTTCAACGCGCTGGGCGTCGTTCTCCCACCCGACCGGGTCGAGGATGAAGACGTATGCGTAACCGTGAGCGACAGCGGCTTCGGCGAGGCCCGGCGTGAGTGGACGCGATTCGGTCCGGTGGAATGCAATGTTGCACGGCAGTCCGTATTCGAGGAAGACCTGCTCGTTCGGGTCGAGACGCCGCTCGGTCGCGAGCATCGCTTCGAGCACTCGGGGCTGAAAGTCGTCGGCGAAACGGAACTCTTCTGCGTCTCGTCCAGAGGCCGCGACATCGGTGATGAGCTGGCGGGTGCTGTCGGCAGAGGTTGTTTCACCAGCCTCGGCGAACAGGTTGAGGAGGGTGGTCTTTCCCGACGATGGAGGGCCGGTGATGACGGCCCACTTGGTCTGGATGGTCGCCGTCACGAGTGGAAGTCCTTCACCACGTCGATGAAGAACTGTGTCGAGAGTGCCATCGACTCGATGTCGATCCGTTCGTCGTTGCCGTGGAAACGGTCGCTAAAACTGATCGGGTCCAGCGACGGGCTGAAGAGACCAGCGCCGTACGCGGTCGAACCCATGTCGCGGTAAACGCGGCTGTCGGTGAATCCGACGATCAGATGTGGCGCAATTTCGGCGGTTGGGAACGGCTTGTTCACTGCGCGGGTCAGCGAATCCCAGAGTGGAGTGTTTGTAGGGCTCATGCTGGCCTTGTGCGAGATGATGATCTCGTAGTCGACCTGGTCGGCGAGATCTCCCAGAGCAGCGCGCAGATGCACATCGACGTCTTCGGTCGTTTCGCCCGGCAGGGTGCGAATGTCGACCTGGATATCGATCTGGGCCGGGATCGTATTCGTCTTCTGCGTATTCGGAACGGTGACCACGTTCGGTGAAAAGGTCGTGTGCGTGCAGCTGTAGAAATGGCTCGCGATACCTTCCATCGGGAACTCCTCGAGATACCCGGTGATCTGCTTCTCGTCGGTCAGCATCGACATCATCTCGTCGTCGAAGCCGAATGACTCCACCTGCCGTCGCCAGAGTTCGTGAAACTGAGGCTGTGGCCGGTATTCAGATAGGCGCTGCACGACCGCCGCTGCTCGGACGAGCGCGTTGTCGGATCGGAACGGGCGAGAGCCGTGGCCGGGGGTTCCCTTGATCCGGATCGTGCGCCACTCGATCCCCTTCTCTCCGACGTTCATGACGATCGACGGCGCGTCGGAATCGCCGAGATGGATCCCGCCGTTTTCGGTCAGGACGTTGTCCGCTTTGATCGCATCCCATTCGTTTTTAGCGAACCATTCGGCTCCGACGGTCGATCCTGCTTCCTCGTCGGCGACGCCGAAGAAGATCAGATCGCCCTTGGGTCGAAAGTTGGTGTCGGCCAGGTGGCGAAAGGCCACAGCCATCGATGCGGTGATGTTCAACATGTCGACCGCGCCACGACCCCAGATCTCGCCGTCGATGATCTCGGCTCCGAACGGGTCGTGCTGCCAGCCTTCGGCGTTGGCCGGCACGACGTCGGTGTGGCCCATGAGACACAAGCTCGGCGCTGTCGGATCGGAACCGTCGATGCGAGCCACCATCGACGCTCGGTCGGGGACCGGCTCCCAGCTCTGCACATCAAGCCCGGTTCCTTCGATGACCTGCGTGAGGACGTCGGCGTTACGAGTTTCGTGTCCCGTGTCGTCCGTGCCGTCGTTGACACATTCGTTGCGGATCATCTGCTGGAGTAGCTCGATCGATTCGCGGGTCAGCGCAGATTCGGTACTGAGGGCGTCGTTATTGGCCATTGCGACATCATGGCAGCTCGCGTTCGCGGAGGCGTGAAGGTGAATTGTTTCAGTAGCTTGATCCGCGCGGCGGTTGGTATCAAAGTGATACCATGATGTGATGGCGATGACCTTACGATTGACCGACGAAGAGCAGACTGCCCTCCAAGTGCGCGCCGCGGCGGAGGGAATATCAATGCAGGAAGCAGCTCGACGAGCCATCCGCGAGTTCGTTGCTAGCGCGGATCATCGTGGGCGGGTTGCGCTGGCGGCAGAACAAGTTCTGAGGTCGCACGCGGACGCGCTCCGCCGTCTTGGCGAATGAAGACGCACATTGAATACCTCGACCTTGACGACCTAATCGAACTCACGATCCTGCTCCTGGGAGATCCTCCTCCGATTCGTGACATAGGCCTTCTCGGTTCCGCTGTGGCGCGACCTCAGACGACGGCATTCGGGGCCGATGCGTATCCTGATCTCTGGAGTAAAGCGGCGGCGCTACTCCAATCCATATTGAAGAATCACGCATTGATCGATGGCAACAAGCGGCTCGGATGGCTCTCGACCGCGGTGTTTCTTGAACTCAATGGCCAGCCGACGTCCCAGATCTCTAACGAGACTGTCTACGACCTCGTTCTTGGAGTCGCCGCCGGCCACTTCGAGGTCGACGAAATCGCCAGCCTGATCAAAACAGCAACCGAGTCGAGCTAACAGCAACGTCAAACACAGGCCGATTCGAGTTGATCATCGCCCGGAACAAACAGGTCCCATTCATCCTGGGTGAGCTCACGCCCCACAACCTCGCAGGCACGTTCGACCCAGCGCTCAGGATCCAGCGGGATCTGGAGCACTTTCGCAGAGGTGCTCACCCACAACGAATTTGTGCTGTCGTCGAACCAGGAACTGTTCCCCGCGATCCCGGATCCATCCCAGACAACGCCCGCCGACGTTCGACGCTCGACGTCCCACAGAATCGACATGTTGCCCACCTCGGCGCGCTCGTAGCTGAGGTCGACGGTCTGGCCGAGCCGAGCTCGATCACCTTCGGAGGTGACGGCTCCCAAATCGGATTCACGTCGAACGTGCCGGGCGCCGGTGGTATGGCGATCGTCCTCGATGCGGCGTCTGGAGACGAGGTCCTCCGGGTCGATCTCGACGATTCATCTGTGGAGTCAAGGTTCGACCTGACGACCGGCCCGATGGGCTTGTCGTCATTGCTCGGGACGATCAGATCGAGATCGTCGACCGGCAGAGCGGGCCGACCGAGATCGTCGACATCGACAGTTACGGTCTCGCAGCGTTGCCCCAGGCGGAATGGATCGACCGGGCATGTGAGATCGCTGGACGCGAACTCACCGAAGAGGAATGGAACGAGCTCATTCCCGGAAATGAACCGTTTCAGAATGCGTGCGCCTAAACGAAAGAACCCCCGGCCGATGGCCGGGGGTTCTTCGTTAGCTGGGCTTTCTGCGGACTTACTCGCCGCCAGCGAGCAGTTCGACGGTGACTGGGCTCCAGTCGTTACCGATCACATCGACGTTCTGGTTCTTCAGAAGATCGACGGCGGCTTCGGCCCACTCCGAAGTAAACGCAGTGGCATCGGGGTCAGCGGTAAGGACATCCTCAGCAACAGCGATGTCGACGGTCTGATCCCATAGGCCTTGGTCCATCACGCCAGCGCCACCGGGTGATGGCCAGATCAGGTTGTTGATCTCGTTGAGCTGCCATGCCTGATGCGAGGTGCCAAGCGTTGGTCCGTTGTTCAGCACCACATCGACACATGAGTCGGCGTTGTCACGGCACCAGGCCCAACCCTTGACCGAAGCGGCGATGAAGCGGGTCGTGATGTCCTGGTAGTCGGCGTCACTCGCGAGGCGAGCGCCGTCGGCCCAGATCGCATCCTGCAACATGGCCGTGCCCTCGTCGTTCCAGTCGATGACCGTGAGATCGTCAGCTGTGTAGAGCTCGCCGGTTTCGTCGTTGATCGTTTCGAGAACCTGTGCGTACTCGTTGTAGATCATTGCTTGCGCGGCATCGATATCGCCGCTCAAGAGCCCAGTCATGTCGAACGATTGCTGGACGATCTCGAAGTCGGTGCCCGGTTCGAGATCGTTCACCCGTGAGCCGGCGAGCAGTTCGAATTCGTTGCCGAATCCCCAGCTGCCGATCTTCTTGCCAGCGAAGTCTGCCGGCGAAGAGATGCCCGAATCGGCAAAGGAAACTTGCAACGTGCCGGAGCGTTGGAACACCTGCGCCACGTTCACGACGTCGATGCCGCCCTCGCGCGATGCCAAGACTCGTGGAACCCACGAGATGGCGAAGTCAGCGACGCCAGAGGCGAGCTGCTGCTGGGGCACGATGTCGAAGCCGCCCTCGGCGATGGTTACGTCAAGGCAGAATTCGTCGTAGATGCCTTCGTCCTCGGCTGCGTAGTACCCAGCGAACTGAGCCTGGGCGAACCACTGGAGCTGCAACGTCACGGCGTCGCTTCCGGTGCAATCAACAGCGCCGTCGTCGCTATCGCCGCTGGAATCGTCCGCTGCAGCCGCGGTGGTTGCGGTGGCCTCGGCCGGTGCATCATCGCTTCCGCACGCTGACGCCAGTAACGCCAGAGCCGCTAAAAGGCCGATCAGTGTTCGTAGTGTTCGTGTCATTGCAAGTCCCCTCCATTGGTCTTGGTCTTCAGAAGCTAGCGGAGCGCGTCGTCTACCGTCGCGCGCCTCCACGGCATCAGCACTCGTTCGAGTCCGATCGCGGCCAAAAAGAGCAGCAGTCCAACAACGCTGGCGACCACGATTGCGGCCCAGGCATTGTCGTATCGAGCGAAGCTGGCGTTCTGGGTGATGACCGGGCCCAGCCGGTTGATGGGTCCGCCAAAGTACTCCGCAACGATCGCGGCGATCACACTGAGGGGCGCAGCGACGCGAAGCGCCGTCGTGAAGAATGGCATGGCGTTGGGAATGCGTACCTCGCGAAGCGTCGTGAGATCCGAGGCTGCATAGGAGCGCATGAGTTCGAGCTGGTTTGGGTGGACCTGGGTGAGTCCGCGAGAGGTGTTGATAAAGATCGGGAAGAAGACGACGACCACCACGACGGCGACGTTGGAGAGGATGCCGGTTGAACCGAACCAAGCGTTGAAGATCGGAGCGAGGGCCACGATCGGCGTTGCATTCACCGCGACGGCCAACGGAGTGAACGACTCGCGGGCAAACCGAAAGCGGTTGGTGACCAACGCCAACAGCGCACCGAGCACAACTCCGAGAACGAGGCCCATGATCGCCACCTTCGCGGTCTCCCACCCGGCTTCGCGCAATGTAGTGAGCCGACCATTGCCGACTTCGGGCGACCACTCGCGACCAAGGGCCGACGCGATCGCAGTGGGCCGAGGCAACAAGAACTCGTCGATGTCGAAGATGCGTACGCCGCCCTCCCACATCGCCAGAAAGATCGCGCCGAAGGCGACCGGCGGCCAGATGTTTTGAAGTCGGGTCACGCCGCCTCCACTGCGCGAAGCGCTTCGCGAACCGTGGTGGTTAGCGCGAAGAACTCGGCGGAGTCGCGAGTCTCTTCGGAACGATCTGGCCCGAGCGGTACATCGACGATCGAGTGAATTTGTCCAGGTCGAGGGCTGAGTACAACGACCCGACTCGAGAGGAAAACCGCTTCGGCGATGCTGTGCGTGACGAACACGACGGTCGTGCCCAATTCGTTGTAGATGCGGAGCAGTTCGGCCTGCATATGTTCGCGGGTCATTTCGTCGAGCGCTCCGAAGGGCTCATCCATCAAGAGCAGCCGCGGCGAGAACGAGAGGCTTCTCGCTATGGCGACTCGTTGCTGCATTCCCCCCGACAACTGCCAGGGGTAATGGGCGCCGAATTCTTCGAGGCGCACGAGTTCGAGCATTTCGTCGGCTCGCTTTTTCCGGTCGGCCTTCGACCATTCGGCGAGCTCGAGTGGAAGTTCGATGTTGGCGCGTACCTTGCGCCAATCGAACAGGCCCGCAGCCTGGAAGGCCATGCCGTAATCGCGGGCGAGTCGTGCTTCTGGAGCCGGTTTTCCGAAGACCTTAATCGATCCGCCGGTCGGTTCGAGAAGGTCGCCGATCAGACGTAACAACGTCGACTTACCGCACCCCGACGGGCCGATCAGAGAGACGAACTCGCCCTCGGCGACCGTCAGATCGATAGCTTCAAGGGCCTTTACTTCGCTATCGGAACCTGGGTTGAAGGTCATGTCGCAGTTGCGGACTTCGACGGCACTCATGGCGTTACTCCATCTTTTGGGCCGCGCACGAAATAGCGTTCGGCGAGGTTGACGAGGGCGAAGACAAACAAGCCGAGTAGCCCCGCGCCGAGAACCGCGGCGTACACCTTCGGCGGTCCGGTGCTGTATCGGCCAGCGAAGTCGAGGATGACCCGCCCGAGCCCGCCCCGTACGCCTGCTGAAATTTCGCCGACGATGGCGCCGACGACACTCAGCGTGGCCGCCAGCTTGAACGCGGGAAAGAGGTATGGGCGTGCCGATGGGAACCGGACTTTGAAGAGAGTTTTCGACCATCGAGCCGCATACGAGCGCATGAGCTCGATGTCGGCGGGCGCGGGCGATTGCAGCCCGCGAAGGCCATTGACCGCAACGGGGAAGAAGGTCAGATAGGTCGAGATCAGGGCGACGGAGAAGAGGTCGCCCCACCCGTTGGTTCTTCCCCAGGTCACCACGATCGGTGCGAGGGCGATCAGCGGAATGGTTTGGCTCACGTTGACCCAGGGCAATATGCCGCGCTCGGCAACTTTGAACCGAAGCATGAGCACGGCGAGACCGAGGCCGATGATCGTTCCAAAGACGAAGCCGAGCGCCGCTTCCTTCAGCGTGAACCAGGCGGCTTTGAGGAGGAAGACGGCCAGCGTCTCAGTCGAACGTAGCTGGACGGGATCCCACAATGCGTTCCAGATGTCGATGGTGTGCGGCATCGTCAGGTTGTTCGGCGCTATCGGCAGGTCTGTGTCTGTGCCCGGCCACTGTCCGTCGAGCGCGGTGCCGATCCACTTGTATCCCTCCCATAGGACGATGAGGCCCGCGATCGTGAGCGCTACAGCTCCGACCTGACGGGCCAGGCCCTTCGTTCGGGTCACGCGAGTGCTGGGATGATTCGCTGCCCGTACGCGTTCAGTGTCTCGTCCTTCTGGTCGTGCATCAGGTAGATCGCGAACTGGTCGACACCCAGAGCTTCGAGCGCCTTGAGGCGTTCGATGTGTGCGTCTTCGTCACCGAGGATGCAGAAGCGATCGAGGATCTCATCGGGTACGAAGTCGGTGTGTTCGTGCCCGGATTTGCCGTGACCGCTGTAGTCGTAACCTTCGCGCTCTTTGATGTAGTCGGTGAGTGCCTGTGGAATGTTGCTGTCCGTGCCGTAACGCTCGACCAGATCGGCGACGTGATTGCCGACCATGCCACCGAACCAGCGGCATTGATCGCGTTGATGGGCGAGATCGGTACCTACGTAGGCGGGTGCCGCCACACAGATGTAGACGTCGTCGGGGTTGCGCCCAGCGTCTGAGGCGGCTTTGCGAACGGCGCCGATCATCCACTCGGTGAGCGACAGGTCTGCAAGTTGAAGGATGAATCCGTCGGCCTGCTCGCCGCACAGCTTCAAGGCGCGCGGCCCGTAGGCGGCCATCATCATGTCGAGCTTTCCACCCTTGCTCCAGGGCAGTTGCTGTTGGGTCCCGTTGTACGTGACCTCTTCACCTTCGGCGAGGCCCTTCATCACGTGCATGGCTTCGCTCAAGGTCGAAAGTTTCGATGGCGAGTGACCGAGCACGCGCATGGCCGAATCGCCGCGGCCGATTCCACAAACTGTGCGGTTGCCGAACATGTCGTTCAGCGTCGCGAACAGCGAGGCCGTGACCGTCCAATTGCGCGTGCCGGGGTTGGTTACCATCGGCCCGACGATCATCCGGTTCGTGGCCGACAACATCTGGCTGTAGATGACGTAGGGCTCCTGCCAGAGGATGTGGCTATCGAAGGTCCAGCCGTAGCTGAATCCGAGGTTCTCGGCTTTTTTGGCAAGGTCTACCACCCGCCAGGCTGGGGGGTCGGTTTGTAGAACCACTCCGAAATCCATGAGCTCTCTCCCTTGTGTTGTGCGGACGATGTCTTCTGCAGATCTTGCGCCGTGCTGACGCAACAACCTCAGACGAGGTAACTCGACAGGCCGCGTCGAAGGTATTTCCCGTCGCCCTTTTTGCCGTGATAGGCCTCATTTTCAATGACGACCCGGCCACGCGAGAGCACGGTGTCGACCTTGCCCTGAACGTTGAATCCCTCGTAGGCCGAGTAATCCATGTTCATGTGATGGTTGTCGACGCTGATAGTCCAGCTGGCGGCGGGGTCGTAAAGGACGATGTCGGCGTCTGCTCCCGGCTGAATCGTGCCCTTCTGCGGGTAGAGACCAAACATGCGCGCCGGTGTGGTGGAGCACAGCTCGACCCAGCGGGGAAGGCTGATCTCGCCCTGGAGGACACCTTGATAAATCAGGTCCATGCGGTGTTCGACGCCGCCGATGCCGTTCGGAATGCCCCGAAAGTCGCCGAGGCCAAGTTCCTTCTGGTCCTTCATGCAGAACGGGCAGTGGTCCGTGGCGACGACGCTCAGTTCGTTCATGCGCAGTCCCTTCCACAGATCTTGATGGTGATGTTCGTGTTTGGTGCGCAGCGGCGTCGAGCAGACGTAACCAGCTCCCTCGAACCCGGGCAGACCGAGGTGATCTTCGAGGTTCAGGTAGAGGTATTGCGGGCAGGTCTCGGCGAAGACGTTTGCGCCCTTTCCCCGGGCGATAGCCACCTGTTCGAGCGCCTCGCTTGCGGAGAGATGCACGATGTAGAGCGGCGCGGCGCCGATCTTGGCAAGTTGAATGGCGCGGTGTGTCGCTTCGCTTTCGAGCTCGGCTCGGCGCACGAGACCATGGTTGACCGGATCGGTTTCGCCTCGCTCGATCGCCTGCTGAGCGAGCAGGTCGATCGCGATCCCGTTCTCTGCGTGCATCATGATCATCGAACCGTTGTCGGCCGACTGTTGCATCGCCCGCAGGATCTGTGCATCGTCGCTGAGGAAGACGCCGGGGTAGGCCATGAACAGCTTGAAGCTGCTGATGCCCTCGTCGACGAGTGCGTCCATGGCTTTGAGCGACTCGTCGTTGACGTCGCCGATGATCATGTGGAAGCCGTAATCGATGGCGCAGTTGCCCTCGGCTTTCTCCATCCACGTATCGAGCGATTCTCGGACGCCGTTGCCGTAGCTCTGGACCGCGAAGTCGATGATGGTCGTCGTTCCACCCCAAGCAGCTGCCTTGGTGCCGTTCTCGAAGTCGTCCGAAGCGTTGGTGCCACCGAATGGCAGCTCCATGTGCGTGTGGCAGTCGACGCCGCCGGGGATCACGTACTTCCCGGTTGCGTCGATGACGCGCTCGGCCCCACGCTCGGCCGAAGCGGCCATGTCTGAGCCGGGTTGCAACACGGCGACGATCGTTTCGCCGTCGACTAATACGTCGGCGGGATCGGCTCCGGTGCTCGAAACGACCGTGCCTCCTTTGATGAGAAGCGTCATTGCTCTATCTCCCTTTTGTTTCAGATCTCGGTGAGTGGGCCGTACATGTCTGGACGACGGTCTCGGTAGAACGCCCATTGGTCTCGAACCTCATTGACGAGTCCGAGGTCGAGGTCGCGAATCACCAGCTCGGCGTCCTTATCCGATGCCGTGCCGTCCACGAACTGGCCTCGTGGGTTGGCGAAGTACGACGTGCCGTAGAAGTCGTTGTCGCCAAGATCTTCGATGCCAACCCGGTTGATTGCTCCGACGTAGTACATGTTTGCCGCAGCTGCGGCGGTCTGTTCGAGCTGCCAGAGATAGGCGGAGAGGCCGCGGCTCGTGGCCGACGGGTTGAACACGATCTGAGCACCGTTGAGGCCGAGCGCTCGCCATCCTTCGGGAAAGTGCCGGTCGTAACAGATGTAGACGCCGACCTTGCCGACCGCCGTATCGAATACCGGATAACCCATGTTGCCTGGGCGGAAGTAGAACTTCTCCCAGAAGCCCTTGACCTGTGGAATGTGGGTCTTGCGATATTTGCCGAGGTAGCTGCCGTCGGCGTCGATGACCGCGGCGGTGTTATAGAGCAGGCCAGCCTGTTCTTCTTCGTACATGGGCAGGACGACAACCATGCCCAGCTCGGCGGCGAGCTCTTGGAATCGCTTGGTGGTCGGTCCGTCGGGGATCGCCTCGGCGTAGGAGTAGTAGTCGGTGTCCTGGACCTGGCAGAAGTAGGGCCCGTAGAAGAGCTCCTGGAAACACATGACCTGCACGCCCGCAGCAGCGGCTTCGCGCATGTATTTCTCGTGCAGATCGATCATCGACTCCTTGTCGCCGGTCCAAGCAACTTGCAAGATCGCTGATTTGACGATGTCGCCCATTCTGGTTCTCCCATTGATCGTTGTACGCCGACTCTAGATCGACTCGCCGCGTCGGGGAAGC
>JBLIMK010000110.1:0-11016 GCA_047638715.1 Verrucomicrobiales bacterium
GATTAGGTGCCAGGCCCCTATTTACGATTAGGGGCCAGGCCCCTATTTACGTTGAGGGGCCAGGCCCCTAACGGCTGGGTGAAGGCCGATAACCTGAGGGGGTGATCAACCTTCGACAACTCGACGATCAGGCCTACCGCGACGGCGCCATCTTGAAGGGTGCCACCGCCGAACAACTCGACGCGCTGAGCGCTGCTGAGAACGCACGACGATCCTCGATGAGCGAGGTCGAGGAGCTTCGTGGCCAATCAAATGCTGTCTCGAAGGAGATTGGTAAGGCTTCGCCCGAGGAACGTCCCGCAAAGATCGAATCAGCCAACTTGCTGAAGCAAGACTTGAAGTCGAAAGAAGCCGAGCTCACTGAACGACAAGCCGTCGTCGACGCGTTGATCCTGCACGTTCCGAACCCGGCTCACGCCTCCGTGCCCGGCGGTGGCGAAGAAAATTTCGAACTCGTGGTGTCCATTGGTGAACAAGCCCCTCCGCCACCGATGGACCATGGCGACTTTGGCGCGGCGATGGGCTGGGTAAACACGGAGAAGGGAGCCGAGGTCAGCGGTTCTCGCTTCGCGTATCTCCAACGAGAAGCCGTACTCCTCGAATTGGCCTTGGTGCAGTGGACCATGCAAAAGCTCGTTGCACGGGGCTTCATCCCAACCGTCCCGCCCGTACTCGTTCGGGAACAGATGATGATCGACTCCGGCTTCTTTCCCACCGACGAGCACCAGGTCTACACGGTTGCCGAGGACGAGCTCTACCTGGTTGGCACGTCCGAAGTTCCCCTCGCTGGTCTACACCGTGGCGATCGATTGGATCTCGCCGATCTCCCGCTTCGTTATGCAGGCTTCTCATCCTGTTTCCGTCGTGAAGCTGGCACGTACGGCAAGGACACGCGTGGGATCTTCCGCGTTCACCAGTTCGACAAGGTCGAGATGTTCATCTGGAGCGACCCCAACAAGTCCTGGGAAGAGCACGAGCTTCTGCTCGAGATCGAACGCGAGATTCTGGACGATCTCGCGCTCCCCTATCGGGTGATCAACGTGGCCGCCGGCGATCTCGGAAATCCTGCGGCGAAGAAGTACGACTGCGAAGTCTGGTTGCCTTCCGAGGGCGCCTATCGCGAACTCACCTCGTGCTCGAACTACACCGACTACTCCGCTCGCCGCCTCGGCACGAGGGCGAAAGGTGAGGCAGGTTCCGAATTCGTACACACCTTGAACGGCACAGCATGTGCTGTTGGACGAATGCTTGTCTTCTTGATGGAGCACTACCAACAAGACGACGGATCGTTCGCCGTGCCCGATGTTCTGAAACCTTTCTGTGGATTCGACACCGTTGCAGCGCGATAGGTCGCCATGGACAACACAGGAGGCATGAGCCTCACCGATCTTCTCGCCCAACCGGGGGTTCACGAGGAAGTCGAGATACGTGGGCGTTTTGGGTTCCTCGCATTTCATGGGGGACCCGTCGAGCGCGTGACGTCGATGATTGCCCGGATGGCCGCCGAGGCCTCGGGTTCGACGTTCTACTCGATCGATCAACCCGCTGGTCGGCCGCTTCATCTGCCGTCGACGCGCTACCGCCCAGAGGAATCACCGGCCTTGGCAAACGTGCTCGAGCACATCGACATCGTCTGCACTGTGCATGGCTACGGACGCGAGATGGACAAGCAACATTTCTTGCTGGGAGGCCAGAACCGAGAGCTCGCAAAGGTGATGGCGGAACAGCTCGTGGAAACTATTCCCAGCAAATTCAAGGTCATCACCGACCTCGACGCAATTCCTCGCGAGCTGCGCGGCGTGCACCCTCAAAACCCTGTGAACAAGCCACCGCACCAGGGCGTGCAGTTAGAGATTCCGCCGAGCCCTCGATGGAACTGGAACGCACACGATTGGGCGGACGCGGATGGGTTGAAGCCGACCAGCGCCGTTCAAGGAATCGTCGAGGCTCTAGCAGCAACCGCTGTCCGGTGGCTCGATCAGGGTTCGAAGGTCACCGACGGGTCATAACGCGGGTCGACTTCGCCGGGCTCCAACTCGATGAACATCAGGTCGATCGCACTCCACAACGTCTTGGAGATCGGAAAGAAGAACAGTGATACGGCGAGTGCGACGCCCACCGTGAGGATTGTCATCTCGACGACCGGAATGTCAGGAGCGGTAAGCGCTGCGCCGACAAGCACCGTGACGAGGATCGCGACAGAAGTGACGATCGTGTTCATGCCAACGGCGCCGACGAAATGTCCTTCCTTGCGTTCAACGTCAAAACCACAATGGCGACAAATTGCTCGAACACCTATCCACCTCGACGTCAGTCTCGTCGTGCCACACACGGCGCAACGACCAGTAAAACCACGAATGAGCATCGCTATCTTGGTTGGGTGAGCCGCCCCGCCGGCGCCCATCAGCGCTCCGAGGTTGCCGGTCCGGCCTTTTCGAATTCGTCTGCCACATCGTCGAACGTGAGCGGTTTGACAACCGGTCTTTCCATATCCTGGGCCCGTTCATCGGCCGCCCAACGGAAGAACCGAGCCGCGATGAGGCCCCAGAGGAAGAAGCCACCGAAAATTTTCATCACAAATCCGGCGGCCTGTTGATCGGCGACGACGCCAATGTCCCAGAGACGCTCGACAGTGTCATATGCCGGGTACACGGGGTTGTCGGCGAACGTGAGCCAACCGGCTGGAATCGTCGGGATAATCGACATGAGGAAGAGGTAGATCATCTGGGCAGGGGGCGACAGACGTAGCTCCGGCAAGGGACCGAGCACCGGAAGCCACATCAGCAAGGCAGCGGTAAACATGACGAGGTGAATCGAGTAATGGAATGGCCCGGAATCGAACGAGAGCTGCACGATGCCGTTCCAGTGCGTGAGCGCAGCCAGCGCGTTGAAGATGATCCCGGCCACGATCGGCTTGGCGAGCTTGCCGACCCAGGTGCGCTCCTGATCGCCTCCTCCGAGAATGAGTCGTGCCAACCATTCGGGTGTTGCCTGCAGGAACAAGATCGGAATGAAGAAGGTGATCAACAAGTGCTGAAGCATGTGCACTGAGTAGAGGTATTCCTCAGCAATATCGTGCATCGGCCAATCGGCGGCCAGAGCAAACACGACGACACCAAGGACGAAGAAGCGCTTCTGACGTGCGGAGACGACCTCGCCCTCGCGGACCACCTTTGGGCCAATCACCCGAGTCGCGTACAGACCAAGCCCGATGATCGCGGCGAGCAGCAGCCAGACTTCAGGATGTGGCCGCCACGACCAGGGGTCGATGGCTGCGAGCATGATCAGCTACCGCCGCCGGGCAATCCTGCGTCGTCGAAGCCATCGTTCCAGAAATTGAACTCGAATGCGGACATCATGATGGAGTACACCACGATGGCCAAAATCAAGCCAGCGCCAAAAAGCCGCCACAGGATTGGATTGTCGAACTTGAGGTGCATGAAGTAGGCACCGACTATCCAGAACTTGACGCCCATCAACGCGATGAGGCCGATCTTGACAAGTCCGCGTGGTAGTTCGTCCTCGAACACGAACATCAAGATCTCGAGGGCTGTGAGCGCACCGAGGATCAGCGCGATGATCACGTAGCTACGGTCGCTCGGATGCCCGTGCGCGTCGTCGTGCGTGTCGATGTCGTCGTGGGTATCGATGGCAGTCATAGGGCGTCCTAACCGATCGGAATGAGGTAGATGACGGTGAAGATGATCACCCAGACAATGTCGACGAAGTGCCAGTAGAGACCGACCAACTCAACGGTCTCGGTCTTCTCTTTGCCGAGTCCGCTCTCGCGTGTCCCGAAGACTGTGCCGAGAAGCAGCAAGATGCCAACGCTTACGTGCACGCCGTGGAACCCGGTGAGGGTGTAGAACGCCGACGTCCAGGTGTTCGTCGTGTAGCCAAGGCCCTTTTGATTGAACTCGGTGAACTCAAAGACTTGCCCGCCGATGAACACCATCCCAAGAAATGCGGTGGTAAGCAGCCAAATGCGGCCACTGCGTTGGTCACCACGACGGACCGCCGATAACGCGAGCACCATCGTCAGCGAGCTCATCAAAAGCACGAACGAGCTGAGTGAAGTAAACGGAATGTCGAATACATCGCCCGGTTCGGTGAATGCCGTTCCATCGGAGATGTTCGTTCGATACAGCAAGAAGGTAGAGATCAAGGCGCCGAACAACAAACAATCCGACGACAAGAAGAGCCACATGGCCAGCTTGTTGTTCGAGAGACCCGTGTTGGTGTCGTGCTGTCCGTGATCGTCGTGATCGTCGTGATCGTCGTGCGTATCGGCGGCGACTGTTGCGTTAGCCATTCGTGGGCTCCGTCTCGCTTGTATCCCCGACGGAGACGAGCTCGGCGGCGTCGTCACCGACTTCGAGAGCATCTTCTGCAGCACGCTCGATTTCATCGGACGCCTCACCGTCACCATCATCGCTGTGGTCGTCGTGATGGTCATGAGCAGCGTTCGGGTCGTCGGGATGTTCGAAGATCCAGCCGACCATGCCGTAGACGAGCAGAGCAGCACCGGGGATGCAGAGCCAGAGGCTGTAGATAAGGCCATAAGCGATAACGGGCAAGCCAAGCGCCAGGATGATCGGGAAGTAGCTCGGCGACGGCAGGTGCACATCGGTTGCCGAACCGTCCTGAGCGACCTCTTCAGCTGTGGCGATCTGCACCACGTTCTTGTCTTCGTCGTAGCCGTACTTGCGGTGCCAGAACTCGTCGAGGCCTTCGACCGTGATCACTTCGTCGAAGTTGTGCTCGGGAGTCGGTGAGGCGGTCATCCACTCGAGGCTGCGCGCATCCCATGGATCGGGTCCTGGGTTCGGCATGCCAGCGGCCTTCCACTTCTTGCGGCTGTAGACGATGTTGAAGAAGAAGATCGCAACACCAGCAGCGATAATGAATGCGCCGATCGACGCGACCATGTTCCACAACTCAAAGCCGAAGCTCTTGTCATAGGAATCTATGCGTCGACTCATGCCCTGAAGGCCGAGGATATGCATTGGTCCGAAGGTGAGGTTGAAACCAACGATCTGCAACCAGAAGTTCCACTTCCCGATGCGTTCGTTCAGCATGTAACCGAAGATCTTGGGCCACCAGAAATAGAAGCCGGCGAAGATACCGAGCAGTGCGCCGCCGAAGATCACATAGTGAAAGTGCGCCACGATGTAATACGTGTCGGTCTGTTGGGTGTCGGCCGGCGCAACAGAGTGGGTCACACCGGAAAGTCCACCGATCGTAAACATCGACACGACGCCGACGGCGAACAACATCGCGGTGGTGAATCGGAGGCGGCCGCCCCAGATCGTGGCCAACCAGTTGAGGATCTTCACACCGGTCGGTATGGCGATGAACATCGTGGAGAGCGAAAACGCTGCGACCGAGATTGGACCGATGCCCGACACAAACATGTGGTGAGCCCACACGCCCCACCCCATGAAGCCGATAGCGATACCGGAGAACACCATGAAGCTGTAGCCGAAGATCGGTTTGCGACTGAAGGTTGGGATGACTTCGGAGATGATGCCGAAGCTCGGCAGGATGAGGATGTAGACCTCTGGGTGGCCAAAGATCCAGAAGAGATGCTGCCAGAGCAGCGGATCGGCGCCGGCCTCGGTATTGAAGAAGTTGGCGCCGAAGAGGCGATCGAACGTGAGCTCGAAAAGTGCGATCGAGATGACCGGCACGGCAAACAGCAGCAGGAACTGCACCACGAGGTTCATCCAGGTGAACACCGGCATGCGGAACAACGTCATGCCCTTCGGACGCATGTTGAGCACGGTCGTGATCAGGTTGATCGCCGAAACCAGCGAGGCAATACCGGTGATTTGCAGACCCAAAGCGTAGAAGTCGATGCCATGGCTCGGTGAGAAGGTGACCGACGAGTTCGGTGCGTAGTTGAACCAACCACCGTCAGCTCCACCGCCGAAGAGCCAGGAGGAGTTCAGGAAAAGGCCACCGAACAAGAAGAGCCAGAAACTGAGAGCGTTCAGACGTGGAAAGGCCACGTCGCGGGCTCCGATCTGCAACGGAAGTAGGTAGTTTGCAAACGCTGCAGCAAGGGGCATTATCACGAGGAAGATCATCGTGACGCCATGCATCGTGAAGACTTGGTTGTAGACCTCGGGCGACAGGAGCGTGCCGTTCGGAGTGGCCAGCTGGATGCGGATCAGTAGCGCCTCGGCGCCCCCGAGCACGAAGAAGAACATGGCGGCGACGCCATACATGATGCCGATCTTCTTGTGATCGACCGTCGTCAGCCAGTCCTTCCAGGTCTCTGAAATCTTTGGCCGCGTCAGATCGCCAAGGGGACGATCGGCGGTCTCAGCAGCGTCGTCGCCAGCACCGATAGCCAGTGGTTGGTCGATGATTGCCATTACTCGACTCCCGTTTCTTCAATAATGAAGGTCGACGGCTTGGGTCCTGTGGTCTCGAGAAGGGCAACCAGGTCATCGATTTCTTGTGTACTGAGCGAGAGGTTCGGCATGCCTCGCATGCGCTTGTCATCGTCAGATATTGGCTGGGCGAAGTTCGCCTTCACGTCAGCTGGATTCCGCAGCCACTTGGCGATGTCGTTCTTGTTGAACTCGAGCGTTTCAGGATCCCAGACGTTCAGGATTCCGCCGGCAAACGTGGTGCGGCTCGAGAAGTGTGTGAGATTCGGGGCGGCGCCGGAGACGAGCTGTTCGGCCACCGTCTCCGCGGACCACAGATCGTCGGCAACGCCATCCATCAGGTGACACGATGCGCACTTTCCGCGGAACGTCGCGACGGCACGTTGTTCTGCGCTTTCAGGTGTCGGGGTTTCTCCATCGACGAGCGCACTGACGTACGCCTCGGTCGCGGGGTCGAGCGGCACGCCTTCCATCTGAGCGGTAACCCATTTTTGGAATTGTTCCATAGGCAACGCAATGACCTGCATCCGCATCCGGGAATGCGAGAGGCCGCAGAACTCGGTGCACTGTCCGAAGAACACACCCTCGCGATCTGCTTCGAGCTTCCACGGGGCGCTCTGGCGACCCGGCACGGCGTCCCGTTTACCGTTCAGCGAAGGGATCCAGAACGAGTGGATGACATCGCGGCTCGTGATCTCGAGCTCGATTTCCTGACCGACCGGGATGACCATCTGCGTGGCCGTTATGAGATCGGCGGTCGGGAGGTTCTCAATCCTCTGCGCTGTGAGTTCTACATCGCCGAAGTGGTATTGGTACTCCCACCACCACTGCTGGCCAATCACAACAATCTCGGGCTCCCAGTCAACCTGTTCGGAACCGACGAGCAAGGAGATTGGGTTGTCCTCCGTGCTGTTGATGCTGACCTGTAGCACGATCGTTACCGCTCCGATGGCGGCCAGGATCACCATTGGAATGATCGTCCAAGCCACTTCGAGCTTGTTGTTTCCGTGGATTTGTTCGGGCCAGTCGCCATCTTCGTAGTCATCGGTCTTGATGCGAAAGTTCTTCCATGCGTAGAGCGTGACACCGAGCACCCCGGCGAAAACCACGTAGGACAGATACAAAAGAATCTTCATTACTCGATCGATCGACTTGGCTTCAGGCCCAGCCAGATCGTTCAGCGTGTCGAGTTCCGCGTCGCCGGCGCACGACGCCAAGACGAACATGGTCACAACAACCGCTAGCAGTCGCACTACCTTGCGGGCGGACGGAGAAGTGGGGGTCATAGATCTTCCTTCAGCGCCTTCACGCGACATCGAACGACTTTGTGAAAGTTTTCCCGAGCGTTCCAAGGAACATAAGTAAAGCGGAGTTTCCGTGCGATCGGGCACCGTGTCGGCCATTAGGACGTGGCTTCCTCGGACATCGCGCCGACCTCTTCGCCGTGTTCTTCCTCGCCGCTCTCTTCATCGGAGTGCTCTTCGGTCTCGTGATGTTCGGTCGTGGCTGCCGAGAACACGCCGCCAGCAAGAACGAGAATGGCGAGAACCGCAACGAGCGCGGTGCCCACATTCTTCGAGATATTGGGGCGTTGCGTCAGTAAGACAGCGACGCTCAGGACCGAAATTGCGATGACCGCTCCGAATACAACTGCGCCGGTGCCTGGGAAACGAAGGAAGACACGAGATGCGGCAAGAACAAACATTCCTCCGCCGAGCAATCCCCAAAGTGGTACCTCAAACGGGCCCATCACCTGATTACGCAGCGCCACGTTCGTCGCCGAGTCTCCCGTAGCGCGGTCGGCCCAAGCCGTCATCGTCCATTCGAAGGCAACGATGGCCATGATCACGATGCCAATTCCCGTGACCGTTGCATTGACGGCCATGCCAACAGCAACAAACGCGACCCCGAGACCAGCGACAATGGGCCAGATCGACGTTGCAACGGGACGTTGCCCGACAGGAGCGACCGACGTTCCCATGGCCTCCGCCACGGCCTCGGCGTCGGCATCTCGAAATATTGCGAGGAGAGAACCAACGATGAGCGCCACGAACGCCACTCCGACGAGAACGGTGTAGCTGACCTGATCGCCAACACCGCCCTTGTAACCAGCGCTGAGTGGACCGACGACATCGCCGCCACTCGTGTAGCCACCAATGATCGCCGCTGTCACGGCGGTCATGGCGATTCCGATATAGAGCTTTAGACCAGTTGGAATCATTTCCGGCTCACTTCGTGATCGTGATCAGGTACCAGACGGGCAGGTACACAATGACGGTTGCGTACCAGTAGATCGCTGCGGCCTGGACACCGTCAGCGTTCTTTGAGTTGAACTGTCCGGCGATGGCTCGAATGGCCATCAGTAGGACGAACACGACAGCGATCGACATGAAGACCATGTAGCTGCCGTAGATCACATAGAGCATCAGTGCTGGCGTCGATCGATCGACGGGAAGGCCAAAGTCGCCGATCGCGAAGGCCATCTGATTGATGATCGCCGCGCCCATGAGGACGGTGAGACCAAGGGCGACGTATGCATTTCGACGATCATCGTTGCGGATTGCCTGCACAGCCCACGAAATCGTGAACGCAGAGATCCACGTCGTGAACATCATGAATGTGCCAGGAGCAATCTGTACTGCACCTTCTGGGAACCACAACGATCCGCCGAGTCGGTTCTCGACGAGAAATTCGTTGTTCTGGCGGATGGCGATGTAGACAGCGAACAGTCCAACGAACACCATGATCGAAGCCACCGCTGCGAAGGCGGTGCCGACCAAGAGCGTTCGGTTGCGTGAGAGCTCGGCTGCTGGAGGCGTAACGAGCGCGACATCAGCGGACATCAGCTGACCTCCTCAAATTCGTCGAGCAGCGGTTCTGCCGACGAGACGGTTGGGATCTGTTCAATGAAGTTTCCGATCGGAGGCGGCGACGGGGCAGCCCATTCGAGCGTGTGCCCGTCCCAAGGATCGTCGGGGAGTTGTTCATTTGAGCGAGCGGCCGGTATGAGGGCACCGAGCAACGCCAGCGCGCCGACCGCCATCATCGCCACGCCGATGACCACCATGACGTTCATCGTGTCGACGATGCTGTCGACGTTGTTGGTCACGCTGATATCGGGTTGGCCAGAGAACGCCGAGATCATGTCGGCCATTCCTGCGAGAAGACCGCCACCGAGGAACAACATCACGGCGGTCATCGCCACAGAGTCCTTGGCGTATCCGCCAAAGATCTTGGGAGCCCAAAAGGCCAGGGCGCCGACAGCTGATGCCACCACCGCTGCAAGTACAAGAGAAAGGATCGCGCTCGACGACGAGAGCAAGACGTGGTCTTCGTGGAGTGCTTCCCACCACCAGGGCCACACCCGAAGTTCACCAGCAACAACCGCAGCGAGGAGAAGAAGCGCGCCGGCGATCGACCCGAGGAGCGCTGCGTCGGGCTTTGGAGTTGATCCTCGGCGAATCGTGTCGAGAACGCCGCCGAGAAGCGCGAGAACCGGAATGACGATCGCGAGCCCGAACACGATGTAGAGGAACTCGTCGTAGAGGAAGACACCCCGGTCGTCAGAATTTGCTGCAACCTGGAATGCGGGATCGGCGCCACGGGAGAGGAAACTCTGTGCCCACGCACCGAAACTCAGCACTCCGAACAGCCCGATGAGGCTGAGGAGCACGTTTCGGTTGGCTTGACGATGTTTGGCCGAGACCGGGACGATCTCGGCGAGAACACCGAGAACGGGAATGGCGTAAGCGAACACCTGCGGCTGCGACCATGCCCATTCGACACGGGACCAAAGGGTGTCGCGCAAACCAAACTCGATCGGGAGGCGACCCTGGAGGTCGACGTAGGAATAAATCAGGTTCGCGATGAGTACCGGCAACGAGAAAAGCCACACCGAGGTAGCGACGAGCATCGACCAGGTGAATGCGGGAACTCGGAGAAGGCTCATGCCTTCCGGGCGAAGAGCAACGATCGTCGTCGCAATGCAGACAGACGCAGCGAGCAGCGCCACGATCATAAATCCGAGCGACACGATCGTGAGCAGCGTGCCCTCGGTGCGTGTACCCGCTTCGGGGCCGAGGCCGCCGTCTGCGCCAAACGATGCGATGTGCACACCTGAGGCAAAGAGCCACGACCAGAACGACGCGGCGACGAGCCGCGGGAAGGCGATGGACGCGGACCCGACCTGCAAGGGAACAATGGCGGTGGCGATACCGATGAAGAGTGGAATCGCGACCATAAAGATGGCCCCTGTACGGAACAGGACCCAGCTCTGGAAGTACTTGGTAACACTCCCGAAAATCTCGGTGTCGCCGAGTGAAACCCGCTCGAGGCTGTTCACCAGACCGAGGATCATGATGGCGATCAGGAGGAGCAGGCTTGCGCCGATCCACAGGCGACCGACCATCTTGTGGTCGTTCGAAGCCACGAGTTGGTACAGGCCATCACCGGTTTGTGTTGTATCCACGAGGCCGTGGTCATCGTGGATTTCTGTGTGCGTGTCAGTCGCTGTCATCGAAACGTTGTCACCCTTGGGCATGTGTGGTCACGCCACGGCAAAGCGGACCACACGATGGTAGGCGGATCCATGCCGATTCCGGCGTATTACAGGCAAACG
>JBLIMK010000111.1:0-10979 GCA_047638715.1 Verrucomicrobiales bacterium
GGGGTAGATGAGTGTGCCGGGCGGTACGCCGGCGATCGAATGCTCGGCGGTGGCGTAGACCTCGATCGTCCCGCGCATGGCGTCTGGCGTCGTCGTGACTGAAACGACCAGCGGTCCCTCGAATGCGCACGACATCTCGCGCGCGTGTTCGCGAGCCATCACGAGGAGCGACCGCTCGATGTCCGCGGTCGTGTTTTCAAGAGTCGATGCGTCGTAGGGATGAATCCGGACTTCAATTTCGTTCGGCATTACCCGCGTTCCGGGCGTTCCTCGCCTGGTTCCCGCGTCGAGCTCTCGTTCGACGCGCTTTTCGATCTCGAGGCCAGTCACGTCGGCACGAAACACGCGACCGAGAACGCCATCGACGCCTCGCTCTATAGCTCTCTCGAGATCGCGCAGTCCCATCTCATGAACGGTAGCTGCCGCGACGCGAGGTACCCGGCCAACCCGGGGGCGCGCCCCAGATGATGAAATCGCCGATAACCTCGTGCTTCGCTTACTCGCGCGAGTGGCGGAATTGGCAGACGCGCAGGCTTCAGGTGCCTGTGTCCGAAAGGGCGTGGGGGTTCAAGTCCCCCCTCGCGCACAATGGTGATGTCTCAGGACATCAGCAAGGCCCGAACCCTCAGGGGTGCGGGTCTTGCTCATTTTATGGCTCGGTGCAACTGGCTTGGGCGCTTCCTATAGAGATTCTCCGCGACCGGGTTGCCGGCGTCTCCGATAGGTCGATATCTCGAAGACATGAATCGAGCCGTAGAAACCTTCTCGAGCCTGCCGTGGGCTAGCGTCATTCGGGGCATGCGATGTCACCAATACCCGTCGAGGCGAGCAATGTCCGAAAATTCTCCGAGTGACAACGACTTCAATTCTTTGGCCGATCGAGCCAAGGAAATGCTCGATCAAGTTCGCGACACAATCGACTCGCCAGACGAGGAAAACCCGGCGCCATCTGCCGAGCCTGAGCCTGAGCTAAGTCGCTTGAGCATGCTCGCCGGGCTGGCGAAAGACACCTTGGACAGCGTCGCTGACGGATCAGGAATCAGCCAAGGTGATCTCGACGCCCCAAGAACGTCTCCGCGGGTGCCACTCGCCGAACAAGCGCCTAAACCGATCGAGGACGCCAGCCGATCCGAAGAGCTGTATGGACTGTTCGTCGAGCCAAAACCGACGGAGCCCAAGAGCATGCTCGGGTGGCTTCTGCCCTTGATCCTGTTGGCGCTCGTCTTCCTGGCGGTAGCGTTTTGGCTGGGTGATGCCGACCCGCCGGCGAACAGCGAATCGACCGCATCGACGGCCACCACCGAAGTCAGCGATCCTGTAGCCACCACTGAGTCGCCCGATTCCTCGGGAGCAGCGGCGTCACCAACGACCTCGACAGCGCAGATTATCGATGCGAGCGAGCCATCGATCCCGGCCAGTGCTTGGGAGCTGCTTGGCGCCGAGTCCGGTACAGCGCAGTTCGCGGAGCTCGGCAGTTCCCTTGGGCTGCAGGCTGCTCTCGAGCAACGGTTGGATACTGATGGCAACCCGCTCGAATTTACATTATTTGCGCCATCGGATGCAGCGATCGACGCGCTCCCTGAGGCGCAATTGAGCGAACTCGAGAACGATCCGTCCAAAGCCGAGGCGCTGATCAACTACCACTTGGTGGATGTGCGTCTGACACCGGAGCTGATCGCCGAGACAGCGGGCAACGAGTTGATTTCGCGCTCGGGTCTTCGGATCCTTGTCGAGATCGAGGGTGATGCGGTTGTCTTGAATGGACTGAGCCGGATCTCGCTCGCCGAGCTCGAGGCGGCCAATGGCAATGTTCTGGTCATCGACGCAGTTCTGCAACCGCCGACGGTAGACGCGATCCTCAATATCGGAAACATTCAGTTCGAAGTCATCTCGTCGATCATCGCGCCCGCTGGCGAGGTCGAACTTCAGAAGGCCGTGACCTATTTCGAGGACAATCCAGATGCGACGGCCTTGATCGAAGGCCATACCGATACCGATGGAGAGGCCGCCGCGAATCTGCTTCTTTCCGAACGTCGGGCCGAAGCGGTTCGTGCCTTCTTGATCTCTCAGGGCATCGACGGCGCTCGTTTACAGTCGCAGGGTTTCGGTGAGACTCAACCGGTCTTGGTCGACGGGTTGGAAGATAAGAATCGCAGTCGTCGCATCAAATTCACTCTGGGCTGATTTGCGGGAGCTGTTTCGCTACTCCCCGAGCATCCAGTCGCGCGAACGGTCAGGCTCGAAGTCGCTCTGTAGGTAGTTATCGAGACGCTCGTCGAGCGATGGGTCGGTCGAAGCCCAATTTCGATGCATCCCAGAGGCAGATGACGCCAGGGTCTCCTTCGCTGCGGCAGCCCGCGCAGCTATCGCCGCTGTTCTCGCTTGCAGCTGCTTCTCTTTGAAGGTTCGAACAGCAATGTGCACACGACAGAGCTGTTCTTCTGCGACGGTCGCGCGCTCGAGCGCGACGCGAAGCTCGGTTTCTAGCCTCGCAATTCTCGCCGCCAGACTCTCGCCATCGTTCCGTGAGTGCACAACTCCCTATCGGTCCTCTTCTGAATTCGCTGAGGATGCGAATGGCGGTATCGGAGAGAACCCAAAGATTGGGGCCAAATGACTCACTTTCGTGAACGGCGATCCGATAGTTGTGGGCGAGGCAATGCACCGCATCAACAGCTCGTCCGCCCAGCAGGAGATATCGATTACATGCCGCACGAGGAGCAGAACGAATGGCCGTCATTCGAGGCGGTTCTTCGAAACGTTGCGCAGGACAGCCCAACCGCCCGAGCGTTGGAAACAGCGCCATTGGTAGAAGAGCTCTCAACGAACTCTGACGAAGACCGGGTCGATGAACAAGACGTCGATGAACAAGTGGTGGTCACCTTGGCCGACGCGGAGAGCGAACGTTCATCGTCGATACTCCCCGAGCCTCTCAGTCCACTCGAGATCGACACCTCGAACATCCGGTCTCTCCTCAAACAGCGAGCTTCGGAGTCGTTCGATACTGGGACGATCCTCGACGCCCCCACGACTACCGAAGCGCTCGCCCCATTGCCACCGAGCGGCTTCGATGTCGAAGAACTCGATGTCGACGAGCTCGAGCCGTTCGACCTTTCGTCTTACGCCCCCCAGACTCCAGGTACTGAAGTTCCCGACGCTTATGCCTTGAGCATGGAAGTCTTCGACGACCTTGGCACGATCACCGAGCTCGACTTCGGTGGTAGTCGATCTCATGCCGACTACGACATCGAGCAGGTCGGCTTCGACTCGATCGCTGCGGCAGACGTGATCGAAACACACCTCAATGAATTGATCAGACTCGGATACGAAGAGCCGAGCAATGTCGTCGCCCTCCGTCCCGATACACCCACGGCTACCAATACGAGCGGGCCCGTCGACGGGCCCGAACTAGATGAGCGCACCGGCGCGGTGGGCCTCACCGAGGTTCACAAAACTGAGGAGCGCGAGGAAACCAAGCCAGATCCATGGGAGCACATGCGCTCCGCCGATGAGAACAAGGAAACCGGCTTCTGGGCGACCCGAACCAAGTTCTTTAGCAGTGACGAACGGAAACGCAAGAAGGCCGCACGCCGCGCCGAGTCGAACAGCGCTGTGCAGCAGGCTGGCGACGTCACCTTCGACCAGGCATGCCCGAACTGTGGCTCGGATTGTCAGGTCGATCTCGACGATCCCATCGGCCGTCGAGTGCACGTCAGCTGCCCGGAATGCCAGCACATGTGGCATACGCCCTACCTCGTTAACGAGGTAGAAGCAGTAGACGAAAGAACCGGTTAGTTCCCGAACATCCCCAGCCATTGTTCGGCTGACGTCGGCGCAAACACCATATTCTGCGCCCGGGTGTCCCCCATCGTTGCCGACGACTCTGGCGAATATTGGTGACCGGGAAACAAGATCGCATCGTCGGGCACGCGTGACAAAACGTTCGTGAGGCTCTCGTAGAGCTGCGCAGGATCTCCACCGGGCAGGTCGGTACGACCGCATCCCTGCAGAAACAACGTGTCTCCAGCGACGAGCCGGTTGGCGACGAGGAACGACTGCGACCCAGGCGTGTGCCCGGGGGTGTGGAGCAGCTCGATCGGCACCGCGCCCACCATGATCGAGTCGCTGCCGTCGTGCTGAACGAGGTCGGCGTCACCGAGGCCCGTGACCTCTTTGACGAAGTCGGCCTCGTCGGCCTGGATGTGCAGCGGCACGTTCTTCTCGGCGAGCAGCTCGGCTGCGCCGGCGACTTGGAGGCCCATCATTGAGCCACCCACGTGGTCGGCGTGATAGTGGGTGCCGAGCATGCCGGTGCAGTTCATGCCATCGGCTTCGAGAACAGCGAGGATTCCGGCGGGGTCGTATGCGGGGTCGACAATGACCGCTTCCTTGGTCTCCTTGTCACCGATGAGGTAGACGAAGTTGACCATCTGCTCGGCGAACGGGTCGCCCTGTGCAAAGTCGCGTCCGGAGAGGAGTTGTCGAAAGTAGAGGCGGTCGTCGTTCACGATCTCACTGTACGCGCCAGAGGGCTTCGGCTTCCGCAGCGATTTGCCTCGCCGGGCGATCCAACGCACGCGCCGCCTTCACGACATCGTCGAATTCGGCCTTTGCGGTATTCGCCGTGACCTTGATCCGGATTCTCTGTCCCTCGATGTGAACTTCGTGTTCGCCGCGCTCGAGGGCATGGCGCTCCACACCATGAGCGCGGTATCCGAGTGAGCCGGTCTCGGCCATGAGCAGCGCGCCGAGACGGTCGGCATCTACGGGATCGGCGAGCGCGGAGATCGTGGCGGCTGGCCTACCCTTTTTCATCTCGATGGGCGTGAACCACGCGTCGAGCGCACCGCCGACGAGTAGCTGATCGATCGAGTGTGCGATGTACTCCCCCGTGAGGTCATCGACGTTTGCCTCGAGGACGACGAGTTGTTCGATGTTCTCGACCGTGTCGGTAGCGGCCTCACCGAGGACGACTTGGAGGAGATTGGGGTGGTCATCGAGTTCGTTATCGCCCGCTCCGAAACCGGAAGCGGTGATCGTCATCGACGGCATGGGTCCGAATCCGTCAGCGAGCGCCTTCACGATCGCCGCGCCCGTTGGGGTCGTCAGTTCAACTCGCACGTCGAGTCCTCGGACGGGCACGTCCTCGAGGAGACGAACGGTGGCCGGCGCTGGATGCGGGATCAACCCGTGGGCGCTTCGGGTGATGCCGATGCCGGTGGCGACGGGGGCCACGATGATTCGGTCGACGGCAAGATCCTCGAGTGCGAGGCACGACCCGACGACATCGACGATTGCGTCGATGCCACCTACTTCGTGAAAGTGAACGGCACTCGGCTCGGCCCTGTGGACATGGCCTTCGGCATCGGCCAACGCTTCGAACACCGCCGTTGCTCGCTCGATGACCCGTTCGGGAAGGCCAGCGGTTTGGACCAATTCAATGATGTCGCCCGCCGTGCGGTGCACATGTCCTTCGTCGGCGGTGACGGTGACGTTCACCGCGCCTATGCCGTTGCGGAAAACCTGCTCGACGTCGAGCGTCCAGCCTGCGACATCGAGTTTGGCGAGCTGTGCGCGAATCGAGTCGACGTTCGCGCCGGCGTCGATGAGCGCGCCGAGTGTCATATCGCCAGCAATGCCGTTGAAGGGATGGATCCAGAGCGTCGTGCTCATGTGTTCGACGCTTTGTCGGCGAGCCCGATGATCCGCATCGCGCTCACGGCAGCGCCATAGCCGTTGTCGATTCCCACGACCGAGACGCCGGCCGCACAAGACGCCAACATGCCGAGCAGTGCGGTCACACCTTCGAGCCCAGCGCCGTAACCCACGCTGGTCGGAACCGCTATGACGGGTCGGGCGCAGAACCCGCCGACGACGGATGCGAGCGCACCTTCCATTCCCGCGATCACGATGACGATGTCGGCGCTGGTGATTCGGTCGACTTCGGCGAGCAGACGATGGATGCCAGCAACGCCGACATCATCGATTCGATCGATGCGCACCCCGTAGGAGCGAAGCGTCGCTTCACATTCGTCAGCGACCGGCGTGTCGGCGGTGCCTGCGGTGACGACAGCGACCGTGCGCTCGCCCCCGACTTCCGGGGCACGCCACGTGAGGACGCCCCCGAGCGCAATAGCGCCTGGGTGCGACGCCTCAAGCGCAGCCCTTTGGACATCGCTGGTGCGGGTGATAAGCACCGGGCCTTCGCCGTTCGTTAGGAGCTCTTCGACGATCGCGACGCACTGCTCGGGGGTTTTCCCGGGTCCGTAGATCGCCTCGGGCAACCCCTGTCGGAGCGCTCGATGATGGTCGATTCTCGCGTTGGTCGTGCCGCCGAGTTCGGCGAACGGCAGCCGCCGAAGGGCCGCTACCGCATCATCGGCAGAGGTCTCCCCGGAGCGGATCTGTTCGATCAACGCGCGCAACGTCGCTTCATTCACGGCCCCATGGTGGCAAGGGATCGGCGAAAGCACACACTTCGCTAGACTCAATAGGTGGCTGAACGACCTCGTATTGCATTTCAAGGCGTGCTTGGCGCGTATTCACACATGGCGTGCGCTGCTGCGTACCCCGACTATGAACCGGTCGGACACGACACGTTCGCGCAGGCGTTTTCGGCTGTGGAGGCCGGTGAGTGTGATCTGGGGATGATCCCTATCGAGAACACGCTCGGTGGACGCGTGGCCGATATTCACCATCTCTTGCCCGAGTCGAACCTCTACATCATCGCTGAGCACTATCAGCCGGTGAGGCACCAGCTGCTGGGCCCAGAAGGCGCCACACTCGAAACGCTGAAGACCGTCGCCTCACACGAACAGGGCCTCGCGCAATGCCGCGACCTGATTCGAGAGCTTGGCGTTGAGCCAATGGACTTCGGCGACACTGCCGGAGCAGCGAAAGAAGCAGCGGAACGCAACGACCCCAGCTTCGGCGCAATCGCGAGCGAGCTCGCGGCCAAGACCTACGGACTCCAGATCTTGCGTAGCCGGATCGAAGACCGCCTCGGAAACACAACTCGGTTCGTCGTGATGTCACGCTCGGCCGTCGAACCCGACCCGCTCTTGGGTGCCGCCATGACGAGCCTGGTGTTCCAAACCAGAAGCGTTCCAGGCGCGCTCTACAAAGCGCTCGGTGGATTCGCGACGAACGGGATCAACATGACGAAGCTCGAGAGCTACATCGTCGATCAAAGCTTCACGGCAGCGCAGTTCTACGTCGAGGTCGAAGGGCATCCGTCGGACCCCGGCATCGCGAACGCGTTGGAAGAGCTGCAGTTCTTCTGCAGCAAGATGAAACGAATCGGCACCTACCCGAAGTCACCGTGGCGAAGCCAAAACTGATCGTGGCCTAGCCAAAACTGACAGATCCCGGGCAAAGCCCGGGATCCGACATAAGCGCGCTCGTAGGGACTCGAACCCCAAACCTTCTCGTCCGTAGCGAGATGCTCTATCCAATTGAGCTACGAGCGCAGGAAGACGAGTCTAGACCAGTCTTATCCATGCCGAAACTTCATTTGGCAGGTGACACACGCCCATTCACGTCCAAGTTCCGCGGTCGGGCCAGCTATCCTCGTCTGCGGAGAGATGGCAGAGCGGACGATTGCGTCGGTCTTGAAAACCGTTGTGGCTTTACGGTCACCGGGGGTTCGAATCCCCCTCTCTCCGCCAAATTTTTGTGGGCGTTGCCCCACTCTCAGACAAGCATCAAGGAGACCCGAGCTCACGAGCTCGGGTCTTTCTTTTTGCAGTAGTTCCGGGCCTCGTTGGGGTCGGCTGCTTCGAGCGCATATGTGAATTCGCTCTTGCTAACGTCATCGATCACGGCCCTCGGCTGGGAGTGGCACCAAGGAAGCGGGGGGGCATGTTCTTGAGAGGCACGATCGGCAGAAACTCGAGCAATCCGAACCAACGATGGGGGCACATGAATTTGCGGCGCTGGACGCTTGTCCCGGATGCTGTGGCGAATCCAATTGTTCAGGCAATGAAAAACTCGGGCCCTCGATGACAGACTGGGAGAAGAGAGACCGTGAGAACGCCGACAAGTTTCTTGCGGTCATCGATGAGGTACTACTGACACTTGGGCAGGAGCCACTCGAAACGAACCCCAATTTCGAGTGGGTGCCTGACGGCACCTACCCGTGCTACGAGTTGAAAGTTGAGGGAGCAGCACCATTGTCAATCAGCGTGCTGCGCGAGTTCGACGTTTGGGTCGATGGGCTGACCGAGATCTTGAACTTCGAGGTCGAGCACCTTGAGTTCATTCGTCGCGACCTTCCGAGAATTCTCACGTCAGAAGTACGCGTGGAACAGCGGCGGTTCAGGTTGCTCGTGACGTTTGCTGACGCTGGGGGCGTCTGGCTTCGACACTCATTTCTCGGTGACAAGCGAATCGACCGGGTTTACCCGCCCGCCTTCGCAGTACCTCAACTTTGAACCGGTCTGATGAAGTTGCCTCGCAAGTTGATGTGCACCCTGAGTCGCGTCGAGAGTGGCATCGCCCAGTCTCGCTGAACGAGCGTTCCGTAGCCCGAGGATTGGCGTACGATCGCAGCTCTTCGGTAACAACAAATTCACAGCTAGCGGTACAAGCGGCCGCTTCAACAAGGCCCAATCTCCTGCCAAGATAGGTTGGTCAGGAGCATCGCCACATTTCAGCAGTGTTGGCGAAGATCGCAAAATACCATCCGATGACCATTGCCGGAGTCCCGTGGTCTATCACCGACGAGTATTCCGACATCTGGAGGAACGGTCCCTCATGAGGCGTGCAAGGACGAGCTTGGCCGAGTGCATCGATGTGCTCAACGAGGCGTTGGCTCTTCTCTATCAACCTGGTCTTGCCGAGAATCAGTCCTTCAGGCTCGATCACAGACCGGTGGCTATGCCCAATTACATGCTCGACAAGCCAGGCACCGCACCCCTCGTGTTCGTCCTTAATGAAGATGGCATCGCAGTTGAGTTTGATGGTTCCGACATGTTCGGCATCGGGGCAAAGGAACTCCAGCGTGACCGAGACGACGTCGTACGGACTCTCGTTCGACTACTCACCTCGAGTCTCAAGCTCGACCTCCTCGACCGTCGCAAGGGCTACAAACTGAGCCTTGTCGATCCCGATGGTGAGAGATGGGGCAGGGTTCACTACTACATGGGGGTGAGGGATGAGTTCGATCCAGTTCATTTCGACGCGCCGTTCCCTCCCGTCAGTGATTCGGACAGAGAACCTCGCGACACAGCTCAATAACCAAAGACCGAGAACCGCTTTGTCGGGGAGTGACGGGCGCCATGAGATCTAAAGGTGGGATCCAGTGAATGAGATCAACGCACGAACTCTCGAGACCATCAACATGGCCTTGGCGGAACTGGGAGAGCGCCCGCTTACGGAAAACGCAAAGTTCTATAAGGACACCGACTTCGCGATGCTCATGTACGTCCTCGATGTTGATCGAGCAGCGCCGATCAGGATCGTCATTGAATACGGGTTGGAAATCCAGGTCGGACCTTACGGAGACGTGCTCTCCTACGGTCCGGGTGATCCGTCGATTCAGGAGGACGTACACCGACTTCTGTTGTCGACAATTCTGGTCGACGAAAGACCGAAGACTGCTCGCATCACACTCGTTGACCCAGACGGGACTGTATGGAGGCGGTACAGGACCAGAATGTTGTGGGGCAAACACGATCCAAACGACTTGCTCGATGAATACCGGCCAGCCTTCTAGCTCCGAGCAGGGCTGCGCCGAGTGAATCGTTCCGGGTTTTATGCGCGCTCGACGGCTAGATGGGTCCACGGGCGTTCGAAAGAGATCGCATTGCCTCCGCCAATTTCTGAGGCCGCCTTAGGGCGGCCTCAGTTCTTACTTCCGTGAGTGTCATAGACGTTCTGTAGTCTCTTGATATGGAGACAAACCCGACACTCCCAGCCATCGAACCTGAGCGAGTCGAAGCGCTAGCTGTCGACGCGGTCGCGGATCGGCCTCTCACGGCAGCTGGTGAAGCGTCCCTTGCACGTGCGGTCGGACGGCTGACCGACGGCCAGCGATGTTGAACCTTGCTGTTTCCACACCGAGCACACTAACGACGTCAGTTCGAGCGACTGCTGATGTCTTGGCCGTTGTGAGCCTCGAGGTCCTGCCGATGAACACGGTCGTGACAAGTCGAAATGTTTGGTTAGTAGCTTAGGAACTCGAGGCCCGCAGATTTGATGAACACAAACTCAGTCCGTACGGTCGCGCTTTCTGCATGTCTCTTGCTTGGCGCGTGCTCGTCAGATGCGGAGCAGCCCAGCGATCGGCGGGGGCATGCGGATCCTCGATGTGGACGGAACATCACTACTCGCTCGATCTCTCGAGCTAGCAACAGTGGAGAATGGGCTGCTTCTAGTAATTGACCTCGATGACTTGCGCATCCTCGTTGAGAGTCGAAAGTAGATCGCCGGCTGTCGGGTTCCCTAAACCAAGCGCCAGGATTCGACGAGCTTCGTTGCGGCGTCGAGTTGGCCGCGTAGTTCGTCGTTTGGAGCGCCGCTGCGCACCATCACCGCGGTGCCGATAATGAAGCTCACCATAAGCGATGTGTAGGTCACGACGTTCTCGACGTCGATCTCGCCACGCTCGGCTGCTCGAGTGAAGGCTTTCGAGAGACCCTCTCGCATCAGCGAGCGGTAGCGGTCACTGAGGTCGGCGACACCTTGATCTCGGGAGCCCATCTCGGTTCCGGTGTTGACGGCGAGACAACCGCGATGCTCGCCCATGTCGCTAATCTCGGCCCACAGGTACTCGAACAACATCGTCACGTCGTCGAGGCCTCGCGTACCGTCGCCGACGACGTTGCTGATCATCCCAGCACGGAAGTCGATGTAGCGACTCAGCGCCATCTCGAAGAGCTCGTCTTTCGACCCGAAGCTGCTGTACAGACTCGATTTGTTGAGACCGGTGGCCGTGACGATGTCGGTCATTGAGGTTGCTTCGTAGCCCTTTTCCCAGA
>JBLIMK010000112.1:0-10846 GCA_047638715.1 Verrucomicrobiales bacterium
GATCACGTCATGCGCGAGCTGGACGTCGGCCTGAGACGGCGATGCCAACGAATGTAGATGCGGCGTTCGTCCGAGGAGTACGTAGTCAAGCACGGCCATGCCAATGGGAATCGTCGGTGTTTGCGGCACCCACGACACAAGTTTCGACCGGTCCTTTGGTTTTAGATCCATGAGCTGTTGCCCATCGATCTCCACCGATCCAGTGCTGGACCTCGCACCTGACAGGACCCGGAGCAGCGTCGACTTGCCCGCGCCGTTTGGCCCGATGATCGTGAGCCATTCGCCCCGGGCGACGTCGAGTGATACGCCATCGAGCAATGTCGCCTTGTCGATGGTGACCCCAACGTCGTGTGCCGATAGCGCTGTCATCGGTTCGTCGTCCGCAAGATAACAATGAAGAACGGTGCGCCGAAGAAGGCGGTGACAACGCCGATGGGCAGCTCTGCGGGGGTCAATGCAGTGCGTGCAACGAGATCGCACAACACGAGAAAGCCCGCCCCGAACGCGATCGAGAGAGGCGCGATAACTCGGTAACTCGATCCGAATATCAGCCGCACGGTGTGGGGCACGATGAGCCCGACGAACGAGATCAGCCCGCTAACGGCCACCGCCGATGCAGTGAGGAGTGAGGCGACGACGACCAGCCCGATCCGGGTTCGGCCGACGGAAAGTCCGAGCATCGTTGCTTCCTCGTCACCAACCGAGAGCACGTCGAGCATGCGTCCCGAGACCGTGAGTACGGCGAGACACACGACCGCAAACGGAAGTAATTGGAGGACCTCGGACCAGCCCGAGGTGTTGAGGCCGCCGAGGAACCAGACGTAGACCTGTCGGATGTCCTCCGCGTTCTGTTGCTGGAGGTAGGTCTGGATAGCGGTGAAAAAGCTCGCTACGGCGACCCCCGCCAAGATGAGTGATGTCGCGGCACGTGTTCGGTCGCCCAGTACTCCCATAATCCACGTGAGCGCTACCGAGATTAGGGCGCCGACGAAGGCGAAGATTTGTACGGCATCGAGGAATCCGCGGCCATCCCCGAGGTCGTAGACGAACGCGATCGTCGCCCCGAGGCCAGCTCCTGGAGCGACGCCGAGCAAGTAGGGATCGGCGAGTGGGTTGCGGAAGACGCCCTGGAATGTGGTGCCCGCCGTAGCCAGTGCCGCACCGACGAGAAGCCCCAGGGCGACGCGTGGTAGTCGAAGATTGCGGACGATCGCTGCCTGACGGGCATCGAGGCCCGAGTCGATCGTGCCGGGGGTTACCGCATCGATTGTTTCGACCAGAATTCCAGATCGATCAATCGATGTTGGTCCAATGAGAAGGGCGAACGCGCTCGCGGCGAGAACGAACACCGCCGCGCCGACGAGCCAGGAAATCCTGACAGCGGCGGGGCGGATGCTCATCTCGGACTCAATTCGGTCAGCGGTGGACTAACTCGCCGGAACAGCTTCGATGGCCGACACTGCGGTTCCGACGACCTGGATGAATTCGACAAGGCGTGGACCCCATCGACTCGCGACGTCATCGTCGAGTTCGACGATGTTGCCAGAAGTCACCGCGCTCAGCAGATCCCAGCCCGGCCGTGCAGCAACTTCTGCGGCATTCTGACCACAACATTTGGTGTCCGCGAGGAAGATGATGTCGGGATCGGCAGTGACCAGGAACTCTTCGTTCAGCTGTGGGTAGCCGAATGCGGCGCCATCGGGGTCGGCTGCGTCGGCGGCGTTCTCGAGCCCGAGCAACTTGTAGACCTCACCGATGAACGTCGAGGACGTGACGGTGAAAAAGGTGTTGTCGAGTTCGTGGTAGAAGGTGAGCGGCGTCTCTCGCATCGGCAGCGAGTCGAGGACGGCGTCGATGTCGGCCTGCATCTGTCCGACAAGTTCTGCGGCGTCTCCAACGTGTCCGGTGGTCGCTCCGAGCTGTTCGATCTGGGCGTAGACGTCATCGAATGAGGCCGCAGCCGGCAACACGAGGTTCTCTATTCCGAGTATGTCGAGCCCCTCGATCGGTCCCTGAGAGACGACCAACGTTGGCTCGAACCCAGCGATTGCTTCGACATTTGGGTCGAAACCTGAGAGGTCGGTTATCGGCGCATCCGCGGGGAAGTTCGAGAAGTTGTCGACGGCAACGACAAGATCGCCAGCACCTATTGCGAACAACATTTCGGTTGCGGTCGGACTGAGCGAGACGATGTTCAGGGATTCTTCCATGGCGTCTTGTTCAACGACAGGGGCGGTGGTTTCCGGGGACTCGTCGGCCGCCACTGAGTTTGCGGTGACGGTTGCGTCGGTGTCTTCTCCGCACGCAGCGGCGAACAACGCCAGGGCTGTGATGAGCGCGATAAAGATTCTTCGATGCGATTGCATGGATGTCATAGGGTTCTCCTGGCTGATCGCACACAGGAGTTCCGTGCCGACCAGCCCCTTCCTCGAGGGCGTAGTTGGTGTTATGAGGCCACTCGCTCGACCGGACTCGCTTCTCTTCGAAGCCTTACCGTTGCGGGACAGTGCCGGGATTTAACCGGACTTCGGTTCGTGACCGTTGCAGAGTCTACAGATGTAGTCGAGGTTGCGTCCTCCGCCGAAAAGATCGCCGAGTCGGGGGTTGGCCCTGGGCCCTGGCCGTGGAACACTCAGCGCAATGTCCAAACGGTTCGTCCTTCTCATTGCTGCCCTGGTGCTCCTCACGGCCTGCGACGGGTACATCGAAGAAGCGCGCGTGCAACGTGACGGGTCGGTCGAGTTCGTGGTTCAGGCACGCGTTGATTGCAGCGACCCATTGCAACAAGAGATTTGGGGAGGCGACCCGTGTGACGCGATCGACGACGCCATCCGCACCGGGCAGATCGGCGACCTTCCGCTCGGCGTCAGCATCGACCCGAACCGCGTCAGCATCGTCGGAAGCGGAGAGGCCGATCGCCGGACTATCGATGTCACCTGGAACGGAAATGTCAGCGAGGTGTCGTCACTTCTCGTCACCTCCGGCTCGGTACGAGAACTCGACGATCTTCGAACCGAGGCGACGTTCGAACCTTCCGATTCACCGCTCGAGGCACTAAATTCCTCCGCCGACGAAGGAATCATCGAGCAGCTTCGGGTGTCGCGCTGGGAGCCAGCCACGTTTCGAATAACGACGCCCGATCTGGTCATCGAACACAACGGCGACGACATTCAGGGTCGCGTTGTCATCTGGGAGCTCGACGATGATCGGCCCGACCAGTTCCGCGTCGTCTGGACCACCGAGGACCCTCAAAGACGCTGGTGGTGGTGGGCGATTGTGTCGACGTCGCTGATGGTCATCTTGTTGATGATGGTCGCGCTCGAAGGGTCACCGAAGACCAAACCAAACGATTAGCTCGTGGGAACGACTGCTGTCGCGGGATCCGACCGAACCACCGGGCCCGCAGGTACAGGCGGCGTGCTGTCAGGTCCGAGCAGACCGTCGATGCCGGGCGGAACGGGTCCATTGGCGTACGGGATCGTCGAGTGGTGCTCACTCGTCCACTCGAACAGCCGCGGCGCGGTGTTCGTGTCTCCGCACGCCGAGGCTGAAGCAGAACCCTCTGGTGCTCGGGTCGCCGCGCCGTTGCCGACAATGCACAAGCCAGCGTCGATAGTGCCGTCTCTGAGCGCAAGCACGATGTCGGACTCGAGGTGCCCTTCGACGACATTGCGCTGGGCGACGGTGGCGATGGGGTCGTCCGACGTGCCGGCGACATTTGGCGACAGCAAGATACCCGTACGGGTGTTGCCAGTAATTCGGTTTGCCACGATCTCGGTGTTCAACGTTCCGCCGATGTGAATGCCGGCGCCGAAGCTGACATCGATCGATGGGTCGTTGCTCGGGGTGGTCGTGAACCCATTGTTCAACACCAGGTTTGCTGCGATCAGCGCTCCCGTGGTCGGCTGAACGGGGCCATCCTCGACGACGATGCCGACCCGATTGTTTCGACTGGTGGAGGAGAAGATCGAGACACCCTCAGCTGCGCCTACGACCGAAAAGCCGCGTGCGGAGAATTCGACGAGCGTGCTGGTGATCAGTGTGGCGCACTGGGAGCATTCGGTCACCAGAACACCTGCTCCAGCATGGCCGGACAACCAGCCTTGCTCGACCTGCGCATTCGTCGTGTTTCGTAGCGCAATACCGTTCGCGCCCGTATTCGATGTCGTGACGTGGAGCGCTCGAAAACGATTGAGTGGTGTCGGTCCGTCAGTGCCGTCGACGAGGATCGCATCGTCGAGGTAGTTGCGCACGGTCAGGTTCTCGATCGCCACGCCATCTGCGCGCACCGTCAGACCCGTGCCCAGCGAATGCACACCGTCGATGAACACACTGTTGCGATCTCGGCCACGGATCACGATGTCTGGCGTGGTGATGATGACCTCTTCGACATAGACGCCAGGGTCGACCAGGATAAGGTCGCCAGGCCGAGCAATGTCGAGCGCCCCTTGGATCGAGAACGAATCGTGCGGCACCCGAATCGCTTCGATATCGGGTACCGGAAGCGTCGTGATCGGCGGGTCGATTCGAACACCATCGGGTGTAGTTCCGTTGAATATTGGCGATCCGATGTCGTCGCCTTCACGCGCGGCACACGCCGTCGCAAGAAGAAGACAGACAAACGCTGCGATCGTGATCTGTATTTTGCGACGCGCGAGCAGTGACCGCAGGGGGAGGGGGGACCGTGACACACCACAAGACTAGTGAGCGAACCCCGTGGACCGGGGTGACCACATGGTGGCTAGCGCGCAGCGGCCTCTGCGGCGACTACCGCATCGACCGCGTTGCGGAGCGCCGCACCATATCGAGGGTCGTCGAGGATCGGGATGTTATGACCGGCGTCGAGATGATCGAGATGTACCACGCCGAGCGAAGAAGCCAGCCGCATCTGACGAGTCGGGTCGACGACGACGTCGTGTTGGGTGACGATGAATGCACTCGGTTGTTCGAGGTCGCGATTCCAGTCGGTCGAGTCGAATTGGCCGAATTGCGCGCCCGCTTCGAGGAGTGTCACCGGATCGGCGGCCCGGACAGTGTCTCGAATCCACGGCGGATATTTGTAACACGCAGCCCATGTGACCCGATTAAAGACGATCCTTCGCACTCGTGGAGGTAGCCGCCTCACAGCGCGAGCGGCCACGCCGAAGGTGGCGAATTGTGCTCTTTCACGATGACGTTCGGAGAATCGGTCGGCGGTAGCGGAGAGGACCAACCCCGTGCATCGGTCCGGCGCGCTGCGTGCCACGAGCTGCGCAATGGCCCCTCCCATGCTGTAACCAAGGACGATCGCTTTGGAGATGCCGACCGCATCGAGGACGGCGATGGCGTCGTCTGCTGCCGCCTCAAACGTGAATCGTTCGGGTGCTCGCACGCCGCCGCCGTGACCGTGTTGGTCGTACATGACGATGCGATGGAACTCGCTCAGATCGGCGACCGCAGATCCAAAGTTGGCCGGAGCATCGATGTTCCACCCATGGAGCAGGAGGATCGGAGTTTCGTGGCCGCCCTGGGTCGCTGCGATATCCCACACGTTCGTGGTCCCGCGGTTGGGCAAGGTCACTCGCGCCGCTTCGGGAAGCGATGCCGTGCCATGCCGCTCCGTGCTCACTCGACGCTGACGACCTCGACGGACAACGTTCCGCCAGCCGGCGTCTCAAACGACACCGTGACGCCGGCCTTGACGCCTTGGAGAGCTTGGCCGAGCGGCGAATCGGGCGAGAGGTTTTCCATCCCCTCTTGGCGTTCTTCGATCGATCCGAAGAGGTACTTCTCCGTCTCGTCATCGCCCTCGTATCGAAGTTCGACGATCGACGCGGTTTGGATCGTGCCGTCCGCTGTCGCTTCGACGATCTCAGCGTCCTCGAGAGTCTTTGCGAGGAACATGATTCGTCCCTCCATCTTGCCCTGCTCCTCTTTGGCGGCGTGATAGTCGCCGTTCTCGGAGAGGTCGCCGAGCTCTCGGGCGGTCTCGATCTTGCGTGCGATGTCGATACGTCCGCGAGTCGTCAGGTCGATGTGCTCGGCCTGCAGACGATCAAATGTCTCTTGGGAAAGCTGTTTGGTTCGACCCATTTGCTCAGGATAGCTGTACGCCGCGATCGTGACGCGATATGGCGGGATGAGCCTCGCTCGGGCTCATTGGAACGTTCAGACCAGTGCGAGCGCGTCGAGAATGTCGGCGAGGAGTTCTTCAGGGTCCTCGAGACCGATCGATAGCCGAACCATGGACTCGCCGATGCCAACGAGCGCTCGACCGTCTTCGCCGAGGCGTCGATGCGTGGTGGTTGCTGGGTGGGTCGCCAGACTCTTCGAATCTCCAAGATTGTTCGAGATATCGAATAATCGGAGCGAGTCAAGGAATCGGAACGTCGCTTCCTTGTCGCCATCGATCGTCATCGCCAGGACGGTGCCGCCCTTGGACATTTGCGCCATCGCTAAATCGAACTGCGGATGCGAGGCGAGGCCTGGATACAGCACAGAGGTCAGCTTTGTATGGTCGTCGAGTTTCGACGCCAGCATCAGCGCGGACGCGCTGGACGCGTCGACCCTCAGTCGTAACGTCTCCAGTCCCTTCAGAAGCGTCCAGGCGTTGAACGGGCTCATCGATGGGCCCGTGTGACGCAGAAACGGCATCAGAAAGTCGTCGATGTACTTCTGGGTACCCAACACGGCACCGCCGAGCACGCGACCTTGCCCGTCGATGTGTTTCGTTGCCGAATAGACGACGACATCCGCACCGAACTCCATCGGCTTTTGAAGAACCGGCGTGGCGAAGACATTGTCGACGACCACGAGCGCACCAGCCTCGTGTGCGAGCCGACTCACGGCCGCGAGGTCGACGATCTGCAGCCCAGGATTCGACGGCGACTCCAAGAAGACCGCGTTCGTGCGCACAGCGAGCGCGTCAGCCCATTGGTCGAGGTCGCCGCCGTCGACCAGGACCGACTCGATGCCGAGCCGAGGAAGGATTTCCGTGAGGACCACGCTGCACGAGCCGAACAACGCGCGTGACGCGACGACTCGATCGCCAGCGCTGAGGAACGAAACGAGCGATGCGAAGACGGCTGCCATACCGCTGGCCGTCGCCATGCAGGCCTCGGCACCTTCGACGAGCCGGAGCCGTTCCTCGAACATTGCGACGGTCGGGTTGCCGTAACGCGAATAAATGAAACGTTTCGTTTCGCCCGCGAACGCGGCTTCGGCTTCGGCCGCTGTGGCATAGACGTAGCCCGATGTTGGGAAGATCGCCTCGGCTGTCTCATCGAAGTGGGTACGGGTGAGTCCACCGCGAATCAGAATCGTTGCCTCGGCCGCGTCGTCGAATTGGCCGTTGGGTTCGTTCAGGCTTGGTGCCACGGTAGTCCTGCTCCTCGCCAGCCGCCGGTGCGGTGCCCTTCGGCGTCGGGATGTCCCTCGAACCCGTCGAGAACGTTGTAAACCTCGCTGAAGCCAGCTTCGGTTAGAGCGACAGCAGCGGCTGCCGAGCGGCCGCCGGTGCGACAGATTACGACGATCGGCTGCGTGGCTTCGAGGCCGCCTGCGACGTCCGACACAAAATTCTCGTTCGGGGCGCCAGCAGGCCACTGGGTCCATTCCACGAATCGAGCTCCAGCGACGTTTGGTGTTCCGACAAAGGTCCACTCGGCCTGGGTGCGACAGTCGACTAGAACCGCGTTCGTGCGCTCGACGAGCAAAGCGTGAGCTTCAGAGGGGGTGAGGTCACCGGCGTAGGTCATGGCGCGAGTCTATGTAGCTGGAGTTGGTCAAGATACCTTGTACGGGTGAGTGATTCCGAAGACGCCAGCGCTACATCCGTACAAAGTCACAGGATCGACGGCCGCCTTCGGTACCGGCTCTTGACCGGGCCCGACACCGTGCTCTTTTGTGAGCGGGTCTCCGAAGCGCTCGCTGACGGCTATGTCTTGCACGGGTCTCCGTCGATCACCTTCGATGGGACCGCGACATACGTTGCGCAGGCCGTCGTGCTCGCCGGCACCGCCATCTCGCCCACGAACGATGAGTAGTCCGTCCGGACAGGGTTATTTCATATCGCCCGACGATGGTCCAGGTCCAGGGGTGTTGCTCCTGCATTCCTTCTGGGGACTCAATCGACAGACGAAGGACACCGCCAACCGACTAGCGGATCACGGCTTCACAGCACTTGCTCCGGATCTGGCCGGCGGTGAGGTGTTCGAAGATGACATCGCGGCGATGGAGGCTCTCAGCGAAGCGGACATGAACGTGAACGCAGCGTTGATCCAGTCGAGTTTGAGCGTTCTTCGACGCGCTCAGGCAAATCCCTCTGCCCCGATCGGAATCATCGGTTTTGGTCCTGGCGCGAGTTGGGCGTTGTGGCTTTCGGCGCGGCTCGTAGAGGAGATTGGAGCGGTGGTCACGTACTACGGCTCGCAGACGATGCCGATGGACGGAGCCCGAGCAAAGTATCTGAGCCATTGGGCTGAGTCTGACCCACTCGTTACCGACCTCGAGGTTGCAGATCTGGGCTTGAGCCTGCAGCTCGCCAGTCTCGACTTTCGGTTCGAGCACCACGCCGGCACTACTGGAGCGTTCGCGGAAGAAGGGCGTCCGGGTTACAACGCCGGGGCAGAGGCCGTGGCCTGGCGACAAACGACCGAATTCTTGGCTGGCGAACTCCGGGAAAACCCTCCGAAAGGTGGCTAGTCATGACGAGCGGACTTGTTGTTGAAGGCCTCAAGAAACACTTCGGAGATATCAGAGCGGTCGATGGAATCGATCTCCAGGTCCCGCCGGGTGCAACGGTTGGTTTCCTCGGATCGAATGGTGCGGGTAAGACCACCGCCATGCGGATGATCCTCGACATCATTCGGCCCGACCACGGATCGATCACGTGGAACGGGCAATCGATCGACGACTCCGTGCGAAACCGAATTGGCTACATGCCCCAAGAGCGCGGTCTTTATGCGCGTATGGGTGTGCACGACCAGGTCGCCTACTTCGGGAAGTTGGCCGGGATGTCGAAGACGAACGCGGGCGACCAGGCCGACTATTGGATCGAACGCCTCGGACTCGCCGAGCGACGCGGAGATCTTGTGCAAGAGCTCTCCGGCGGCAATCAACAACGAGTCCAGCTTGCGGTGTCGCTGGTTCATGGACCCGAACTGCTCGTGCTCGACGAACCCTTTGCTGGGCTCGACCCGGTGGCGGCCGAAACAATGCAGGCCATCCTCTCCGAGCGCGCGGCCGATGGCGTGAGCGTGTTGTTCTCCTCACATCAGCTCGATCTCGTCGAACACCTCAGCGATCACGTGGTCATCGTGTCGAACGGCCGCGAAGTCGCCTCTGGCAGGCCTATCGATCTCCGTATGGCCGCACCGAATCGAGAGATGATCGTCGAGTGGGCCGAAGACATCGTTACGTGGGCGCCTATCGAGGGAGAGATGCTGGAATTCACCGGGAGTCGGGCGCGTGTCATCTTGCCCGGCACCGCCGACATCGGTGAACAGATCGCGCATGCCGTTGCTGCGGGGCCGATTGCCTTGCTCACCGTCGAGCCGCCCTCGCTCGCTGAGGTCTTCGCCGATTCGGTCGGCAACGCGGGTCAGAACGTCGCAGCCGAGGACCCATCATGATCTGGACGATCGCACGCCGCGAAGTTGTGACACGGGCCCGCACGAAACCGTTTCAGATCTTGACGGCGATCATGTTTATCGGCGTCCTCTTGGCCGCTGTCCTCATCTCGGTGCTGACCGGGGCAGAAGACGGTGCCCAGGGCGTGATCATCGGGCTCGAAGGTGATGGTGCGACCTACGCCGATGCATTGTCGGTCGCGACCGAAGACATCGATCCATTGGTCGTCATGACCACCAACGGACCGGCCCAGATCGACGACGGAACGATCGACGTGCTCTTCGACGGAACCACGCTCACCTGGAAGAATTTCGCTCGAAACGATCTCGACACGTTCGTCCGGTCGTCCGTGCAGCAGGTCGAGTTTGCGAATCGGGCGACCGAACTCGACCTCTCGGCAGTCGAACTGACCGGGCTCTTCAACGAGGTAGAGATCGATGAGACGCTCCTCGACGGCGACCGCGGCGAGCAGGGTGTTCGCATTATCGCGGCACTCGTGTCGACGATCGGCACATTCATGATGCTCCAGCTCTGGGGTGCCTTCCTGATGATGGGGGTTATTGAAGAGAAGTCGTCGCGGGTTGTCGAGGTGTTGCTCTCGCACGTCAGTCCTCGAACGTTGCTGACCGGCAAGATTCTCGGCCTCGGGATTTTGGCGCTTGCCCAACTACTCATCGTCGTGTTCGGCCTCGGCCTCGGGTTGGCGATGGTGCAGGACATCGAGATCCCCGATGGTGTGTGGAGTTCGATACCCCTGCTCCTCGTCACATTTCTGCTCGGCTATGCGTTCTATGCATCTCTGTTTGCCGCCGTTGGGTCGACGGTTTCACGGCAAGAGGATGCGCAGACAGCGCAACTTCCGGCGATGTTGCCGCTCCTTCTCGGCTATGGAATCGCCATGACCTCGATTTCGAACCCGGATTCGACCCTCGTGGCGTTCGCGTCCTATGTCCCGTTCACGTCGCCGGTCGTGTTGCCCTTCAGGGTCGCAATGGCCAATCCGCCGTGGTGGGAGATCGCGTTAGCGCTCGCCGTGCTGGCGATCTCGGTTCCGTTGATGCTGCGCGTTGCGGGTGCGATCTACCGAACCTCGTTGCTGCAGGTCGGCACGAGGATTCCTCTCATGGAGGCCTTCCGAAACCGCTCCGCCGAGTCTTAGCCGCCGACGATGTGCGCTTCGCGACGAAGCGTCACGCTGTCGAGGTCACTCCGTCCGATTCGACCGAGCGGGATCCAG
>JBLIMK010000113.1:0-10834 GCA_047638715.1 Verrucomicrobiales bacterium
ATCGAAGCGGTCGGCCACAAGATCATCACGATGCCATCGACCGACGGCAAGCTCACCCCGGCAGACGTTGACGCCGCGATCGCCGCCAACGGCCACTTCCCACACATGGCCAGACCTCGCATGGTCTACATCTCGAACGCCACCGAATTCGGCACCGTCTACTCGCTCGACGAACTGACCGCCCTCCGCGAGACCTGCACGAACCATAGACTCCTGCTGCTGATCGACGGCGCTCGTCTCGGCGTTGCGCTGGCCTCGGAGCGCGCACAAGGCATGACCCTGGCCGACATCGCACACTTCGCCGACATCTTCTGGATCGGCGGCACCAAAGCCGGCACATTGTTCGGTGAGGCGATCGTGATCCCGAACGAGGCGCTGGCCGACGACTTCGAGTTCCACATCAAACAACGCGGCGCTTTGTTGGCGAAGGGTCGTTCGCTCGGCGTCCAATTCCGCATCCTCTTCTCCGACGGGCTCTTCGAGAGTGCCTCGAACCATGCGAACGCAACGGCGTCCATGCTCGCCCAAGGAATAGTGGCCAACGGATTCGAGCTCGCAGCCGAAACCGAGAGCAATCAAGTCTTTGCGATTCTGCCCAACACGGTCATTGCCGCCCTACAGGAGCAGTTCAGCTTCTACGTCTGGGAGCCGCTGTCAGAAGACCGTTCGGTCGTCCGTCTCGTCACGTCTTGGGCAACTGCATCTGACCAGGTCGATCGATTCATCGCTGCTCTGAGCTAGATCGCTGCCACCGCGGCGAGCAACGGCTCGAGGTCAGGCAAAACCACAGCATCGTCGTCCGACCAGACGTATCGCACGGTCTTCGTTTGGTCGATGACGAACAACGCCCGCTTCGCGAGGCCTCGATGGCCCTTCCAATCGTCATAACGGACGCCGTACGCGGCACAGACCTCTTGGTTCCAATCCGAGACGAGCGGGAAGTCGATACCAAGGTGTTCATGGAACGCTGCCTGAGAGAACAACGCCGTCACCGATATCCCGACCAGAGAAGCGCCTTGTGCCCGAAGATCTCCGACGATTGACCCCAACTGGGCCAATTCCTGAGTTCAAAACTGGCCGAAATCGAACGGGTAAAACGCCAATACCGCCGGACCATCAGCGATCAGATCGTCGAGCGACCAGCTCACCTGGAAATTCTGCCGAAGCGAGAAGTCAGGCGCCGTATCTCCGACGGTGAGCATGGAAGGAGTGGGAGTTGGCGTCACGATCATTCAATTCACGCTACTGCACCCGTTGAAACGGAGCTTTCTCAGCCGTCCTGAGGCACCGGAGGCCGTGAGCCGTCGAGTCGAGCGAGGAGTAGGGCGATGTCGCGCCGAATGAAATCGGTGTCGGGTGATCGCCAGTCCCAATAGATCTCGATCTGGTACTGCATCTCGAAGGCCATCAGCGCGGTCGCCGCTGCGAACCAGGTCTTGTCACCGAGGTCACCTGACTGTTCGGAGTTGACCCGCCTGAGAAAGTCGAGCCTGGCCGGCGCAAAGTCGGCATTGGGCTGGTCGCCCATCTTGACGATCAGTGCCGCCTTCTGGCGAAGCGTTCCGGCCCCCGGGTATCGATCGTCTGGTCCGATTTCCCGGAGCGTGTCCTGCGGAGTTTCCTCGGCCATATATCCCTATTCGGCTGTAGAGCAGGCTCGGTTGAGAAACGCCGGATGGACCCCGCACCTACGCAGTCATAGGGTCTGGGCATGGCTTCGGTCGCGATCGAATCGCATGAACTCACCTACGAGTACGCACCAGGCGTCGGTGCCGTCGAACTCGACCTCGAAGTGCTCGAAGGTTCGGTCTACGGCTTCCTCGGACCCAACGGCGCCGGAAAGTCGACAGCGATCCGCATGCTCACCGGAATGGTGCGCCCGCAACGTGGATCGGTCTCGGTGCTCGGCCTCGACCCCTGGACCAGTTCGCCCGAGCTTCACAAACGCATGGGCGTCCTTGCATCGGATCAACCCGCGCCGCGCCATCACTCCGGGGCATCGTTGCTCGATCTACTCGCGAAACTTCGCCACCGGCCCGATGTGGTGACTCGAGGTCACGCTCTCGCTGAACGACTCGCGCTAGATCTCTCGAAGCGCGGCCATGAATTGTCGTTGGGCAACCGACAGAAACTCGGCCTCGTTCTCGCACTCTCTCACGAACCCGAACTCGTGATTCTCGACGAACCGACCAACGGGCTCGACCCCCTACTGCAGCGAGAGATCGGCAAATTGCTCCGCGAGCTCGCCGCCGAGGGACGCACAGTGTTGTTGTCGTCGCACTCGTTGCCCGACGTCGAGGCCGTCGCCGACCATGTCGGATTCATCCGCGAGGCGCGGCTGGTCGAACAGCTGCCGCTTGCCGAGCTCGCCGATCGCGCCATGAGGAGCGTCACCCTTCGATTCGAGAAACCGGTGGAACCTGACGTCTTCGCGTCCCTTGACGGCGTCAAGCGGGTGCAGGTCACCCACGACGGCGACGTAGCGGTGAGCTTCCGTGGGCCCGTGGCGCAGATTCTGTCCATCGCCGGAGAACTCGGAGCGGTCACGATCGAAGCACACGGAGTCGACCTCGAGGAAACCTTCCTGGCGTTGTACCGAGGCGAGGCGACAGAGTCATGATCACGCTCGCCCTCGACCTCGTTCGGTCCCGCAAGATCATGATCGCTGGGATCTGCGCCGGACTGCTCCTCCTTTCGATCGGCTACCTCGCGTTATATCCCAGCCTTGAGGACCAGCTCCGATCGATGGCAGAGGACCTGCCCGATGCCTACAAAGCGGTGCTGGGCGACGCAGACCTCGCAAGCCCCGAGGGGTACATCCGTAGCCAGGTCTATAGCTTGATCGCCCCGCTTCTCATCGCCGGTGCATGCATCTCGGCGGGCGCAAGCCTCGCTCGCGCCGAGCGAGATCAGACCCTCGCCGTCTTCGCCGTTACTCCTCTCAGCCGTCGCCAACTCGCCGGCGCCTGGTGGCTCTTCGTCGGCCTGATCGCATCGATCGGAGCGCTAGCGACGACCGTCGGCGTCGTCATCGGTTCACCACTAGCGGGAGCTGAAGTGAGCGTCGGGCGCATCATCGCTGCGACCATTCCGCTGTTGTTGTTCGGGCTCGTCAGCGGGGGAGTGGCGTTACTTACCTCGACGATCACGGGAGCCCCTGGCGCAGCGACCGGCATGGGGTGGCTCAGCATCGTTCTCGCCTTCATTGCGAACTCTCTCGCCGAGCTGATCGACAGTCTGTCATGGCTGACGAATCTCAACCCTTGGTCATGGCACGGAGCCGGCTCAGCGATCACCGGCGACGCAAACGCGACAGGGCTTAATCTCCTGGTGATCGCAGCCGTCGTTCTTGGTGCCGGCGCAATCGCACGATTCGACCGGCGCAACCTGCACTTCTAGCGAACGCGGGGCACTCCGGTAGTCCTCCTACAAACCGAGCATCGTTCGCCGCTGGAGAACCAAGCAGGCGAATCCAGCGGTGATGAAGATGGCACCGATGATGATCAGCGACCCACTGCCCAAGCCAGTAATCGCGAGCTGAGCTTCTGGAACTTCGACCGTCTGTTTGACTTCGGTCGAGATGGTTGTCGTCGTGACTTGCGCTAGGGGCTCGGTGGGCTGAGCTGTCGTCGCCGGGCTCGCTGTAGGCACAGTTGATGTTGTCACCGGTCCAACGGCTTTGGGAACCTCAGACGTTGTGGCTGGTGCGGCAACGTCGATCGATGGCGTGAAACCAACACACTCGACGTTCACCGAGTTCACCCCACCGATCTTCACGTGGTGAACGCTGATCGTCGTAGCGGCAGCGAGGTCAACGCCCCCAACGTTGGTGATCACCGACGTCCTGTCGGCGCCGATGTCATCGGTCGGCGGCGATTGATAGCCATTGTCGAGCACGAAGTACCAACTCTCGTTCAGCTGCTCGACTTGGTAGGTGGGAGAAGGGTGATCATCGTTCGCCCACATTGTGATGTCGTACGTTCCTGCGGGAAGGGCAATCTCGAACGGGCCGGCACTGTCGCTGATGCCGTCGTTGATCAGACGTGTACCAGTAAATCCGAAGCTGTAGTCGCCACATCCATCAGCACTCGCCCCGATTGCACCCGCAGACATCACCACAAGGCCAGCGGCGAGAAGAAGAGTTGCAGAGGCACGAACTGCGCGTCGCGGATATGAAGTCGAAGGTGTCTTTCTCGTCAAACGCATGGGGTGTCCTTTGTTTGGGGGATCAGTGAAGAGGGTGGGGCATATGGTGTGCTGACGATGCGCCCCAGAAGGTCATTCCACGTGCAACCGGACTGGCGTTCTGCGAATCGAGACCGAAGCAGCGAATGGCCTCGAGCGCGATCGATTCGACGTCTGCGAAGGGCTGATTGGTATCGATGACGATGGCTTCGGGCCAGGCCTCGTGAAGCTGGTCCAAGTGGTCGACGATCTCGGGAGTCGCGTCCGAAACGCTCATCGGATCGGCGAAGCGGCGCACGATGCGCTCCTTGGCTATCGAAAGCGGCAGCTGACATTCGAGCGAGATGAGCTCAGCACCCGCCGCTGCGGCGACAGTTCGTGCTTTGTTGCGGTGTGTCTCTCTCGACCACGACGCGTCCAACACGACACTGTCGCCATGTCGCAAGATCAGATCGGCCTGTCGCATGATTTCGTCATATGTCCGCTCAGTGAACTCGGTCGTGTAGATCCCCTCCGAGGGCTCGGCGACGTAGTGCGTGGTGCGGCTCACGCCGGCGAGGTCTTTGCGAATTTCATCGCTCGATAGACGCACGCTGTTCAACTGCGTCGCGAGCGACTGCGCCAGCGTCGTCTTCCCCGTCGCGGGACCGCCACCTACGAGCACCATCCGCAAACGTGCCCGTTCCAGCTGATCAAGACAAAGCCGGTGGTACATGCGGGCTACAGCGCCCGCCTCCGTTTGGCCGTCGCCATATCGCAAACAAGCGATCTTGCAGCGAACGTGAGCCCTGTAGGCGACGTAGTAGTGGGCGAGTGATCCGGGATGATTCTCGCCGGAAAACTCGCGGTAGAAGTGCAACAGAAGTTGCGCCCAATCAGGGCCTGCGAGCCGGTGCAAATCCATGGCGAGGAACGCGACGTCGTCGAGAACATCAACGAGCCGGAAGTCGTCGCGGAACGCGAGGCAATCGAGAATCTGGGGCCCGTCTTCTGTGCAGAAAATGTCGTCGGCGAGGAGGTCGCCGTGCCCATCTCGAATCAATCCGTCGGCAACTCGTTGATGGAGCAGTTCGCCGTGGGACTCGAGCCACGAAGAGGTGAGCTGTGCGATCCGTTCCGAGTCGCCGGCATCGAGAACCTCGCCGATGAACGGTGTCATCGTCTCAACGTTCTCCGACCATCGGGAACGATGCATTTCGACAATGTCGGTGTCGAGGACCACGGGCGGAAGCGCCGCATGGAACCGTGCGATGCTCCGCGCAATATCGCGAATATGAGTTTCCTGCAGCTCTCCCAGCCGCAACAGTTCCGTGACGCTACGACTTGCAGGCAAGCGCTTCATCACGATGAACCGATCGACGAGCTCACCCTTTTCGATCACGTCTGCGGTGCCGAGATACACCTCCGGGCACATGCGGCGATTCAGTTCGAACTCGCGCGTCGCCGCCGCACATCGGGCCTCGACGGAGCGGTGATCGAGGAAGCCGTTGACGACGGGCTTGAGGAGTTTGTACGCCCGGTCCTTCGTGAAGAACACCGTCGAGATATGTGTCTCCGTGGCATCAGCTCTGTTCATGTGTCCAGCCTGCTGGACCCCGCTCGCACGTGTTAGGGACCATCGTCCTCAGTCTGACCATTCCGAAGCCTCGGGACCAAGGACCCTGGCCAGCTCGAAGCTCTTGCGTGAGGATCGAGCTATCGAGAACGACGTGGGAGTTCAGGCATGATCCAGGAGATACTCGTCCCGTTCAACGGGTCCGACGAGACCCGCCGCGCTGTCGAAGTCGGTGCAGGCCTCGCGCGTGCCGCAGAGCGTCCTCTGCGGATCTTCGCTTATTCTGAAAAGCCCGGAATTCCTGCTCATTCGGCCGCTCTGTACGAACTCGCCGATCTCATCAGCGTGCGATACGGGCTCAGTCCGCAGATCACCTCGGTTCCGACGTTTCGGTTTCTCGGCGACGAATTGATCTCTCAATCTGCTCGTCGACCGGGTTCGGTAATCGCCATCCCCTCATCTGGTCCTGGTCGGCGGGCACTGGTCATGGGTTCCCTGGCAACAGATGTGCTGACGTACAACCCGGGCCCCACGATCCTGGTCGGACCCGAGTGCGAATCTCCTACCTTCGAAGCCGCTGGTCCGATGGTGATCGCGCTCGACGGATCTCACGAATCGGAGCGGATCCTCGACGTCGCCCATGAATGGGCGCAGGTATTTCACCTCGAGGTCGACATCATCACGGTCTTGGATCCTGTCTTCTCGTCAGCCACGGCGTCGGCCATCGCATCCGGCGATATCGTTGAATCGGCCTACGTTGCACAGGTCGCGCAGAGATCCCCGATCGCTTCGGACCACCCCACGTACGATGTCCTCCATGGTCGGCCCGCCGACGAGATCGTGCGCGAGGCGACCGATCGCAACGCCTCGCTCATCGCCATGGCATCGAGCGTTCCGCACGGTGTCGACCGGCTCCTGCACGGCAGCATTCTCGACTCGGTCACTCGGCACAGCCCCGTTCCGATTCTGGCTCTGGGCACACAGCCGCGCACGACGTCTCGCCAGACATCGTGACGTCCGAAGCTAGGATTCTGTATGACGATGGAGCGTTCATGACGATCAAGAAAACCCGAGTGTTTCTGCTCGACGACCACGAAATCGTTCGGCGCGGCGTGGCACAGATGCTCGAAGCGGAGGATGACCTCATCGTCGTTGGTGAGGCCGACTCTGCCGCATCAGCGATGGCCGAGATCCGGAATTGTGCGCCCGACGTGGCTGTGCTTGACGTACGGCTGGGCGATGGGAACGGAATCGAGGTGTGCCGAGACATCCGAGCGGAACATCCCGACCTGCCGTGTTTGATGCTCACTTCCTTCGCCGACGACCGAGCGCTCCTCGATGCAGCACTTGCAGGCGCAGCTGGTTACGTCCTCAAAGAGATCCGATCCAATGAGCTGATCTCCTCGATCCGGAAAGTGGCCGCTGGGTCACAGCTTCTCGACAGCGCAGAGGTCCGCATGCGTATGAGTCGCCTTCGAGAATCCGAAGAGGGCAAGCTATCCGAGCTCACGCCCCAGGAACGGCGAATTTTCGATCTCATTGGCGACGGCATGTCGAATCGCCAAATCGCCGACGAGATGTACCTCGCGGAGAAGACCGTGAAGAACTACATCTCCAACATGTTCGCGAAGCTTGGGGTAACCCGACGCACGCAAGCTGCTGCAATGGCTGCTCGCATCGAGGAGCAGCAGCGCCGGCGCTTCGAATAGCTGAGACTCGACGAAGTCGACTGCGCCTCAGAAGAGTTCGATCGCCTGCCAGATTCCCAGCGCCGCTGAGGCCATAGCGCCGAGAAGTCCGTTCACCAGCCAACGTGTGCGTGCCAGCTCGGCGTTCGTGCGAACCAGCCGAACGAGTGCAACGTTCACGAGTGTGAACACGCTAAGGGTGATCACGCTCGTTACTTTCGCAAGGGTGACGAGCGGGAAGAAGACCGCCAGAACGATGATGGCCGCCCCGACCAGGAACGTCGCGAGCGACGGCGTGCGGTGCCGAGCGTTCACCTGGGCAAGGCGCCGCGGGAGCTGCCCGTCGGTGGCCATGCCATAGAGCACCCTCGACGCCATGACGATTTGCACGAGTATGCCGTTGATCATCGCGAAGCTCGCAATCGTTGCGATCGGTGCCGAGTTGAGGCCGCTGACCTCGCTGAAGATCACGGTCATCGGCGCACTCGACTCGGCGATTTCTGCTCGGTTCGGGAGGGATGTAGCGATGAGGGCCAGTGACACGTAGGCGACGAGCGTGATGCCGAGGGTCCATGCGATCGCCCGAGGTGCTGCCCGCCGTGGATCGATTGTTTCTTCGGCCATATTGGCGATGTCTTCGAAACCAATAAACGCAAAGAACGCAATTCCTGCGCCTGCAAGGACCGGGCCGAACGCTCCGTCCGCAAACAAGTCGAACGCTGGTATGAGCGCATCGCCTTCGACATGGGGCAGGCCGAGCACAACGATGAGGATCAACGTTCCGAGCTCGAGCAATGTCACGACAGCGGCGAGGATGACACTCTCGCGAACGCCCCACCACGCAACACCACACAGGACGATCACGATGCCGACGGCCGTCAGCCGCTCGGGGATTGAAATGAGTGTCGTGACGTACCCAGCAAAGGCGAGAGAAACGACTGCGCTCGACACCACGCCAGTGACGACCACGCCCAAACCAGCGACGCGACCGGCAAGGGCACCGATGCCCCGACGGACGTAAACCGCCTCGCCGCCGGCTCTGGGAAACTGCGCTACCAGCGCCATGTAGGAAATGCCGGTGAGACCGGCGATGACGCCGGCGACCAGGAACGCCATCGGCGCCTGGCTGCCCGCCGACGCAAGAATTTCTCCGACCAGAGCGAAGATGCCGGCGCCGATCGTGACTCCGAGCCCATAAAGGATCAGTAACGGAAGCGAGAGAGTTCGACGAAGTTGGCCGTCGTCCCCCTGGTCTTGGTTGGCCATGGGTAGTGGACGTTTCTCTCGGGGAGGCATGCCTCATCGTGCTGGAGCGCCGTGCCAGCGGGAAGGGACCTAAGGCCCTCCCGCATCGAGCGGTGAACGAGGATCGTAGGGGAAACGAGGCGCTCGTCTCGGTTCAGCGGAGGTGAAGAACATGGATGTTGTGGTCGTCGGTGTCGATGGGTCGGGCAACGCTCGGGAGGCGCTGCGCGCTGCAATCACCGAAGCGTCGTGGCGAGACTGTGAAGTGGTCGCTGTCAACGTCGTTCACTATCCGGCTGCTATCGGGTTCGAGGGAGCGAGTATCTCTCCAGAGACACTCTTCGAGGCGGGAAGGATTGCGCTGACCGATGAAGTGGAGGCCGTCACTAACGACCTGCCTGATGGGTCGCTAGTGAAGATCCAACAGCAAGTACGGCTCGGCCACATCGGCTCCGAACTTCTCGCGATCGGCGACGACACCGACACTGACGTGAAGCTGACGGTCGTCGGTAGTCGAGGACTTGGCGGTTTCAGAGGGCTGCTCGTCGGATCGGTAACCACCTATCTTGTTCATCACCTCAACTCGCCGCTTCTCGTCGTGCCCGCCAACCGTGGCTGAGGATCGCAGGGCGGTGAATAGCAGCGTGCGTGTGCCTGTCCTTCGACCAGCAGACGTGACCTTCCTTGCTCCCATAGCGATGCGATTCGCCAACCTGCTGGATCGGTCCATCGAGATCGTCACCATCGTCAGCCCCGAAGACGATCTGCGGCTCGAACATGACCGCTTCTCCGCGGCACTTTCTGCGCTCGAAGCGCAGGTCGGCCATCCTGTTGCCTTTCGCATCATCGCGAGCGACAACATCGCATCGGCGTTGATCGAAATTTGTCGGGACCGGATCACGGTCATGGCGACGTCCGCAAGCCCATTCGACGAGACGCACTACGTCGGGTCGTTTGCATCAGCTCTGCTGGCCATCAGCGAGGCTCCGGTGATTCTCATTGGCCCGAACGTGTCGACGAACGCCAACTTCGACCCCGAGCGGGTCTATGTGGGTCGATCGCGCGATGTCGACGACGTTGCGTCGAACGCGGCCGCAGAAGCGTTCGCTCATCACCTCGATGTCCCGGTGGCGACCGTGACTATCGACCCGAAAGGAATCGTGTATGAATACGACTACGACGATGAGCGAATAGATCGACCGAACGAAGTTCATGCCTCGATGAAACGGCAACCGATCGACCCTTCGCAGGTCGCCAAGATTCTGGCTGACTATGCGGCGACTGGTTTGCTCGTGGTCTCGACGCGAGCGACGCAGAACCTCGAGAGGATCTGCGGAAGAAGTGTCGCTATGGACACGATCGCCGACGCCAGTTCGCCGGTCGTCGCTGTCGGCCCGCACGCGGACCCGGCCTTCGAGTTGGCCAGGAGCAATTGAAGGGCCTCAAGGCGTTCTTGGTACCTGCCACTTGAGATGGGTGCCACCGCTAGCGCGAGGGCCGATCTCAAACACTCCACCGAGGTCTTCGGCTCGCCGCCGAAGGTTATTCATCCCGTGACCCGTGAGCGCTCGAGTCGTGGAGTTGATTTCGTCGGGCGAAATGCCCTGACCGTCATCACTAATCTCGACGATCACCGCGTCGTCGGTCGCTCGGATCTCAACGTCTACTGAGCTCGCTACGGCATGCTTGGCAACATTCGCCAGCGCCTCTCGCACGACTGCCGCGACCTCCCGTCGCAGTGAGTCGGGTATAGCGTTGTAGCGCTGGCGGGTAATGCTCGGGTCGAAGCCGAGCGCTGCACGCTGGTGTTCAATGACCTCGTCGACCTCATCGACGGTGGTTTCTTCGTCCTCGTCGTCGAGGTACAGGTCAAATATCGCCTGGCGCAGCTGACGTATTGCGGTGTCGATGTTGTCGACGGACTCAGACAGAGAAGTGCGAATATCGCCGGCGTCCGTCCTGGTAGCGAGCGCTTGCAGACTCATTCCTGTCGCGAACAGCTGCTGAACCACGGTGTCGTGGAGGTCCTGAGCAATTCGTTCGCGCACCTGGGCCACGTTGAGCTTGTCGTTCGCTGCCCGAAGGTTCGTTTCGCTGTGATTGCGGGTGACGGCATACCGAATCGAGCGCGCGACCATGTCGCCGTCGACTGTGCTCTTCG
>JBLIMK010000114.1:0-10775 GCA_047638715.1 Verrucomicrobiales bacterium
GACATCGACCGGCTCATCGCTGAACAGCCGAACCGAACGGCGAGCCTCCATGAGCTCGTGAAACGACGTAGCTCGTTCGTGCATTTCTTCATCACTGAACCTCGACGCCCGGTACTCGACGAACGGGTGCACCGCCGCGAGAGCGTCGGAGGGATACGGGTGTTCGTACAGCTGATCGTCGGCCATCCGGGGACCCTAACGTGTCCAGAAAATGGTGGCGCTTCGGACCGGTCGGAGCACTAGAGTGCGAACAACGCACTCGAACAAGAGAAAGAGACACCCATGCTCAACGTCATGGCAACACTCGCAAACCGCCTTCCCGCAGACGAGGTCAGCGCCCACTGCGACGGACCATGCGGCGTATACGACCCAGCTTCAGCACGGGTCGCCGCCGAGGCTGTCCTCTCGATGACCAAGAAGCTCGTCGACGCTGGTCCAGCCACCACACTCGAAGCTCAGAACACCCAGTCGCGCTACATCGCGATCAAAGAGCAGCAGGCACATCTGGCCAAGGAAGAGCTCCTCATCCTTTGGACCGACTACTTCAAGCCACCACACCTCGAGGCCTACCCGAACCTCCACACCACGTTCTGGAACGCAGCCAAGCTGTGCTCTGAAGCCAAGGTGAATTGCAGCGTCGAGGTTGCCGAGAAGTTGATGGCCGCGATCGAAGAGATCCACAACATCTTCTGGGCCTCGAAGGGCCGCGACGACGCCTGGGTCACCGCCAGCTAGCCGAATTAAAATCCGACACCTATGGGCGCTCGACTTTTAGGTCGGGCGTCCATTGTCGTTTTCGTCTCATGATGCACCCCGACCTCCCCCACGCCGGACTTCGCGAGTTCGTGCTTTGGACGCTGCGTCAGCGGCGGCGAGTCCGGATCACCGGCGAGTCCATGGAACCCACGCTGCATGCCGGCGAGGTGATCTTCGTCGACGTCAGGGCGTATCTCTCGGCTTCGCCCGCCCCTGGCGACGTCGTCGTTGCCCGTCACCCACAACAGCCCTCGATCGAGATCGTGAAACGGATCGAGTTCACCGATGGCGGCGTCTACCTTCGGAGCGACAACGTGGATGCAACCAACGCCGCCGACTCGCGGCGCTTTGGATTGGTTCCGCTCGATCACGTCGTTGGACGTGTGAGCTCAAAGATCGCCCAGCGATGAACGACTAGGGCCATCTTCAACGCGCGCTGGGGAGGGTGTTAGGTGAGGGTCGTGCCGTCTGGACGTTTGATGTGGATGGCTCCGTCAGGTAGTCGGGTGACGGTGTAGCCATGTTCCTTGTGCCGGTTGTGGGTACCGCACGCTGCGCCACCGTTGTGGGGGTTGGTCGCACCACCTCCCCGGTCTCGGTGGGTGGTGGGGTCTCGTCCTCGGTCTGAGTGTGGGGTGAGGTGATCGATTTGGCAGCCGGTGACGTGGCATCCGGGCCAGTAACACTCGGTTGAGTTCAGTTGTGCGGCGAGTCGGGCGTACCCCGTGAAAAGTCGTCGTCGGCCGAGATCGATGGTCACACCATCAGCGCCGATCACGACACGGCGTAGGTGGCCGAGGAGCCCATGTGAAACGGCTGTGCGCGGCGGGATGATCGACCCCGACAGGGTGCGGCATTCGAAATCTTCCCGAGTCGGAAACGTTGCCTCGACATCGTCGCCAAGCAGTTTCTTGGTTTCGTGTTCGAATGTTTCGTCGTCGATCAAGATGTCGGTGGTGACGGTTGGGCCGCCTTCGGCTGCCAACGCCCGTGCGGCGTAGACGTGGACTTTGGCGTAGGCATCGGCTCGTCGTTGGGCGGCAGTTCGAGGCATCAGGTCAGCACAGGCCTTGGGGCCATGCGTAGCGGTGACCCATTGCCAGTCGATGTCGAACTCGATGGTTTCGAACGCGTCAAGAATGTCGTTGGTGATGGCCCCGTCGTAGGCCGCACAGCTGCCCTTCCACGCCCATGAGCCGTCTTCGTTCTGGACCATCTGATGGTTGCGGGCCAGGTCGTGACGTTTGTCGCGCTGCTCGGCACCGTCTTGGTCGGCCAGCGATTCCCATTGGGTCACGACCAGGTCGAAGAACTCATAGGTGTCAGCGAGCGCATGTTGAGCGAACCAGGTATCAGCGTCGGCCATCAGGTCACGCACCCGTTGGTTCGCGTAGACGCGGCCGAGTTTGTTGACCATGCACGTCGACACCAAACCAGCATCAAACGCAGCGGCCACCGCTGGCAAGACCCGCAGCGCTCGCATTGTCTTGCGACGTGTACCTGCCTCAGCACTCGAGAGTTTTCCGCCGTGGGCGATCATCGTGCGGGCGGTGCGATGCCCGTCAACAGAATGAACACCGGTGCACTCGATCGATTCGAACACCTTGTTCTGCACGGCATCCAACTGACGCGCCATCGACTCGACGGTGTCGATCAACTCCAACGCCGTATGCAAATGATGCGTGCTCACATCGGTATGTAACAGCTTCGCCAAACCCGCCTGGACAAGGGTGAGACCATCGAACGCAGCACGAGGTAACAACGTGTCGGTCGTTGTTCCCACCACGGTTTCAGTCGTCAGCGTCATACGAACAAGTGTACGACCAGGGTGTGACAGTGTTCTTCGGGCTGCGCTGTCCGCATGCAACCTCGCCTAACGTAGATCTCGACGCGAGGAGATGTGTTCCCATGAAGATCGCCATTGTCCAGCATGAGATTGCGTGGGAAAACCCGCAAGAAAACTTCGACGCACTGCGGCCACAAATCGCCCAGGCCGCCGACACGGGGGCAGGTCTCATCGCTCTCACCGAGACATTCTCGTGGGGTTTCACGCTGAACACCGACCGTGCGCGCGAAGCAGCAGACGGGCCATCGACGGAGTTTCTGCGCGAGCAGGCCGCCTCCACCGGCTCGTGGGTCGTGGGCTCGATTCCGGTCAGCGAAGGTTCGGGGTTGCCGAACAACCGCATGACATTCGCCGGGCCAGAGGGCGAGCTCGAGACCTATAACAAGATCCACCCATTCACCTACGGCGGCGAAGATAAGAGCTACACCCCCGGAGCCGACCGCCACAGCATCACGATCGAGGGCCTCCGCATCAGCGCGTTCGTTTGTTACGACCTGCGGTTCGCCGACGAGTTCTGGGCGATGGCTCACGACACCGATTGTTATCTCGTGATCGCGAACTGGCCCGCGAGCCGACGCAACCATTGGCGCACCCTCCTCGCCGCCCGCGCGATCGAGAACCAGGCGTGGGTGGTCGGCGCAAACCGTGCGGGCGAAGATCCGAACGTCGCTTACAGCGGCGACTCGATGATCATCGATCCGTTCGGCGAAATTCTCGCCGACTCCGGCGATGATTCCGGTGCGACGATTCTCAGCGCAGATGTCTCACCGAAACGTGTGGCCGAAGTCCGCGAACGGTATCCGTTCCTCGCCGACCGAAGCAGCTAGAGCAGCTTCGCACCAGTCGTAGATCGGGCACGACCTACGCCGTATCGAGCACCCGATAGGCCTCGGCGATTCGGTTGTTCGGATCGCCAGGTTCCACGTTCGCGAAATGTTCGATCCCTTTGTCAGCCCCCGCGGCGGCGAGGCGTTCGCCCCACTCCCACATCAGCTTTTTCAGGTCGAATTCGGCATCGCGCTTCGCGACCTGCGACTGGTGAGACCGCAGGGCGCGGAGCTTCGCTTCAAACACATTGGTCACGTCCACGAAGAGCGATTGATCGACCGAGCTGACCCACACGTGGTTCACCGTGTGCGGCTCGTAGCCCTCGTCGAGGAGCTCGGTCGTGAACGCGCGGGGGTTGCGGGCATCTGGATACACCGCTCGCAACGTGGCCTCGGCCGTTTCGAGGTGATCGGGATGGCTTCCGTACACCGAGTCGAAGTTGCGATGAGGAGACTGAGTAATCACGACGTCAGGTTTTTCGATTCGAATGATCCGCGAGATGTCACAGCGCAACGCGAAGTTCGCCTCGACCATGCCATCTGGGTGACGCAAGAAATGGAGGGTGTCGACACCGACCTCGGCAGCGGCCGCTGTTTGCTCGGCCTCACGCATTGCCGACAGCTCTTGGGTCGTCACGGTCATGTCGTCCTCGCCGGCCTCGCCAGACGTCACGAGGCAATACGCCACATAACTTCCAGCAGCCGTGAGCTGTGCCACCGTGCCGGCGACGCCGAAGTCGATGTCGTCAGGATGAGCGACCACGACGAGCACGCGTTCAGGAATCTCTATCGGACCATCTGCGGTGAGAAAGGCTGCGGACATGCGCTCACGTTACGGTGAGTGTGGAGGACTTCCGATGAGCCATGAACCACAGTCAGCCAAGGATCTCAACCGGGCACAGTTCGGAGCGAATGCCTCGAACTACGCCACGAGCCCCGTCCACGCGAAGGGCGCGAGTCTGGCCCGGATGGTCGAACTCGTCGAGCCGCAACCGACGTGGCATGCGCTCGACATAGCGACTGCGGCCGGACACACCGCATTCGCCTTCGCTCCCCACGTTTCGATGATGGTCGCTTCTGACCTCACTCCCGAAATGGTGGAACTCTGCGCGGAACGAGCGGTCGAACTCGGTCATGAAAACGTGCGGACCGAACTCGCCGATGCCGAGGCGCTTCCCTTCGACGATGCGAGCTTCGACCTGGCCACCTGCCGCATCGCTCCGCATCACTTCCCATCGCCGGCGACCTTCGTGTCTGAGGTGGCTCGGGTGCTCTTGTCTGGAGGCACGTTCGCAATGGTGGACAACATCGTTCCGAACAACAAGGACGTCGCCGACACGTACAACGACTGGGAACGCCGACGCGACCCCAGCCACCTTCGATGCCTCTCGATGGATGAATGGACGAAGTTGTGCGCCGATCAGGGTCTCGATGTCGGCCATGTCGAAACCGCCCCGAAACGTATGGGTTTCACGTTCTGGGTTGAGAACATGAACGTTCCCGTCGACGAGCGTCCCGGACTACTCAGCGATCTGCTGGACGCGACCGTGGACGTACGAAAGTTCCTCCGACCAACGGGCTCCACCCAAGACGATGCTGAGTTCTTTCTCACCGAAGGGTTGATCGTCGCAACGAAACCCTAAGGGGCTCGCTTAGCCGACGAAGTGCTGCACTTCCCTTGAGGCCGATCGGGCGGCGTTATAGGTGGGTCAACCAGCCATGATGGTCGGGCGCTTTGCCGGTTTGAATATCGGTGAGCGCCTCACGTAGCCGAAGCGTGGTTTTCCCAGGTTGTCCGTCGCCGACCGTCATCTGTTCACCATGAGTGATGACCTTGCCGACCGGAGCGATAACCGCTGCGGTGCCGGAGAGGAACATTTCGCCGTGCTCGGACCAGGCCTGAAGTTCGGCCACCGGAATGCTTCGCTCCTCGACCGCTAGGCCAAGGTCCTTTGCGATCTGGATGATCGACTTGCGAGTGATCCCATGAAGGAACGAGCTATCGAGATCGCGGGTGATCAGTCGTTCACCGTCGGCCAGGAAGAAGTTGGAGGCTCCGGTCTCGGTCACGTCATCGCCGCTCGCAAAAAGAACCTGATCGGCAACATGATCGCGCTTCGCGTCAAGCGTCGGCCCGAGAGCCATGACATAGTTTGCGCCGCTCTTCACCGAGCCGAATTGTGGTGTCGTGCGAGGGATGTCGGTCTCGATGTAGATCGTGAGTGGACGCACGCCGCCTGCGAAGTAGTCGCCGACCGGAGAATTGATCACGTAGAGAAGCGCCTCGGTGCTCGGTGTGGCGGCCGCACCAATGTTCGCAGCGGTTCCGATGAACGTCGGCCGTATGTACAACGACCCGGGTGCGTCGGGTGTGAAATCCATGTTCGCCGTCGTGGCGTCGAGGATGAGTTGGCGCAGGAGATCGGCGCTCGGTGCGGTCATTCGGAGCTTCTCGATGCTGAGGAGCATGCGTTGAACCGAGTCCTCGAGGCGGAAGATCGCAACCGACCCATCGGTCTGGCGGTGCGCCTTCAACCCCTCGAAACACTCGCTCGCATAGTGCAGCACGTGCGTCGCTGGATGCAGCGAGAAATTTTCCAAGGGCTGAGCGGAACCTCGGTAGTCGTAAACCCCGTCGCTGTAGTTGGCCACAGCCATGCTGTCGCCAAAGAGCGTTCCAAAGGGAGCGTTGAACGGATCGGGCTTGTCACTCATCCGGCTATTTGTAGTCGAGTAGAGCCGCCCGCGCCATGACGCCTCTCACATCGGGCGCTGCTAGCTTCGAACAATGGCCGGCGCGATCAGCACCACATGCGTCGCAGGCGTTCTGACGATCTCCATCGATCGTGCACCAGTGAACGCTCTTGGGCCCGAAGACTGGTCGTCGCTCCAAGATGCTGTGGCCATGGTCGCCACAGCAACATCGATCCGCGCTGTTGTGCTCTCGGGTGGGCAAGGTGGGTTCTGCGCAGGCGCAGACATTCGCGTCCTGACCGAGCCGACCGACGATCCTGCGATGATGCTGACGATCGTCGACGAAGCATGCGAAGCGATTCGCACGTGTCGAGTGCCGGTGATCGCGGCGATCGACGGTGCGGCCCACGGTGGGGGCCTCGAGCTCGCGTTGGCGTGCGACATCCGGGTCGCATCGAACAAAGCGACCTTCGCTGCGTCGGGCGTGAACATGGGTTTGGTGGCCAGCGTGTGGTCGCTCGTCCACGCGATCGGCGATGGTCGCGCACGGCTCATGTTGTTGACCGGCGAGCGATTCGACGCCGCGACCGCAGAGTCGTGGGGGTTGATTTCGCTTCTCGCTGATGCTCCGACCGACCGAGCGAAGGAACTGGCCGAGCACATTTCAACCAAAGCCCCCCTCGCGATCGAGGCGAACAAGGCGGCTCTGCGCTCTTCCCCCTCGGAGGGACAACACGAACATGGCAAGCGCATGACCGCGCTGTTCGCTGAGCTCGCAAGCACAGCCGATCACCGCGAGGCGGTCGCTGCATTCCTCGAAAAGCGTTCTCCCACCTTCGACCGCACCTAACGCGACCACGTTTGACGTGCACGCTCGGGTCAGACCTCGACGAGCTCATCGGGTAGCGGACGGCTGTGCACGATGACGAGACGATCGGTCGTTCGGGTCAGGGCGACGTACAACAACCCGAGGCCGTGCGATCGATCGACGATGCCGGCCGGTTCCACTATGACGACGCCATCAAATTCCATGCCCTTCGACTGAGCGGGGGTCAGACAACGGATCTGTCGATGCTCGACATCGAGTGGCTCGACAGCGATGATCGCCACCCGTCCATCTTCCACCTTCGACACAAGATCGAGCGCCGCAGCCGCAGCCTCCGCTCCGAGAGCGGCCGATGACGCGACTTGGACAACCCCCACCGGGTGGCCGGAAGTACGAATCGAAAGCGGCTGGGTGAGCATTGGATCGAGTGCACCCAAGACAGCGCTTGCGAAAGGCGCGACCTCCTCGGGCGATCGATAATTCGTCGAGAGCTCAAACCGATTGACTTGGCCGAACTCCTTCGGCAACAACTCGTCCCACGTCCCAGCGGCGCCGGTCGTTCGTTGTGCGACATCGCCGACGATCGTCATCGAATGCCCCCGGGCACGCCGTCCAATCATCCGCCATTGCATTGGGGTTAGGTCCTGGGCTTCATCGACGATCACGTGCCCAAACCGCCAGGCTCGCTCGCCCGCAGAACGCTCCTCGATCGACAACGATGACCCGAGCTCGAGATAGTCATCGCTTTCGAGTTCGGCAATGGGCAACCCGTCGGGGTCGGTGATGATCTCGCCTGTGATCTCGTCGCGAACGGGGTAGCTCGAGTGCGACTCTTTCTTGAGCGCCTCGCCAACGGCGTCGTTGTCTATACCCATGGCTGCTCATCCCCATCGCCTTCACGCCACGAGTCGTAGCTTTCGACATCGTCGGCCCCAGGCTCAGGTTCGAGGGTTTCCTCGTTCACTTCGCCGTCTATCTCGGGATCATCGCCACGTTGCTCATCGACGGTAAACACATCGGCCTCGTCGGTGAACTCGTGCTCCATATCGGTCTCGACCGCAACTGCTTCGGAGACATCTCCGAGCAACCAAAGCAACTCGTCGAGCAGTGGCACATCGCTGTGGAACCAACGACGCCTCCAGAGATCGCGTTCCTTCTCCCTCGGTCGGGTGAGGAGATCCGCAGCCGCAGCTTCGAGCCCAGCAGCGGCGCACGACGAGCGTAACAACGCCACCGACCCGAGCAGATCGTTCAGCATTTGTTCGGGTGTCAATATCGGCCAGTGCGCCTCGAAGAACTGGGCGATGTCGGCCGATTCGATCAACGCCTGGCGAATATCGTCCCGCCCGCCGAAACCTGGCTCATGCACCTCATCGATCAACCTGTCGAGAACAAGGCCGCGAAACATTCCAGCGCCCGCGTTATGCGTCGCTTGTCGGCGACCAAGCATCGCGAAGCGTCGAAGCTCGTCGGTGTCGAGAACGACGCGCCGACTGCCGTAAAAGGCGGCCAGCGGTTCCCGAGGCTGTCGTTGTCGTTTATCAACCGCCTGGGCCAGCAACGTGGCCATCGACTCGTCGCCCTTCAGTTCAGCCACAGCCTCGGACTCGTCGGGGTCGACCAAGACGCCGGGGAAGAGGCGGTCGGCGGTGACCGACACAACGCCGCTCTCGCCGAGTGACGGCAAGACGTCGCTGATGTACCGAAGAAACTCTGCGCTCGGCCCAACGATGAGCACACCGGTCTCCGCCAACGCTGCACGATCTGCGTAGAGAAGGTAGGCGGCCCGATGCAAAGCAACGACCGTCTTGCCGGTTCCAGGGCCACCCTGCACGAGAAGCGGACCCTTCGCCGAAGCTCGAATCACCGCGTCCTGTTCGGCCTGAATCGTTGCCACAACCGACTGCATTCGACCATCCGTGCGGGCGGCCAGAGTGGCGAGAAGAGCAGCTTCACCGCGCAAGGACTGATGCTCAGCGATCGAATCGGTATCGAACACCTCGTCGCTGTAATTCGTCAGCTCGTCGTCGGTGTAGTGGAGATGCCTGCGATGCGAAATTCCGAGAGACTCGAGCGGTGTGGCTCGATAGAACGGCTCGGCTGCCCGCGCCCGCCAGTCGATGAGGTAGACCTCGTCGCCGTCGATCACGCTCATCCGGCCGATGTAGTCGGTGCCAAACTCCGCAGAGGTGAGTCGGCCGAACGCGAGGGCATCGCCAGCGGCTTCGAGCTCACGGACACGCTTCCACGCCAGCAGAGCTCGCGCCGACGCAGCACGAGCGGTTGCTGCTTCGACGGCCGCCTCGGAGTCTTCGTCACCAACCTCGGCCTCGGTCTCGCGAGGACCTTCCTCGGAGAGGAACGACGCTTCGTCAGCAAGCCCCGTCGCATAACGACGAGCGGAGTCGATATGGGCACGATGCGCACCCTGTATCCGAGCGACAGCTGCCTGCTCGAGTTGTAGTTCGTCGGGTGCCGGCGGCGGCTCCGAGAGCTCGTTAATCACCCTTCTAGGAAACCAGGTGACGGCACGATTCATGTGCTCATCAGCGAGCGAATCGGTCGAGCTTGTGGGTCAGTCTTCAAACAGCTCGGGCGGGAACCCGCCTGAGCTAACCGGACTCCACCGACTCGGCGTGATCACAATGGCACACTTGCCCTGATCCGTCATCGCTTGACGATATTCATCCCAGTTGTCGTGTTCACCACTAATCGACCGGAAATAGTCGACCAGGACATCACCGCCGTCGGGCATATCGAGCACCTGTGCCTCGCCATCGATCTGCACCCAGTCCGCATTGAACTCGCCGCCCATCACCGACACCGAGACCATTGGATTGCGGCGGATGTTCTTCGCCTTCACCCGCTGCGGGTAGGTGGCGATCGCAAGCCGTCCATCGGGCAACATGCCCCCGGCAACCAAACTCATCTGGGGGCGCCCGTCGGCCCGCGTCGTTGCGAGCACCCACTGGTGGTTCTCTGCAACGTGAGCGGCGAGACCATCGGCATCAACCTTGATGGAGGTCGCGATGTACCGAGCGCGTGGATCGTCCTTCGACAGCTTCTTCATAGGGCGAACCTAGCGTTCGTCGGCCACGTGGTGGCGAACGATCTTCGAGCGCCAGGTTGTAACGTCCGGATCATGAAGTTCTCTGTTTGGCCAAGCCCCAGCCGCTCCACCGATGAAGTCCTCAAGCTCGCTCGCACAGCCGACGCGAGCGGCTGGTTTGGGTTTTGGTTTGCCGACCATTACATGCCCAACACGGGCGACGACACGATCGAGGCCGGAGACGTGCACGAGATCTGGTCGATCCTGCCGGCGGTCGCCGCCACGACCGAGTCGATCCGCATTGGATCGCTCGTCTCCCCTACTTCGGTTCACCATCCGGCAGTTCTGGCCAACCGTGCAACAACGCTGGACCATGTTTCACACGGGCGCATGGTTCTCGGCCTCGGCGCAGGCTGGCAGATCAATGAGCATCGCGCCTACGGCATCGAGCTCGAACCGCCCAAGGAGCGAGTCGACAGATTCGAAGAGTCGATTCAGGTCATCCGCTCCCTCCTCGACGAGGATCGAACGACCTTCGCGGGCACCTACTACTCGATCGACGATGCCCCCTCCGATCCGAGCCCAGTCCAGGCGAAATTGCCAATTCTCGTCGGAACGAGCGGTCCGCGAATGTGCCGCATCACCGCAAACCACGCGCAGGAATGGAATGCCTGGGGGCCACCCAACGTCGCGGCACAGAAGGTGGAGGTTTTCTCCGCCGCGTGCGAGCGCGTCGACGTCGACATGGCTGGGAAGCACATGTCGGTGCAGGCCCTC
>JBLIMK010000115.1:0-10519 GCA_047638715.1 Verrucomicrobiales bacterium
CGGAGGGGCATTCGAGGCCTCGCTCCTTCGCGAGGTGCATCGCGCCGATCGCCATTGAGTCGTTCTGAGCAAACAGTGCCGTTGGGAGTTCGCCTGTCGCCCGATCGAGCAATTTGGTCATCAACTCTCGTCCGGCATCGAACGTCGGGAGGTGGATATCGCCGTCGATCTCGAGGCACTTCGCCCCTGCTGACCGAACCCGGTCGGCGAACCCGCGGGTGCGGCCGTCGAATGAGCCGATGTCTCTCGGACCCAAGAGCTGAGCCAGGTTCGTGTGGCCGAGATCGAGGAGGTGCTCAGCCGCGAGTCGGCCTCCGTTGTAATCGTCATGAGACACCGTCGTGATCTTGCTGTCGGGCCAGGCGCGCACGGCAAGCACAGTTGGTGTTTCCTTGGCGAGCCGTTTGAGCGCCGCTCGATCGGCGGTGCGACCAGCGGTGCAGATGACGCCATCGACCCGCTGGGCCAAAAGCAGATCGCAGACACGCCCCAGCACGTCGGACGAGTCGCGAGATTCGGTCATGATCGGTAGGAGTTTTCGCCCCTCTAATCCTTGAGAGATTCCGCGAAGGACTGGACCGATGAAGGGGTTGCTGAGATCCGCGACGATCACCCCGATCGTCTGGGTGCGTCCACGCCGGAGAGCGCTCGCCTGCAGGTTTCCTCTGTAGCCGAGTTCTTCGGCAGCCTTGAGAACCTGGGAACGGGTGGCGGCGTTCACGAGGTTCGAGCGATCGTCGCTGAGCGCCCTGGACACGGTAGAAATATTCACGCCGACTTTGTCGGCGACATCTTTGAGCGTCACTCGTTCCATTTTGAGCCTTCCTTACGCCTTCCCCGTGCCCCGGAATGAGACTTGACAATGGTAATTCACCTCGACTTACTCGTGGCGAATTGTGAAAGAACCCGGGCGGCTCTGCCACCCGGGTTCTTTACTTTGCTACTGGATCTAGTGGAGGGGGGTTACCACTCAGGAGCAACTGCTGGATCGGTTGCGTTATCGGTGGTGACCTTCACCGAAGGCATGAACTTGATGACACGCTCCGAGGAGCTGCCGGTCAAGACGTCGTAGGCCGTCTGGGCTGCGTTCTCGCCGTCCCACGATGAGGACTGGAACACGGTGCCGTCGATCGAACCGTCGGCCACGAGTGGGTTACCGAGGAACGTGTTGCCGATCGAAGTGATGATCAACGACTCCGGGTCGATGTCACGTGCCCTGAGGGCATCGACCACACCGGCGACCATTGTGTCATCGGCGGCATAGACACCGCCGATGTTCTCGGCACCGACAGCGGTAATCATCTCCGACGCTGCGAGCTGCGAGTCGTCCTTGTTCCAGTTGCCGGGCTGGCGGTCCAGAATCGTGACGTTCGGGCAGCTCTCGTTGATGGTGTCTTCGAAACCGTTCTCGCGGTCGATCGCCGTGGTGTTTCCCGTGGCGCCGTTGATCATGAGGATGCCCACATCATCGCCGCCGGCGAATTCGCAGAACATCTCAGCCGAGGACACACCCTGGCCGTAGGTGTCGGGGCCCGAGTACGCCTCGGAGAGCTCCTGATCCTCAGCGATGAGGTCGGAGTTGGTAACCGTGACGGGGATCCCGGCATCGTTGGCTGCCTCAAGGCACGGACGAACCTGGTCGCCGACAGCGGGCCACAGAATGATCAGGTCGGGCTCGGCCGCAACAGCGACCTCGCAGTCGCTGGCCTGCTGCTCGCCGTCATAGCCGGAGTTGACGATGTTGAGGTTCAAACCAAGTTCAGCAGCCTTCGCCTCGAACGGCGGCAGGTAGGTGGTGCCATATGGTTGGTCGTTGCCCTGTGGCAGCAGAGCGAAGACTTCGAACGTGTCGCCACCCTCGTCGTCTGCGGGCGCAGCAGCTGTATCCGACGAAGCATCGTCGGCTGTAACGTCGGCGTCATCGCTACCGCACGCGCTGAAGATCAGCGCAGCCACTGCGAACACGCCCACGATCAGCCTCAGTTGGCTCGTGGTCCGCTCTTTCTTTCCCATATCTCTCATGTGTTTCCCTCTAATTTGTTGTTGTGTAGTGATTGAATTGCGAAGTGTTGCGGAGCCGGCCTGCTCCTGGGCGCGGCCGCCTCGACTAGGCGGGCGTGGAAGTGCGCGAGGCGCCGCGTGCCCGAAGGAACGTTCGAGCACTTCGGAGTACCGCACGAATGCTGTCGGGGTCGGTCACGACGGCAAGGAACAGCACAAGCCCGATGACGATGTTCTGGATGTCGTTCTCGACGCCGTTGAAGGTCATTCCGACCTGCAAGATGCTGAGCGCCGCCGCCCCGAGCAACGTTCCAAACACCGAGCCCCGGCCGCCGTTGAGGAAGATTCCGCCCACGATCGCAGCAGCGAAACTTGTGAGCAGCGCATTGCCCCCTGCGGTGGGATCGGCCGTCCCGAGCTGGAGTGTCACGATGATGCCGGCGCTGGCCGCAACGAATCCGGAGATCATGAACCCGGTGAAGACCCGCCGACGCACGGGGATCCCGGCATCGCGAGCGGCCTCTCGGTTGCCACCGACGGCGTAGAACTCCCGCCCGACACGAACACGGGTCACGAAGACCTGGATGGCGATGAATGTAAGGATAAAGATGAGCACCCGTGGGGTGAGCTCGCCGACGAGCGGTTCTCGGAATTGTGTCGGCAGATCCCTGTTCTCCATCCTGACGAAGTCCTCATCGGAGACGACGAACGCCATACCTCGAAGGAAGAAGAGCATTCCGAGCGTGGCGATAAAGGAGTTGATGCCCACCACCGTGACGAAGAACGCATTCACCATGCCGATGAACAGGCCGATAGCCAGCGCAACGACGATTCCGAGCAAGGCACTGTCGAAGCTGGCCATGACCACACCTGACACCGCCAAGATGCTGGCGATGCTCAGGTCGAGCTCGCCCATCAAGATCACGGCCGTGAGCCCGACCGCGGTCAGGCCGATCAGAGCGAGCCGGCCAAGGGTCACCTCGTAGGCGGTGAACACCTTCGACTCCCAGATCAGGGCCCAGATTGACACGACGATGAGCAACACGATGGCTCGACCCTCGGTGCGCCGCGCGAAGGTCTGCTTCATTCGACCGATGAAGTCGAGCTCCTCGCTGGTGAGGTCCAGGGATGTGGTCGTGGTCATGAAGTTCCCAGCTTTCGAGCCAGAGCGTCGATGGAGACGGCGACGACGATCAGGGCACCGATGGCCATTTGCTGATACCCGAAGCCCAACCCGGACAAGACCATGATGTTGGTGAGAGCGCTGACGAACACGACGCCGAGCAGGGTGCGTAACACGCTGCCCTTGCCCCCGAACACGCTGGTACCGCCGACGATGATGGCGGCCAGCGCCTCGAAGTCGAAGCCGTCAGACATCGACGACACCGCAGTGTTGGAGAAGGCGGCCAGCACCCAACCACCGAGCATGGCCCCGAGTGCGGAGAACACGAACGCGCCGATTACCACCTGCGACGTGTTGACGCCGGCGAGACGAGTCGCTTCCCGGTTTGAACCGTAGGACTTGACCATGAAGCCGAACGTCGTGTTGGACAGCACGAAGTGCAAGGCCAGGGTTACCCCGACGAGAACGAGAATTGCCAGCGGAAACGGCCCGAGCTTGGTCCGACCGAACGAGGCGATGATGCCGTCGGTGTCACCGAAATAAATGCTGCCGCCGCTGACCCACCGCAGGGCCCCGAGGCCGATGAAGGTGGTGGAAAGGGTAACGATCACGGCGTTGGCGCCGAAAACGCCAACCGCAACGCCGTTGACGACGCCGTACACGATCGCCACCAGCAAGCACAAGACCATAGCGAGCAGCATGTTGCTGGAGTCGCTGACGGCAATCAGCAGCACCGCCGAGGTTGCGACCTGTGCCACGACGGACAAGTCGAGGTAGTTCGAACTGATGACGACGAAGGTCATGCCGACGGCAACGATGCCGATTGGTGCCGCCCGGTTGAACACGTCGGTGGCGTTGTCTAGGGATGCGAAACCGTCGACAAAGATCGCGGCGACGACCAGTAACAGCGCAGTGAAGACGAAGATGCCTTGCGACGACAACCACTCCAAGACGCTGGTGTCCTGTTGCTCGATTCCGACCTCGCCTGCTTCGGGCGGCGCCTCGGTTTCGTTGTTGACAATCATGCTGATTCCACCGTTGCTCCCCTAGACGCCAGTGACATCACGGCCTCCTCGTCGGCGTCGGCGCGTGACAATGTGCCGACGATGTGTCCGTCGCGGACCACTTGGATCACGTCCGACAGATCGAGGAGTTCGGGAAGGTCGGAGCTCACGACCAATACGGCAGTGCCGCTCTCGGCCAACGCCCTCACGAGTCGGTGAATCTCCGCCTTTGCTCCGACATCGACACCTCGCGTCGGCTCGTCGAGAATGATGACGTCAGGCTCTCGGCCGAGCCATTTGGCCAGCACCACCTTCTGCTGGTTGCCGCCACTGAAGTCGCCGGCGTTGCGCTCGATGTCGGGCGGGCGGAGCCCCGTGTCGTCGGCAAGGCCTTTGGCGAACTTTGCGATCTTCCGGAACTGCAGAACGAAGTTGCTCGACAGCGCTCGTCGATTGGGCAGCGTGATGTTGTCGGACACCGTCATCGTGAGCGCAAGACCGTCAGTGCGTCGCTCCTCGGGGATGTAAGCGACGCCAGCGGCAATCGCCGACTGGTAGCTGGTGATCCGCTTGGTCGAGCCGTTCGTTGTTACCGTCACGTCACCAGCGGTTCGGGGGTCGGCACCGATCATCGCCCGGACGAACTCGGATCGTCCGGCACCGACCAGGCCCCCGAGGCCCACGATCTGTCCCGCACGTACGTTGAGGTCAACGTCGTTGACGCCCTCGGCGCGGATGCCGGTTGCGCTCAACACGACATCGCCGAAATCTGTGGCGTCTCGATGGGTGCCGAGCTCGGCCTCGAGTTCACGCCCGACCATCAGGCTCACCAGTGCATTGGGCGTTGTCTCGGAGATGTCAACCGTGTCGACATGCTTGGCGTCGCGCAGGATCGTGACCGTGTGGCAGATGGCGAAGATCTCCGGGATGCGGTGCGAGATGTAGATGATTGCCATACCGCGTCCAGCGAGGCGCTTGAGCATGTCGAGGAGGTAGTCGGTCTCGGACGGGGTGAGCGTGGCGGTCGGTTCGTCGAGAATGAGAACTCGCGGCTTGCGAGCGACCGCTCTGGCGATTTCCACGAACTGCCGGAGTGCGACCGACAAACGAGCAACGGGCTCGTCGAGGTCCACCGCTACGTTGATCTCCTCCAAGGCTTCGCGTGCGACGCGGCGTTGGGTGCCCCGGTCGATCAACCCAGCTTTGGTGGGGGTGAATCCGAGGTTGATGTTCTCGGCAACCGTCATCTCGGGAACGAGGCTGAGCTCTTGGTGGACGAGCGATACACCCGCTTCAAGAGCCGACTTGGTGCTTCCGGACTGGAGTTCCTCGCCACCGACTCTTACCACCCCACTGTTCGGGGTAAGGATTCCGGCGAGCATGCGCATCAGCGTCGACTTCCCGGCACCGTTCTCACCGACGAGACCGTGGATTTCGCCCGGAGCGACCGCTAGATCGACGTTGTCGACGGCAAGGACACCGCCGAAGTTCTTGGAGATTCCGTGCGCCGAAATGATCGGAGCCGAGGTGGTTTGCCCGCCATTGGCCGACGTCGTATTGGTCATGCTGCTCGCCCCCCATGAAGATCGATGATTCGGTTGATCGGTGCAGACCTTAACGGAAAGTGCAAACGATTGCAAGAAGATAATGCTATATAATACCTATTACTAGGCCATTGGAAATTTCACACAAGTGGACTCCTTGGCTCTAGCTTGCAATCGGTTGCAGCATTCCCTAAAGTACATTCTGTATTCGTGACGCCATTCGTGGGAAGCGATAGCACCGAAAATCGAGTCTTCGACCACGGCGTCGAGGGGAGCAGGTAACACGATGTGTACAGGTGGCAAGGCAATTGGCTCCCAATTCTCCCTCGCTGGCAACGCAAACACCGGCAAGCCAGGGCAGAAGTACGGAATATTCGACCCTGAGGTGAAGCAGGAGTTTCCCGTCGGGCGGATCCCAGCACCGGGTTCGATGGCGGTCGACTATGAGAAGCGGGTCGATTTCGACCGTCTGCGTGACTATCGCCTCGGCCGGGTCCGTGAGGCGCTCGACGCGTCCTCGGTAGGAGCGCTCCTGTGCTTCGACACCAACAACATTCGCTATACCACGAGCACTCAGATCGGCGAGTGGGGCAGGGACAAGATGCACCGCTTCTCGCTCCTCGCCCGCAACGGCCGCCCCATGGTCTGGGACTTCGGGTCGGCGGCGGCGCACCACCGTCTGCATTGTCCCTGGCTCGAGCCCGAGGACTGCCGGGCCGGTCTAAACGGACTTCGAGGCGCCATTCCCCCCGAGAATGGCCTGTTCGAGCGGACGGCAAAAGAGATCGCCAGCATGCTGCGCGAACAAGGGGTCGCTGATATGCCCCTCGGCCTCGATGTCGCCGAGCCGCCGATGCTGTTCGCCCTTCAGGAGGAAGGCATTGCGGTGGTCGACGGGCAGCAGATCATGCTCGATGCGCGCGAGATCAAGTCTCAAGACGAGATCATGCTTTTAACCACGGCCGCCTCGATGGTCGACGGCGCCTACCAGACGATCTCGGAGATGCTGAAGCCGGGAGTTCGCGAGAGCGAAATCGTCGCTGCGGTCAACAAGCGGCTTTACGAAATGGGCTCCGATGACGTCGAGGCGGTTAATGCCGTGTCAGGCGAGCGTTGCAGCCCCCATCCGCACAACTTCTCCGATCGCCTCCTTCGCCCGGGCGACCAGGCCTTCTTCGACATCATTCAGTCGTTCAACGGCTATCGAACCTGCTACTACCGGACGATGAACGTTGGTAGGGCGACGACCCAACAAAAGGACGCGTATTCCCAGGCTCGCGAGTGGATCGACATGGCGATCCAGACGATCAAGCCCGGAGTGAGCACCAAGACGGTCGCCGAGGGGTTCCCGGCCGCTGAGGAATTCGGTTTCGACGACGAGTTCGAAGCCTTCGGGCTCCAGTTCGGCCACGGACTCGGTCTAGGGCTCCACGAGCGCCCCATCATCAGTCGGGTCAACTCGCTCGATCACCCCATGGAGATCAAGGAGAACATGGTGTTCGCCCTTGAGACCTATTGTCCCGCAACCGATGGCGTCTCCGCAGCGCGGATCGAAGAGGAAGTCGTCGTCACCGCAGACGGCTGCGAAGTCATCACCCTCTTCCCGGCCGAAGAGCTGTTCATAGCAAACGAGTACTGAGGTCGCAATGACAACGATGCCGACGTACGAGGAGTACGGAAACCATGCACCGGTCCTGCCAGAGGCTGTCGATCGGTCGAATGCGCAGTTGCCGATACCGGAAGAAACGCGGCTGAAGCTGTTCCGCGTGCAGCAGGAGATTCGTCTGTTCGAAAAGCGGGCGTACGACATGTTCTTAAAGGGACTCGTCAAAGGTACGAGCCATCTGTCGCTTGGCCAAGAAGCCATCGCTGCGGGGTTCGGCGTTGCAATGCGCGACGACGACTGGACCTTCGCCACTTATCGAGGTCACGCACATACGTTGGCTCGTGGAGTGCCGATGACACCTGTGCTCGCAGAACTCCTCGGTCGTGAGAACGGCCTGATGAGCGGCAAGGGCGGGTCGATGCACCTGACCAGCGTGGAGCATGGGGTGATGGGCAGCTATGCGATTATCGGTGCGCATCTGTGTGTTGCGAACGGTGCTGCGTGGACGTCTCAATACAACGACACCGGCCAGGTTGCGGTCGCCTTCTTCGGCGATGGCACCACGAACATTGGTGCGTTTCACGAGGCCATTAACTTTGCTGCGGTCTGGAATCTCCCGACCGTGTTCGTGTGCGAAAACAACCTGTACATGGAATACACGTCGATCGCTGATGTCTCGCCGGTCGAGAATCCCGGCGCCGATCGAGCATCGGCCTACGGGCTGCCGTCGATCATCGTCGATGGAAACGACGCCGATGCGGTGTACACCGTTGCGGCAGAAGCGCTCGCGAAGGCTCGCGGCGGCGGCGGACCATCGCTCATCGAGGCCAAGACCTACAGACATCACGGCCATAGCCGAGCCGACCCTGGGAAGTACCGTCCCGAGGCCGAGGTAGCTGCATGGAACGAGAGAGATCCGTTGCCGATGTATCACCAGCGGCTGCTCGAGATCGGCTTTGGCGAAGCCGACCTGACAAGCGTCGTCCAGGAGACCGCGAACGCTGTCGACCTCGCGACACAAGAGGCCACGAACGGCGCGTTGCCGAGCTTGGAATCGATCTACACCGACGTTTGGGACGATGGCGGTTCACAATGGCGGAACTGACCTACCGAGACGCCGTGACCGTCGGCCTCGCCCAAGAGCTCGCGCACGATCCAAACGTCGTGTTCCTCGGCGAAGATGTTGCTGGAGCCGGTGGCGTCTTCAAGACGACCGGTGGACTGCTCGAAACGTTCGGACCAAAGCGCGTTCGTGATGCGCCGATCTCAGAACAGGCGATTCTCGGCGCCGCTATGGGCGCTGCAATGACCGGACTTCGCCCGATCGCCGAAATCATGTTCAGCGATTTCCTTGCGGTGTGCTGGGACATGGTCGCGAACGAAATCGCCAAAACTCGCTACATGACCGATGGACAAATGTCCCTGCCGCTCGTCATTCGAACGGCGAATGGTGCTGGCTCTCGATTCGGGGCACAACACTCCCAATCCGTCGAGAACTGGGCGATGAGTATTCCCGGGCTGAAGGTCGTTGCTCCATCGAATGCGATCGACACGATCGGCCTTCTCGCTGCAGCCGTGCGAGACCCCGATCCCGTCATCTTCTTCGAGCACAAATCGTGTTACCCGATGAAGTTTGATGTACCCACCGGTGGCGGCGACATCGTCGACACACTCGGCACGGCAAAGGTTGTCCGAGAAGGGTCCGACGTCACGATCGTGGCACTTGCGCTCATGGTGCATCGTGCCGTGGAAGCTGCGGACCGTCTCGCCGAGCAGGGCATCAGTGCCGAGGTCATCGACCTTCGATCGCTCGTGCCCCTCGACACGAAGACCGTGTTGAATTCGGTCGCCAAGACCAACCGAATGTACACGGTCGAAGAGAACCCTCGCCTCTGTGGCTGGGGTGCCGAGGTCGCGTCGATCGTCGCCGAAGATGCCTTCTGGGATCTCGACGCACCGATCATCAGAATCACCACGCCGCACGTGCCATTGCCGGCAGCCGACTCGCTCGAGGACTCGACGATTCCTTCTGCCGATCGAATATTCGACACCATCATGAGGACAGCGCAGCAATGACCGACATCATCAAGAATCTGCCAACCGGTTGTTACATCGGTGGCGAATGGCGCACGTCGAGCGACGAATCGAGCTTCGAGGTGCATGATCCTTCTACGGGCGAACTGATCACCAACGTGGCGAGCGCGACCATCGACGATGCGATGCTTGCCGTTGACGCCGCGAGCACGGCACTGGTCACCTGGCGGGATACCCCGCCCCGCGAGCGAGCCGAGATTCTTCGTCGGGCATTCGAGCTGATGACCGATCGGCTCGACGAGATCGCTGAGTTGATCGTTCGTGAAAACGGCAAGGCGCTCCCCGATGCCCTTGGCGAGGCGAAGTATGCGGCCGAATTTTTCCGTTGGTACGCAGAGGAAGCTGTGCGTTCGATCGGGCAGATCGGTACCGCGCCGAGCGGCGACAAGACGATCCTCGTGCTCCAGCAGCCCGTCGGAGTCGCAGTTCTCGTAACTCCATGGAATTTCCCCGCAGCGATGGCCACCCGCAAGATTGGCCCAGCCCTGGCTGCTGGTTGCACCGTCATCCTGAAGCCAGCGTCGGATACCCCTCTCACTGCTCTGCTCGTCGCTCAAATCCTCGAGGAAGCTGGCGTTCCTGCTGGTGTCGTGAACGTCTTGCCTTCTCGCCGTTCCGGTGCGATCGTCAGCGCAATGCTGCACGATCCGCGAGTTCGCAAGATCTCGTTCACGGGCTCGACCGAGGTCGGCCGGGTTCTGCTTCGAGAAGCGGCCGATTGTGTCGTGAACACGTCGATGGAACTTGGCGGAAATGCCCCGTTCCTCGTCTTTGACGACGCCGACCTCGATGACGCGATCGAGGGCGCCATGGTGGCCAAGATGCGCAATGGCGGTGAGGCGTGCACAGCGGCCAACCGCTTCTACGTGCAGCGCGGGATTGCCGATACGTTCACCGCGAAGCTCTCGGAGCGAATGGCTGGCCTCAAGATGGCACCCGGTCTAGAAGCCGGTACCGAGCTCGGGCCGTTGGTCAACGCTCAGGCTGTTGAAGACGTGCAGGCGCTCGTCGATGGTGCTGTCGCCGACGGTGCTACAGCGGTAGTTGGCGGAGCGCCGGCTGACCGAGACGGTCACTTCTATCCGGCAACCGTCTTGGCCGATGTCGCTCGTGGTTCGAAGATTTTGCAGTCCGAGATCTTTGGTCC